>NZ_CP114176.1:1250840-1563550 GCF_027186265.1 Lentibacillus daqui | reverse complement strand
TCCTTGCCCAGCTTCAATCGTAATGCACCAAGACTGTCATAAACAATGCTTGTCTTATCAGCGCAAAATAACAGTAAGTCCCCTTCAGTCGCTTCTGCCCGATTGATTAGATTTTGTTTTTCAGCATCAGATAAAAATTTGGCAATTGGTCCTTTGACTCCATCGTTTTCCAGCTTGAGCCAGGCTAATCCTTTGGCATTATAGATCTTGGCAAATTCAGTCAGTTTATCAATATCTTTTCTGGAAAAATTGTTTGCCTGCTGCTTTACATTTAACAAACATACTTTTCCCCCATTGGCAATTGCCTGCTTGAAAACACCAAAAGAGGAATCCTGAACAATATCAGATACATGAATCAATTCCATCGCAAATCTTGTATCTGGCTTATCCGAGCCATAACGCTGCATTGCTTCATCATAAGATAAACGGGGAAAAGGCAACGAAACGTCCAGACCTTTTACTTCCTTCATTACTTTTTTCATCATTCGCTCGGTCATTTCCATAATTTCGTCACTTGACATAAATGATGTTTCAATATCAATTTGCGTGAACTCCGGCTGCCGGTCCGCACGTAGATCCTCATCACGAAAACAGCGGGCAATTTGATAATATTTTTCAAACCCGGACATCATGATTAATTGTTTGAACAACTGTGGTGATTGCGGCAAAGCATAAAATTCGCCTGGATGTACCCTGCTTGGTACTAAATAATCTCGAGCCCCCTCTGGTGTACTCTTGGTTAAAATAGGTGTCTCCATTTCCAAAAAACCTTCATCGTTCAAAAAGTTCCTTACTGTCTGAGTTGTCTGATGCCTTAGCTTAAAAGTCTTTTGCAATGTATTCCTGCGTAAATCCAAATACCGATACTTCAGGCGTAAATCCTCACTCACATCTGTCTCATCCTGAATCATAAATGGTGGGTTTTTCGCCTTATTTAGCACAACCAGGCTGGAGGCAAGGACCTCAATATGCCCGGTTGCCATCGCCTCATTTACCGTTGATTCATCCCGTTTTACTACTTTTCCTGTTATTTCAACTACATATTCATTACGTACATCCTCTGCAACGGCGAGTGCATCCTGAGAAACTGCGGGATTGAACACAACCTGAACAATACCTGAACGATCCCGTAAGTCAATAAAGATTAAACCACCCAGATCCCGTCGTTTTTGTACCCAGCCTTTCAATAAAATATCAAAATTTATATGCTTCTCTGTTAATGTACCTGCTTGAACCCGTTCATGCATTAGTTACTTCCTCCCTCAAGCAAATCTTTCATTTCGTCAGCTAACCGGGAAAGTGCAATTTCTTGTTGATCACCGGTTTTCATTGTTTTAACCGTTATCACCTGCTTTGCCAATTCTTCTTCTCCAAGAATCAGAACAAATTTTGCGTGCAACCTGTCAGCAGATTTTAATTGTGCTTTCATTTTTCGCCCTTGATAATCCTGATCCACCTGGATTCCTTGTTTCCTTAGCTCATGAGCAAGTGAAACTGCCTGTTTTTTAGGCTGATCCCCAACCGCAACAAGATAACAATCCAAATCATTATCAATGGGAATCTCGATGTGTTCCGCCTCCATCGCCAGCAGCAATCGCTCAAGCCCCATACCGAAACCAATTCCCGGTGTATCAGGTCCGCCTAATTCCTCGGTAAGGCCGTTATATCTGCCGCCACCACATAATGTTGTAATCGCACCAAATCCTTCTGCATCACTCATAATTTCAAATGCAGTATGATTGTAATAATCCAATCCGCGAACAAGATTTTTATCAACCGTGTATGAAATTCCCATTCTTGTTAAGTAGTCTTTCAACTGTTCAAAATAAGTTGCCGACTCCTCATTTAAATAATCAAGTATGGACGGGGCTGTTTTCATTGCCGGGTGATCCCGATCTTTCTTACAGTCCAGAATGCGTAATGGATTTTGGGTCAGGCGTGTTTGACAATCTGTGCAAAGTTCATCCTTATGTGGTGTGAAATGATCAACTAACGCTTGTCGATAATGATCGCGACTCTCCTTATCCCCTAAACTATTGATAACCAGCTTAAGCGATGTTAATCCAAGCTCCTGGTAACAAGTCATGGCCAGTGATATCACCTCGGCATCAACTGCTGGATCAGCACTGCCAAGTACCTCTACACCAAATTGATTTAATTGCCGCATCCGACCTTGCTGTGGCCGTTCATAACGAAACATTTGCATAAAATAAAATAATTTTACCGGTTGGATTGCTGAACCATATAGTTTGTGCTCAACAAATGCTCGTACGACTGCTGCTGTACCCTCCGGACGTAAAGTGATACTTCGCCCGCCCCGGTCAAGAAACGTATACATTTCTTTTTGCACAATATCGGTAGTATCACCAACCCCGCGTTGGAATACCTCGGTATGTTCAAATAATGGCGTACGAATTTCCTCATAATGGAATCGATCACAAATGTTTTTGATTACCTTTTCAACGTATTGCCATTTCTTTGCATCTTCAGGAAGAATATCGTTTGTTCCCCTCGGTGCTTTCATACTCATGGTTATACCTCCAAATCCTGACATAATATAAAAACCCCCGTCCCTAAATAAAAGGGACGAGAGCTAACCCGCGTTGCCACCCTGATTGATGCAAACCTATGCATCCACCTTTCACAGTTAACGCCTGCAAAACGTCCATACCTACTAAATAAATCCTGTCTTTTCACCATATATCAATTTTATATCATATTTGGCCGAACGGATTTATTCATTTCGATACCGAACCTAAGGAATGTCTTTCATTGGACCATCATGTAAAAATGCTTTCAGCCACTGGCATTTTCTCTCTGTTCACCTGGTTTTCAATTACTCTTTCCCTCGAGCGGTGTGTATTAATTAGAAATTGTCCGTAAATCACGAATTCATGCTCCGATATTGTTTCGAATGATTATAATCATAAGCGGTGTGAAATAGAAAGTCAAGCGCGAATGATCTTCTTCTTTAACATTTTTACCTCACCTAGTGAAATTCCCAACTCCTGGGCTATTTCCAGATGGTTCAAACTATTCTCCAACTCCATGAACCGATGAAGATCCACTCCATATATATCTTTGTTCTGTTGTGCATTCCAATGCTTATCGGCATATCGCATACTCATTCCTCCTGCAATTAGTTTTGCCGATTAATGCATTTTTTATGAATGAAAATGGCATACTAACAGCTTAAACAAGGAGGAATCTACTTGCGCACTTGGTTAAAGCTTGTGTTTTGTTTTGGAATTGTTTGCGGTTTAGCCTTTATTATTTATTTTTATCGAATAGAAACAAGCAAACAAGAAACTGACATGAATACCAATGAGCCATCACCGAAAATCACAAACGATAATCCTTCACAGACAGATGAACGAATGAGGAACAAAACGATCGTAATTGATGCGGGTCATGGCGGAACGGATACGGGGGCTATTAGTACTTCCGGAGTTTTTGAAAAAGACCTGACATATGAAACTGCCTCATTATTAAAAAAGATCCTAACTACAATAGGTGCAGACGTTATCATGACCAGGGAACATGATGATTATATAACGTTGGCAACCCGGGCGAATCTTGCCAATATGAATGAAACAGATGCTTTCATCAGCATTCATTATAACAGTGTACAAGAGTTGCCTGAAGTAACAGGGATTAGTACTTTTTATTATGATAAAGCAAACAAACAGCTGGCTGAAGTAGTACAAACAAACATTATTGGGGAAACAAAGGCGAATGACCGAGGAATTTCCTTTGCTGACTTTCAGGTCCTTAGGGATAACATAAAACCTGCCATTCTTTTGGAACTAGGGTTTTTATCCAATCAAGAAACAGAACAAAAGCTCCTGGACAAAAACTACCAGCAGCTGATGGTTGACGGAATCACGAAAGGATTACTTACATTTTTCTCAAAAGAACACGCAACCGATTGATCCTTGAGCAAAGGAATAGCGTTACCACCATCATCCCTTTGCTACCTGTCTTTGCTATCAATAATCATGGTTACAGGGCCGGGGTTGGTAAATGATACATCCATCATTGCACCAAATTGACCAGTGGCAACGAGAACACCTTCTGCACCTGCAAGCTCATTAAAATAATGATATAGCTCGTTTGCCTGATCCGGTTTTGCCGCTTGCATGAAATTAGGTCTTCTTCCCTTTCTCGTATCTCCGTATAAGGTAAATTGGGATATCGACAGTAACCCGCCGGAAACATCCTTTAGCGATTTATTCATTTTTCCATCTTCATCTTCAAAGATACGCATATGAACAATTTTACGAACGAGATATTCAGCATCTGCCTTTGTGTCCCCGTGGGTCACCCCCAGGAAAACGACCAACCCTTCTTTTATTTCGCCAATTATTTCTCTATTCACCGAGACACTCGCTCGATGTGCCAGTTGAACTACAGCCTTCAACGATTGTGCTCCCCCTTTTGCAAAGATGTTCCAAAAGTCCGACCTGGAACACTTTACTTCACCTATTGTAATGTTCGAGTCACTGTATAAATATCTTTGATTTGTTTAATTCGTTCGACAATTTTCCGTAAATGAGCTGTATTATGGACCAAAATGGTAATGGTAAAGTTAGCTATTTTGTTGCGGTCTGAGCCACCATTAACCTGTGTAATATTGGTTTTTGTTTCATTGATTGCCTGTAATACTTCATTTAACAAGCCTCGTCGATCATATCCGGATATCTCCAAATCCACATGATACTGCTTTTTGTCTACCTGATGATTTTCCCATTCCACATGCAAGTAACGTTGTTTCGCTTCCTCTGTCTGTACATTGGGACAATCTGCACGATGAACAGAGACACCGCGACCTTTCGTAATATAACCGACTATCGGATCACCCGGAACCGGATTACAGCATTTGGACAACCGCACTAAGACATTATCGACGCCTTCTACCTTGACACCTGAATCCCGTTTGCGTGCAGGCTTCTTCTGGTTTACATCCGCTTTCACCTCTTCAAGTGTCTGCGAAAGTTCCTGCTCCTTTTGTTTTTCTTTCCGCAGTTTATCCGTCAGCCGTGTTGCAATGAGTGCTGCCGTTATCCCCTGATAACCAACTGCAGCATACATATCATCTTCATTCGCGAAATTAAATTTTTCAAAAACACGTTGAAGATTTTCTGTTGTTAATACATCCTTTGGCTCATACGACAATGCCTTAATTTCTTTGGCAACTAATTCTTTTCCTTTGGCAATATTTTCATCCCGGCGTTGCTTTTTAAAAAACTGTTTGATTTTGTTTTTAGCCTGCGATGTTTGGGTAACCTTTAGCCAGTCTTGTGAAGGTCCATAGGAATGTTTCGAAGTCATCACTTCAACAATGTCGCCGTTTTTTAGCTGATAATCAAGCGGCTCCATTTTCCCGTTAACCTTTGCACCAATTGTCTGGTTGCCGATTTCTGTATGGATTTTATAGGCAAAATCCAGCGG
This sequence comes from Lentibacillus daqui, assembly GCF_027186265.1. Classification (NCBI taxonomy): domain Bacteria; kingdom Bacillati; phylum Bacillota; class Bacilli; order Caryophanales; family Bacillaceae; genus Lentibacillus; species Lentibacillus daqui. The sequence goes on along the minus strand of NZ_CP114176.1, from coordinate 1,558,099 downwards.
AACAGAACCAGATGGCAATTCAATAACGTCTCCTTTTGGGGTAAAAACATATACCATGTCCGAAAACAAATCGACCTTTAAGGATTCCATGAACTCCTCGGCATCATGCGCTTCATTTTGCCACTCGAGAATTTCCCGGAACCAGGTTAATTTTTTTTCAAATGACTGTTTATTTTTGTTTACCTGTTTGCCTTCCTTATAGGCCCAATGTGCAGCAATACCATATTCAGCTATTTCGTGCATTTCTTTCGTTCGTATTTGTACTTCCAACGGATCTCCTTTTGGCCCGATAACCGTTGTGTGTAATGACTGATATAGATTTGGCTTGGGCATGGCAATGTAATCTTTGAATCTGCCCGGCATAGGTTTCCAACAGGTATGAATAATACCCAATACTGCATAACAATCCTTAATACTATTTACAATGATACGGACGGCAAGCAAATCATAAATTTCGTTAAATTGTTTGTTTTGTTTAACCATTTTTCGGTAAATACTATACAGGTGTTTGGGTCTGCCGGAAATATTCGCTTTAATATGCACATCCTCCAGCTGTTCATTCACCTCATCCATTACTTCTTTGACATACTTTTCACGTTCGTCTCTTTTTTGCCGCATTAATTGAACGATCCGATAATATTGCTGCGGATTTAAGTAACGTAAAGCAGTATCTTCCAGCTCCCACTTAATGGTAGATATTCCTAATCGATGGGCCAACGGTGCGAAAATTTCCAGCGTTTCATTCGAGATACGACGCTGTTTTTCCGGTTTTAAATGCTTTAATGTCCGCATATTATGCAGCCGATCCGCCAATTTGATTAGAATAACACGTATATCCTTTGCCATGGCTACGAACATTTTACGGTGATTTTCGGCTTGAAGTGCTTCTTTTGATTTATATTTTATTTTGCCAAGCTTCGTTACACCATCAACAAGCATGGCGACTTCATGATTGAACGCTTCTTCAATTTGATCAAGCGTAATCGTTGTATCCTCTACCACATCGTGCAAAAACCCACCGGCAATCGTTTCCGGATCCATTTCCAAACCAACAAGGATCCCAGCAACCTGAACCGGGTGAATAATATACGGCTCCCCTGACTTGCGAAATTGGCCCCGATGCGCCTCGTATGCAAATTCGTATGCACGGCGGATGAACGCAATATCTTCTTCATCAAGATACTTTTCCGCTTCACTTATCACATTCTCCACTGTCATTATTGTTTCTTTTGCCATGTAATCACCTTTATTCGCTGCTTTAGCATTCTTTTTAGAGGTTGTATAAAGGGGGAACTTCCGCTAAACCGGCCGCGTCCTGTGTCCTGTACAAGCCCTCCTTTTTGAACACGAGCTATAAATTAAGAAGTCTGACGAAAATGTATAACAATCGCCAGACCTATTATATCTTCAAAAACACCTATCAATATTCCATCAAAGTCAAAACTTCATAGCCGGTAAGCTTATCCCGTCCATTTAAATAGGTAAGTTCAACTAAAAAGGCACAGCCTACAACAACCCCGCCAAGTTCTTCAACTAATTTAATCGTTGCTTCTATTGTACCACCAGTGGCAAGTAGATCATCTGTTATTAATACACGCTGTCCTGGTTCAATGGCATCTTTATGGATGGTCAGAACATTTTTACCGTATTCCAGCCCATAGTCCACCTTAATCACTTCACGTGGCAGCTTTCCTTCCTTTCGAACAGGTGCAAATCCAACCCCCAAGGCATACGAAACCGGACAACCGATAATAAATCCTCTTGCTTCCGGACCAACTACAAGATCGATAGCCTTTTCTTTTGCAAAGTTCACAATCTCATCCGTAGCAGCTTTAAATGCGTCACCATTAGCCATCAATGGGGTAATATCTTTAAATTGAACGCCAGCCTTTGGCCAGTCTTCCACTATTTTAATATAGTTTTTATAATCCATGGGTTACTTCTTCCTTCCTGCTCGCTTCGGTATCATTCATCCATAATGAAAACCACTTTTTTAATGTTGGATAATTGGAATAGTATAAGGTCTTTTCAATATCAGCTTGTCTTAATCGCTCCTGAAAAACTTTTGAATCTTGTAAATCACGTTTAACAGGGCTTGTATTTACCCGAATAACTCCATTCTCTATTTTAACAAATCCCAACTCAAAAAACACCTTTGACATAAAAATAATGCGATCCTTCGTCCATCCTCTTGCCTGCATCAACATCTCCAGCTGTTGATGCAAATCAATCGACTTATGAATAAGGATTTGTTTATAAAACCATTTGAAATCATCTCTAGACGGAAATACTTGCATATACTTACTATTTTCCACATAGAAACAGGCATGTATACGTGAGGGTTGCGTTCGCTTAATTAATTCCTCAAGCTGTTCTAAACTTGGTGGAAGATCGAATAGATATAAAGATTTTACCTGAGATACAATTGAAAGGTCCGTTTCGTAGCTGATTGTCTTGATTTGTTCCGGAATGCGTTCGGACTTTGCTTCACATACCACTAAATCAGTATTCGGATCAGGATCGTATTGTAAAATAGAAACATCTTTTTTTCCGCGATGATCAAACAGCTGCCATTCATCAATTCGTAAATCCTGGATTACCATTTGTGGTTTTCGGATGCCATTCCATTCATTAATTCCTAACTCGCCAACGAGCGATACAGCAGTTTGCGATGAGATTTTCGGGAATAATCCCCCCAGACCAAACCCAATTCCATCCAGTTGTCCGGTAGCATCCCGAAACTGCAATTTTAAATGTGCTTGATTATTTCCCAGCTGGCGAATGTCTGTCGGTATATGTTTTATATGAAAAACAGGTTTTGGATTAGCCATACCAAACGGCGCGAGTTGGCTGATTTCTGTTATCAGAGACTCATTAACTTCGGCTATATTTACTGTTTTGTTCACTACGATTTCCTGCTTAAAATCATCTTCAGTTAATTCCCGTTGGATGCATTCATTCAATCCATCGGTTAATTTAGTGACATTCATCATTGGCAACGTCATACCAGCTGCTTGGGAATGACCGCCAAAATGTGTAAATAGTTCCCGGTACCTCATGCAATTTCGGAAAAGATCAAAGGCAGGTATACTTCGTGCAGAGCCTTTTGCCGATTCTTGTTCCGGGTTTATTGCCAACACGATTGCCGGACGGTCATATTTTTGCACCAATCTGGAGGCTACTATCCCCAAGACACCTTCATTCCAGCCCTCTTTGGCAACAACAATCACACCTTCACGGGATTTTGGGGAAATCATATCCTCTGCTTCCTTGACAATTTCGGCAACAACTTTCTTTCGTTGTTTGTTTAACGCTTCTACCATTTCTGCCAACTCTGCTGCCTCATTCAAATCATCATAGAGCAATAACTGAACTGCTAAGCCGGCATCTTGCATGCGTCCAACAGCATTAAGGCGTGGTCCAATTAAAAAGCCAATATCATCTTCGGTTACGATTCCTTCTATGTTACAAATCTTTTTTAGTGCTTTTAATCCAGGTCGCTTTGTTTTTGTTAGCTTTTGCAAACCGTGGAATGTCAATATGCGATTTTCGTCAATCAACGGAACCAAGTCGGCAACGGTTCCAATTGCCACAAGATCCAATAATTGTTCGGGAAAATAACCTAATAGCTGTTCAGCAAATTTAAAAGCAACACCAACCCCGGCAAGCTCTGAAAAAACATAATCAGGTGAACACTTTGGATGAACGATGGCAAACGCATCCGGTAGTGTTTCCTGTGGTTCGTGATGGTCCGTGATAATTAAGTCTATCCCCAGCTCTTTTGCAACATCCGCTTCATGAACGGCCGCTATTCCATTATCGACCGTTATGATCAAACGAAAGCCATTTGTGTATGCCTTTTGAAAGGCTGCTTCATTCGGTCCATATCCTTCCGTGAACCGGTTGGGAATATAATAATCGCAGTTCGCACCAAGTGTTTGTAAAGCTAATAATAATACGGCGGTCGAGCTGACACCATCCGCATCATAATCCCCATAGACAAGGATTGGTTCTTGTTGTTCAATCGCTGTATGTACACGGGCACAAGCCCTTTCAATTGATGCCAGATAGCTAGGATTGTGTAATTTTGCCAGGCTGGGAGATAAGAAATCAACCGCTTGATCGGTAGTTGTTATTCCGCGTTGTATTAAAAGATCTCTTATTATCGGTGATACTGTTAACCTATCGTCTTCTAATTGTGACGATTCCTCTGTTGTCGTAAACTTCCACTTTTTACTACTTGATAGCATACTTTCACCCCTGACTAGCCTATTATACACAAATCATGTCAGGAGTGGCAATCAGAAAAGTGTAAACCTCTTGTCAGCGCGTTGAATTATTTGGGTTATCTTTATTGCTGTTCGCTGACTGTTGTTTATCATACTGATGACGCAACTTATCAGCCAATCCATGTTTCTGCAATAATTGCTTCATTTCCCGATTCTCTGCTTTTAGTGACCGGGCTTCCCGCTGCAATCGAAATAATCGGATCGCCCCAACAGCGGCAGTAATAATGCCCCCCATCAAAACGGAAAATAATATAACCAGAATAAGCGGTGCCGAGCCTGACCAAAACAGATAATTTACCTCAACCGTATCAACATTGGTCACCGCAAATATAGCTACAATGATCACAACAACAATTGCCAAAATTACATAAGTTTGTCCACGCATAATGCTCCTCCTTATGTCATGTTTATTACCCTGATTTATTAGCAAACAAACCCTTGTTACCAAAATGTAACAAGGGTTTGGATCGTTATTTTTGATATTAAACCTGCGGTCCCTCTGTACGTTTTTTCTTTGCAAACACAACTGGTTTTTTCTTCAGCATTTTACCGCGCCATACCAACCAGAGTTGGGAGGCCAGGAACAAGGACGAATACGTACCTATAATCAGTCCAACTGCCAGGGCAATTCCAAATCCTCTAATCGATTCAGCACCTAAAAACAAGAACGCCAACACAGCAATCAATGTCGTAAGTGACGTGTTGATACTACGCGTCATTGTTTGTACTAAACTTCGGTTGACAATTTTGGCAAGTTCTCCAAACGATTTGACCCGCTTTTTATTTCGGATATTTTCTCTGATCCGGTCAAAGGTAACAATCGTATCATTTATGGAATATCCAATAATGGTCAGAACCGCCGCAACAATTGTCGCATCAAATTCAAGCCTGGTAAAACTGAAGAATGCCAGGATGAAAAATACATCGTGGAGCAACGCAATAATGGCAGTAATCGCAAAGAAAAATTCGAATCGGAACGCCACATAAATAATCATGCCGATCGAAGCAACTGCGAGTGCTTTTAATGCATTCTTAACCAGTTCCTGCCCGACAATTGGCGATACCACACTAACACTAGGATCTTCACCATACTTGTCATTGGCATAATCTTTTAAGTCGGCGATTTTGTCTTTATTAAGAACCGTATCGTAACGGATAACCGCAACATTATTGTTATCCCCGGAAATAACCGGTTTTTCCTTAGGTTTAATGTCCAGCTCATCCAGATCTTTGACAATTTCATCCGCTGATAGCGAATGATCACTCATAATCTGCACTCTTGAACCACTGGTAAAATCAATTCCCGGATTTAACTTGAAAATAGCAAGTGCGATAACACCGAGTATGACCATCAATGTCGATGCAATAAAGAATTTTTTTCGGTGTTTAACCGGATTGATTTCCCGGCGAAACAGCGTTGGCTCAACCTCGGTCCGATCCCGGATATCCCGAATATCTTTTTTCTTCACGCCGAACCAGCCTGGACGATTTTTCAGGAACTTTGATTTAATCCAAAGTTGCAGCAAAAGTCTTGAACCATAAACGGCGGTAAGGAAACTAACCAGAATACTGAGAATCAGCATGGTCGCAAACCCTTTTATCGAGCTTGTCCCAAAAATAAACAGTACAGCAGCTGCCAGGATTGTTGTGATGTTGGCATCAAGAATGGACGGCAATGAGTTGCTTGTCCCTGCTTTAAATGCGGATTGTAATGATTTCCCATCCCGCATTTCTTCTTTTATGCGTTCGAACGTGATTACATTCGCATCAACAGCCATTCCAACGCCAAGGATTAGTGCGGCAATCCCCGGTAATGTCAATGTACCATGCAACAGCTCAAAGAATAATAAAATGAGATAAATATAGATACTTAAATTAATGGATGCAATCAGACCCGGAAAACGGTAAACAACGATCATGAATAAGAAGACCGCAGCTATACCAATTATTCCCGCAAACACTGTGTTATTTAGTGCTTGCTGCCCAAATTGCGCACCAACGGATGTAGAATATTTTTCCGTTAAATTAACCGGTAGTGATCCTGAATTAATTACATCCGCCAAACGCTGCGCGGAATCAACCGTAAAATTTCCACTGATCATTACATTGGTTGTATTTAGTGTTTGTGATACTTGTGGAGCGGAAATGTATTTCGGATCATCTTTTTGATTTTCCTCGGCAAATGAATCACCTTTTTGATAATCCATCCAGATAACAAGCAAATTATCGGCATAAGGTGTATCTGGATCATTCATATCCTTAATTTTACTCGTAACATCCGCAAATTTTTCGGCACTCTTTAACGACAATGTGACAATCGGCTGTTTTGTGTCCGGGTCAAAATCCTGTTTGGCGCTGCCTTCTTTTACATCAGCACCATTTAGTAGTTCTTTGTCATTTACATCCCTGAAAGATAAACGGGCTGATGTAGCTAGTAACTCCCTTGCCTCATTTTGATCTTTAACCCCGGCAAGCTGAACCCGGATCCGATTTGGCTCCTCAATATCGATGTTCGCTTCACTAATACCAAGACGATCCACCCGCTCAGTCAGTGTACGAACAGTAGCCTCAAGTAATTGCCGATCTACCTTTTGATGTTCATTAACCGGATGCACATCATACAAGACCTCAAAGCCGCCCTGCAGATCCAGTCCCAAATTTATTTTCTTGGTAATTCCTGTTATCGTTGTCCCAATCAATCCCGCGAACAAGAGGATGATTAGAAAAAAGGCAACGATTCTGCCTCTGTTTTTCATCTACTAGATTGCCTCCCTTTATATCGGTAGCGCGTTTTAAACCTGATAAACTGCATTAATCTGTTTCATTCCCATCGCCCGTTAATGCCGCAATGGATGCTGCTAAATCATCATCCTGATACGCTTCAAGTGTTAAATAACTCATATATACATTTGATGCAAGGTGAAAAATATCATTCGTCACCTCATATAAACGTTTGGTTGGGTTTCCTTTCCAAACCTTTTTTACCAAGCAATCCCAAATGTCATCATTGGTTGCCTGCATATACCCCATTAGCCTTAACTCACTCGTCTTGCTATCCAATGCAGGCTTGATGTGTGATTTCCATTGTTCCACACGTTGCACCTTTTCCACACTGTTCCCTCCTGTTATCGGGATATACCTGTCGAAAGAAAAAATCAGCTGCAAGGTAATTTCTGACCCTATGTAATCATCAATAACAAATAATATCTTACACCGTTTCACCACAAGATGTAAATCTTGTCATGCTTGGCCAACTTCATAGCATATATATCATTGTATACGAAAATTTATTTTTTGAGAAGGCAGGCCGTACAAAATGACCAAACAATCATTTCTACAAGGAACATTAATATTAATTATGGCTGGTATGATTACCCGTTTTCTCGGATTTATCAATCGCATGGTACTTGCACGATTTCTGGGCGAGGAAGGTGTAGGCATTTATATGATGGCACTGCCAACCCTCTTTCTCGTCATGACCCTGACCCAATTAGGCTTGCCTGTTGCAATTTCCAAACGTGTGGCCGAAGCAGAAGCCAAAAATGATCGTGTGAAGGTTAAAAAAATCCTGACCGTATCGTTAATCGTAACTGCGGTATCCAGTATTGTTTTTACCATAGGTATGATTGCTTTTTCACCATTTGTCGCTTCCTTAACCGATAAACGAACGTTATATCCATTGATTGCAATCAGTCCAATTATCCCAATCACCGCTGTCTCTGCAGTGCTTAAAGGGTACTTCCAAGGGAAACAAAACATGAAACCGCAAAGCTATGCCCTGGTCATCGAACAGGTTGTCAGGATCACCAGTGTTGCTTTATTCATTAAACTGCTGCTGCCTTATGGGATTGAATACGCAGCAGCCGGCGCCATGTTTAGTGTTATTCTCGGCGAATTTGTATCTTTGCTCGTGATGATCCAAATTTTCAAGCGTAAAAAAACGATCAAGATTCGCTATCGATTTTTCACGTATCTAAAGGCTAGTAAACATACACTAAAAGAATTATTTTCGATTGCCTTGCCTAGTACAGGCAGTCGTTTAATTGGTTCTTTCTCCAATTTTTTGGAACCAATCCTGGTCGCACAAAGTTTGGCTATCGCGGGAATATCAAGCAGTCTGGCAACAAAGCAGTATGGTGAACTAACCGGATTCGCCTTGCCATTACTATTTTTGCCAACATTTATTACCAATTCCTTATCGATTGCCCTTGTTCCATCGATATCTGAGGCGGACGCAAAAAGACATGACCGATTAATTCATTACCGAATCCACCAATCCATTCGTATTTCCTTTGCTTCCGGGGCACTTGCCACCATTATACTAACACTTTTTTCCGTACCTATATTAACATATATGTATGGAACCGGAAATGCAAGCAAATTCTTAGTACTTATGGCCCCTTTTTATTTACTGCTTTACATCCAGGCACCATTACAATCTGCATTACAGGCCCTTGATTTGGCCAGGCCAGCCATGTGGAACAGTTTGATTGGTGCAGCCTGTAAATTTACCGTACTGATTTTGTTGGCATCCAATCCGAATTTCGGAATTATGGGAGTAGCAATCGCCATGTCAGCGAGTGTTGTATTGGTAACCTTGCTGCATTTGGTATCCCTTAACAAGGCGATTCGTTATGCAATCCCTTTTAAAGATGTGATAAAAATGATTGTTTTGCTTGTAACTACTTGGTTTATAGGGGAATTTTTCAAAGCAATCTATCAACATATGGATCCAAATATCCTGATTTTCTTTTTGATGTTGTTCGTTATCGGCTGTTTATATATTGTTCTGTTGTTTGTCCTAAGGTTTATTACCAGAGAAGAATTGAAGCAGCTTCCGATTATTCAAAAGTGGGTTTAATCTCTGGACAGTGTCAAAAGCATCTGGGGCAACACAGGGTACAGACCAGTCATTTGAAATTTTTCAGTCTATTTTCTGTCCAGGCGAATAAAATGACAGTAAGTGGACAATCAAGGGAGGGAAGAATTTATGAGAGGAAAACAGCTTACCGCATTACTGTATGGCTGGATCGTTATCCTCGGTCTTATTTTGTTAACGAGTTTTGTTTTGGGACTTCTGCTCCGATTTACCAGCATGAATGAAACGACACTATCCTGGGCCAGCTTAATCATCGGACTTATTGCATTATTCATCGGTGGTATTGTCGCCGGCGTAAAAAGCAAAAAAAAGGGTTGGATTATCGGAACAGTAACAGGGTTGGGTTTTACCCTATTTATCTTTCTTGTACAATATTTAGGTTTCCAGCAAACATTTTCATTGGAACAGACCCTGCACCACCTGGGATTTATTGTTGCAGCCCTTTTTGGTGGTGTTATCGGAGTAAATGTAGCAGGGCAGGAAAGCAATTAAACTCATACCATTTAACCCAAAAGAGGAACAGGCAATGCCTGTTCCTCTTTTTCTATGTAAAATAACTTTTTGCAGCATAAGCAACAGACCTTTTATGATTTGCAAATTCATACGAAGTCTGCTGCTTTTCCTTTATTAGTCCGCCTTTGTTTCGCGAATCGCTGAACGGTCAAATGTCAATTTTGTTCCATCACCAGCTTGAATAACAATGAGATTTTCATCAATTTGGTGAATGGTACCATGAAATCCACCAATTGTTACAACATTATCTCCTTTTTTTAGGTCCGACTGCATTTGTCGTACTTGCTTTTGTCGCTTTTGCTGTGGACGAATAAGTAAAAAATAGAAGATAATAAACATTAAAATAATCGGTGATAATTGAATAAGCATGTCCATTATATATTCCTCCCTTCTTTAAAAATTTCTGGCATTCGGCTGGTTGAAACCATATTGTTCAAAGAATGCTTCTTTAAAGTCCAAAAGTCGATCGTCACGTATCGCTTCTCGTACTTTCTTCATTAATTCTAACAGAAAATATAAATTATGGTAAGTAGTAAGTCGAAATCCGAACGTTTCATTACATTTTATTAAATGTCGGATATAACTTCGCGAATAATTTTGACACACATGACAATCGCAATTTTCATCAATTGGCCCAAAATCACGGGCATATTTGGCATTTCTTACAACAAGTCGCCCGTTAGATGTCATGCATGTCCCATTCCTGGCAATTCTCGTTGGTAATACGCAATCAAACATGTCCACACCACGGATGGCGCCATCGATGAGCGAATCCGGTGATCCTACTCCCATCAAGTATCTTGGTTTATTTGTTGGTAGAAGTGGAGCGGTAAATTCGAGCATCTCGTTCATAACCTCTTTCGGTTCCCCTACCGAAAGACCCCCAATTGCATACCCCGGAAAATCCAATGATGCCAAATCTGCTGCGCTTTGTTTGCGTAAATTCTTATATTCCCCACCTTGAACAATCCCGAATAGTCCCTGATTTTCCACATTACGGTGGGCATGCAAACAACGCTCTGCCCAACGCGATGTGCGTTCAACAGATGCTTTCATATATTCATACGTTGCAGGATACGGCGGGCACTCATCAAATGCCATCATAATATCTGACCCTAGCTTATTCTGGATGTCGATTGATTTTTCCGGAGATAAAAATAGTTTCTCTCCATTTAGATGATTACGAAAATGCACACCTTCCTCTTTAATATCGCGTATATCACTTAAACTAAAAACCTGGAAACCGCCGGAATCTGTCAGGATCGGTTTATCCCAGTTCATAAATCTGTGCAGTCCACCTGCTTCCTGAATGATATCCTCCCCCGGTCTAAGCCATAAATGGTACGTGTTGGAAAGAATGATCCTGGCATTCATTCCGGTTAATTCTTCCGGGCTCATCGTCTTAACCGTCGCGAGGGTACCTACTGGCATAAATATTGGTGTATCAAATGAACCGTGTGGTGTATGCACTTTTCCAAGTCTGGCACCTGATTGTTTACACGTCTTAATTAATTCATATGTTATTGCAGTCATGTTATTCGTCCTTCGCAGTATACTTAAATAATGAACATGGCGTCACCGAAACTAAAGAATCGATAGCGCTTTTCAACGGCTTCGTGATATGCAGCTAAAATCGTCTTGCGATCAGCCAAGGCACTAACCATCATGATCAGGGTTGATTTTGGCAAATGGAAGTTGGTGATCAACCCATCAATAGCCTTAAATTCGTATGGCGGATAAATAAAAATATCAGTCCACCCGCTTGCCTCCACAAACCCACCGTGGTCGCGGACAATCGTTTCCAGTGTACGCGTTGATGTCGTACCCACAGATATAATGCGACCGCCATGGTTTTTGACATCTGTTAAGGTTTTTGCGGTTTCTTTTGACATATGATAAAACTCTGAATGCATTTTATGCTCATCAATTTTATCAACACTAACGGGGCGAAATGTTCCCAGACCAACGTGCAAGGTAATAAAGGCAATGGTTACCCCCATCTGCCGTATCTCATCCAGCAATTCCGTGGTAAAATGCAATCCCGCTGTTGGCGCCGCCGCTGATCCTTCTTCTTTGGCGTAAACCGTCTGGTAGCGTTCCTTTTCTGGAAGCTGTTGTTTAATATACGGCGGCAACGGCATCTCACCAAGTTCATCCAACACTTCATAAAAAATACCATCATAGTCAAATTGCATGATTCGCCCACCATGGTCGAGAATGTCCAAACATGTCGCTGTCAATTTTCCATCCCCAAAAACAAGCTTTGTCCCCTGTTTAATTTTTTTGGCAGGTTTAGCTAGTACTTCCCAGTTATCTTGTTCCTGTTGATGCAAAAGCAGAATTTCGACTTTTGCCCCTGTATCTTCTTTGATACCATAAAGTCTGGCAGGCATTACCCGTGTATCATTTAACACAAGGCAATCCCCTTGATGCAAATATTGTTTAATATCCGTAAAATGTTTATGTTCCATTGTTTTAGCTTCCCGATTTAATACCAATAGCCTTGATGCGGACCGGTCTTTCAATGGAGTTTGTGCAATTAATTCTTCCGGTAAATCAAAATCAAAATCTTCTATATCCATGTTCAAAATCTCCTTGCTATGTCCTAACGAAATCGTCCTAATAGATACAGGATTAACGATAAAATAACACTAACGACAATTGATGTCATAATTGGAAAATGGAAGGAGAAATTCCCCTTTTTAAAACTAATATCTCCCGGGAGTTTGCCGACAAAGGTCCAAAGTGTCCCAATTAGAATGAACACAATCCCCAGAATAATGAATAGTTTCCCCATACTCATTCGCTATCGTTTCCTTTTAAGCCAAAATGCTGATATGCTTTGGGGGTGACTATCCTTCCCCTCGGAGTCCGCTGGATAAAGCCAATTTGCAATAAATATGGCTCATAAACATCTTCAATCGTCTGTGATTCTTCACCAATGGTTGCAGCGATTGTATCCAGGCCAACCGGACCGCCTTTAAATCCCTCAATAATCCCTTTTAATAACTTATGATCGATATGATCCAGTCCAACATCATCAACCTGCAGCATATCCAGTGCGATATCGGTTGTTTTAAGGCTAATTTCTTTTTCACCCTTAACCTGTGAAATATCACGAATTCGTTTCAATAATCGATTGGCTATTCGGGGGGTTCCCCGTGACCGTCCAGCTACCTCATTGGCTGCCTCTTTGGTGATCGACGTTTGAAAAATTTCCGCCGTTCGTTCTACGATTGAGCATAGATCCTCCGTTTCATAATACTCCAACCGGCTGAGAACTCCAAAGCGATCCCGCAATGGGGCAGAAAGCAAACCTGCTCTCGTTGTAGCCCCAACCAATGTAAAAGGTGGTAAATCAATACGAACCGACCTGGCACTTGGACCGTTACCAATCACAATATCCAGGAAAAAGTCTTCCATTGCCGGATATAATATTTCTTCAACCGACCGTGGCAGTCGATGTACTTCGTCAATAAATAAAACGTCACCGGGTTCAAGCGACGAAAGAATAGCGGCAAGATCTCCCGACCGTTCAACAGCAGGGCCGGAAGTCGAACGGAACTGAACACCCATTTCATTCGCAATGATTGCAGCAAGCGTTGTTTTCCCCAATCCTGGTGGTCCATATAATAATACATGGTCAAGTGGCTCCTCACGCATTTTTGCCGCTTGAATAAAAATCCGCAAATTATCTTTTACTTTCCGCTGCCCAATATATTGATTTAATGTAGTGGGGCGAAGACTGAGTTCGTCAGTCGCATCGTCTGCCTGTAATTCTCCTGTAACCATGCGCTCCTCCATGCTTCATCTCCCCTAACTTTTAACAAGTAGTCCCAGTGCCTTACGAATGATTTCGTCAGTACTTACAGCGTTATCTTGTTGTAGTTGCGGTAAAATAGCTTTAATTTCACGTTCAGAATAACCAAGTGATTTTAATGCCTCCTGGGCATCCGTCAACCCTTTGTCAAATTCTTTGTTGTTTTCCTCTGCCATATTAGCCTTGTCTTGAGGCTGCGTATCCAATGACAGCATATTGGTTAATTTACCTTTCAAATCCAATATGACCTGTCTGGCTGTTTTCTTTCCGATACCGGGAAAGCTTGTCAAAAATTTATCATCTTCCCGCTCTACCGCTGCAACAAAATCAGCCGTATTTACAGACCCCAGGATTGCAAGCGCTCCTTTGGGTCCAATACCGGACACCTGAAGCAATTTGGTAAATAACAGTTTTTCATCCTGTCGTTTAAAACCGTATAATACTTGTGTATCCTCGCGAACATAATGATATGTATAGATAAATGCTTCCTTATCCAACAATGACTGAAATGCAAACGGGTTCGCACATATTATCTCATATCCAACACCCTGAACATCTATTATAACAGAATTATCATGAATAAATGTAACCATACCTCTAATGTATGCAATCATATAGATCTGCTCCTTTGCATTTCTTCCCTAATCATATCACATCTATACTATTTTTTAATACTGAATTGAACAGTGGGTCACATGAAAAAAGCACCAATTATATTAGAATTGGTGCTTTTTTCATGCCAGAACCAACAACTCGTTATTCTGACTCCTCCATATTATGGTGGATATCCTGCACGTCCTCGTTATCCTCGAGCAGATCAATTAATTGCAGCATTTTTTCTTCATCTTCTGGTGATAATTTGTTATATGTTTGTGGAATCATCGTAACTTCAGCCTCGGCAAGTTCGTAACCACTCTCACGTAACTGTTCACTAACAGCTGAAAAATTATCCGGTGATGTATATATTTCATATGCGCCGTCTTGGGTGACGATATCATCAGCACCTGCCTCAATGGCATCAAGTGTTATTGCATCCTCATCAACGGAACCATCTTCATTTTCAATCACAATATATCCTTGACGGTCAAACATAAATGAGACACTGCCATTTTCCCCTAAATTGCCGCCGTTCTTTTTAAAAGCATGGCGAACCTCCGCAGCCGTACGATTTTTATTATCTGTTAAAACATTGACAATAACCGCCACACCGCCTGGACCGTAACCCTCATATGTGAGCTCTTCAAAATTTGCTCCATCCAGTGTACCAGTAGCCTTCTTAATTGCCCGATCGATATTATCGTTTGGCATATTATCCGCTTTTGCTTTATCTATCGTTAAGCGCAGGTTTGCATTGGTTGTCGGATCGCCACCGCCTGCTTTGGCCGCCATATAAATATCCTTCGCATGGCGCATAAATATTTTTCCCTTTTTGGCATCTTGCGCATTTTTTCGTCGTTGTATATTTTTCCACTTAGAATGACCAGCCATCGGACATTCTCCTCTCTAGAAATTTCCTTTTTCACTATACCAAAAAACATGTAAATAATAAAGCTTCAAATCAGGAATCTACTGGCAGTTTACCCCCACAGGTTAAGCTGAAGTCCCGGAGTGAGGGTATTACTGCCGGTTAATGCGTGATAAAGTGGCATTTCATTCATCAGCCAGTTTGGCGCGTAAGGCCCTTAATACTTTGTTGCGAAAAAAACCTTTGCCACAATAGCAAAGGTTAATCATTATATGGTCCATTTGCATGTCCATCGGTTGACCCGCGAGCTTTCATATTTTGTACTCGATTCCAATGGATGTCATCTGTATAAATCACGACTTCTTTATCTGGTTCAACCTTTTTAACTTCATTAACCACTAAGTCACGGACATTTTGGTCGTTATAATCATTAAGCATTAAAGCAACAATCACTTTGTCATCCGCGATGGCTACTTGTGCTTGCTTTATTTCCCTGTAATTGATTAATCGCTGATAAATTTGATCTGACTTTTCATTCACATAGTTATCGGAGTATTTACCTTTGTGACCATTTGAAGCATTTGTGCCACTTTGATCATTTTGCGGATATCCGCCACGATCGCCGATTGATTGATCATTTATCCCCAAGCGGTCATTGCGTTCGTGATTTGTTTCATAATTGATGGATTGTGTTTTTGGATTATCATTTTGCGCAGTACCATTGTTATCTGTATTTGTATTCGAACAACCGAATAACAGCAGTAAGCTTAAACCGGTAATGCCGATTACGCTTTGTTTCATCATAAACACCTCCTTACCAATTAGCTTGGTTGAAAGAGGTGTTTTTTAACACAGTTAAATTATCCCTTCATAGTGGATAACCAATATGAAAATGTTTTGCTCCGTTTCGCTTATGTTCTGTCCGTTTGTGCAGTTTTTCAATCAACGCTTTATCCTTTTCAGGAATTTTCCTGCCTTGTAAATAGGCATCAATTACGTCATAACTGGTACCCATTTCCGCTTCATCGGTTTGACCTTCCCACAAATCAGCACTCGGCTTTTTATGGATAATATGGTCCGGAACTCCAACAAATTCCGCTACCTCTCTTACTTTTTGTTTGGTTAATTCCACCATTGGCAGGATATCAACGCCTCCGTCACCATATTTTGTGAAATAGCCTGTATACCACTCTGCAGCGTTATCGGTTCCGACCACCAAATAGTTATAGTTGGTTGCCAATGTATATAACGTACTCATTCGCAAGCGCGCTCGCAAATTGGCATCCGCAAGTCGCTCATTTGCTTCCTGCCATTCCTGTTTTTCGGTTACCTGTTGCGAAATAGTGGTAAAAAGGGTATCATGTGTGGCTGTCAAATCGACTGTGATGTCATTGATATTGCTGCTTGCTACGACGTCATTTGCATGTTTGATATCAGTGGGATTACTTTTACAAGGCATAATTACCCCTAGTGAGTGATCGGGTGCAGCCCGCTTAATCAAATGAGCTACAACTGCAGAATCGAGTCCGCCGCTCACCCCGACAAGCAATCCTTTCACGCCCGCTTCCTTGACCTGTTGCTGTAACCATTGTACCATATTTTCGACTAGTTCTTTCACGATATATCGCTCCTCTTACTGTGATGAGTTGTGGAAAATCTGGTTTATTTTCACAAACATTGATTACGTTGATTTTAGCATTAATTTAGCGGTTTTCAAAAAATATCGCCGTTTTAGCCAGTCGTTTTCCATCCTTCGTAAGTAATCTTTCATCGACTCACCTGCATTGCTACCCAAATAATGCAGCCATTCTCGTAAAACATCGGTTGGCACGAGCATTGCATGAATCCACAATTTTAATTCTTTCTCCCCCACCATTTCATATACAAGCAATTTATCCAAATCCCATTCCAAATAAGGTAAAAACCGCTGACCCAGTTGAATATAATCGTAAAGCGCAGGGGAACAAGCAAGTAAATCAAAATCAATCATCCGTACCCCTGACCCACGAATAAAATTATGTCCTGCCACATCTCCATGAATCCACTCCGGCCTTTTTGCGGTACTTTGCTCTAATTTCCGCCAATCAAAGTGACTGATAAACGATAATTGCAGTTCGGTTGTTTTTACAATATCCCGAAATAGTGTCGAGTAACCATTTTCCATAAAACACCTTTCTGTTTTTTTAAATCGTGCCAGTCTGTGAGACCATCGGACATAAAACAGTGTGCGTTCAAGTGGATGTCTAATATTGACTGACATCGCATCCTGATGAAAACGCCTTAGCGTGGCAACACTTTCTTGCCGATCACGTTCGATCGAATAATGCAATTTCTCTCCCCGGACAAATGGCGCAATCGTCCAAAGGGAATTGTCATGTTTAATGAATTTTTGGCCATTGGGGAATCGTGTGAATGGGACAACGACCGGTGAATCGATCGCATCAAAAAAATCCCATTGTTGTTGCAGCACTTTTAGTTTAGGATGTTTCTTTAAGATATAGTGGTTTTTTTGGGGGGTTGATATGTGAAAGACATGTGCTTTAATCGGTGTTATTTTAATACAATCCAATTGCCCTTTATGATATAAAAAAGAAGAGAGACGATCAATTCGCATCTCGTCTCCTTGATTATACTTATTCACCTGAAGATTCATCCTCATCATCTTCAACTGTCCGGTCATCTGCTGAAAAATCTGGATAACCCGGTGGTGTTGGAAATGGTTGATATTCTGGTGTCATTGACCACTGGGGTGGATAGGTTGGTACAGGTTGTTGTTCCCGCCATTCTGGATAAGCTTGCCAATCATCTGGTGACTGCATGCTGTAAAACGGTTGATGCATCGGGTGCTCATGAGAAAATTGCGGAAATGGTGTTTTTTCTTTACAGCCGCAATCCTTTTCACCGGCAGATAGTGTCGGTTTTATTGGCATTTCCATACTGGATGATTCCATCATTTTTCCATGGCCGTGATAGTGATGCATTGGTTGCATTGGTTGCATCTGCCCTGCATCAAATGCACCCATTACTGGAAAAAAGTCACATGGCATCGGTGGCGGACCACATGGATTTACTACATGACAACACATTGGTACCATGGCCACTGGCTGCGGTATTGGCATTGGCATCGGCTGTGGCATTGGCATTGGCTGATGCTGAGGTTTTTTATGATGTTTCTTTGGTTTTTCATGATGATGATGTTGCATTTCCGGAATATTAACAGACGTATAATTTTTTAACTCCTGTTCCATGATCGGCATTTGGATAATCGGTTGAATTTGCTCGACAGATTGTTGCGGTGCTACAGACTGTTGTGGTACTACATTCATATGTGGCTGGATCGGTTGCGGTTGTGGTGGCATCTGTGGCTGCATTGGCATATGTGGCTGGACGTGTTTCGGTTTTTCCTTCTGTTCTTCTTTAATAACTGGGATCGGTTTTGGCTGCTGCATCTCTTTATATGGGTGAGCAGCCGGTTGGTGCGTTTCTTTCATACCTTCTTTTTGTACCGCTTTGGTTGAACCTGGTATTTTTATTTTCATCCCCGGCATGATCATATCGGGACTTGATAATTGTGGGTTAAGCTGTTTCAGTTCATTAAAATCAACACCATATTTTTTGGCAAGTTCCCACAATGTATCGCCCTTTTGAACAACATGGATTTTCAAGTTTAATCAAACTCCCTTCAATTCTATTTACAATTGGGCTAATCACTCTTTAACAACATATGCATTTGGACTTGAAATGTTGAGAAAAATTTAATACAGTCAGTGAGGCTTCATCCCCACTGACTGGCACGAATTAATATGTTGCATTTCTAAAGTTCCATCTGGTATACAGGGTACGTACCCAATATGGTTACATGACATCCCAGTGCTTCCAATTCAGCTTTAACCCCCGGAAATAATACATGATCATAGGGCTGGTTCACATCCACAATAAAAAAATAATTACCTAATCCTGTTTTCATCGGCCTTGACTCTATTTTTGAAAGATTCATCTTCCGCCATGCAAAAGCAGACAACACTTGATGCAGTGCCCCCGCATAATCGCTTGGCAATGTAATTAACAGACTGGTCTTCTCTGTCTCTATTTCCTGAGGGATGGAAAGTTTACAGTTATCCTTCGTCAACACTGCAAACCGAGTTTGGTTATTTGCATAATCGTGAATATTTTTCTGATAAATCGATAACCCAAATTCTTTTGCAGCCAGCCGATTGCCAATTGCAGCTATTCTTTTATTACTCGTGCTTACTAATTCAGCTGCCTTTCCTGTTGACGATGTAAAATGAATGACCGCTTGTGGTATGTATTTATGAATATACTGATGACATTGCGCAATTGCATGACTATGCGAATAGATTTCGGTTAATTCCGTTACCTCACCAGCGAATTCCGGTCGAACAAGTAAATGTTGTTGAATGGGAACGACTATTTCGGCAACAATTGGAAGCCGTACCTGATGCACCAAATAATCCACCGTCAGTGATACCGTTCCCTCAATCGTATTTTCCAGCGGGACAACTCCAACATCAATTTCATTCCGGTCCACAGCATCAATACAATCAGGAATTGTTTCAAAACCCTTTGTCGTTTCTCCATCAAATATAAGGTCAACTGCCAATTTTGTAAACGTTCCTTTCGGTCCCAAATATCCTATCCTTAATGTCAATCAAATCTACCCCTTGTCTTTAATCTTGGAGCGCATGAATTACTCGATAAATTCAAATTCATAATCCAGCAATCGAACTGTGTCCCCATCTTTAGCTCCCCGCTTTCTGAGTGCATCATCTACACCCATTCCCCTTAACTGGCGGGAAAACCGTTGAACCGCCTCATCCCGATTAAAATCGGTCATTTTAAACAGCTTTTCAATTTTATCTCCAGAAAGAACAAACGCACCATCATCATCCCGGGTAATATGAAATGCTGCCTGTGGGCGTTGATACCGGTAAACGACTTCCTCTTCCGTTTCGCTTATTTCCGGCATCATTTTTTTCGGCACTTTATCGAGTGCATCGGCAATTGCAAACAAAATTTCCCGTAGTCCTTCTTTCGTTAATGCAGAAATTGGATAGACAGGAAAATCATCCGTCAATTTTTCCTTAAAGTGTTGTAAATTTTCTTCGGCATACGGCATGTCCATTTTGTTGGCGGCAATGATTTGTGGACGATCCATTAATTTCTCATCGTATTCCTTTAATTCCAGGTTGATTTTTTGGTAATCCTCATACGGGTCTCGTCCCTCTGTACTTGCCATATCAATGATGTGCACAATAACTCTTGTCCGTTCGATGTGACGCAAGAACTGATGTCCCAAACCTACCCCCGCATGTGCTCCCTCTATTAGTCCAGGTAAATCGGCCATCACAAAGCTGCGATGGTCGTCCGTATCTACTACACCCAAATTGGGGGATAATGTTGTAAAATGATACGCGGCAATTTTTGGCTTTGCTGCACTTGCAACCGAAATAAAAGTTGACTTGCCGACACTTGGAAATCCAACGAGGCCAACGTCGGCAATTAATTTTAATTCGACCTTGATATTGCGCTCTTGTCCCGGTTCGCCATTTTCAGCAAATTCAGGTGCTGTATTCCTGGGTGTGGCAAATCGGGAATTCCCTCTGCCTCCACGTCCACCGTGCGCAATGATTGCTTGCTGCTTATGGTGGGTAAGATCCGCAATAATTTCATTTGTATCAATGTCAGTTACAGTTGTTCCGGGTGGTACAGGCACAATCAACGGATTCGCATTTTTGCCGTGCTGGTTTTTGCTCATGCCATTTTCGCCTCGTTTTGCTTTGAAATGCCGATTGTAGCGAAAATCCATAAGCGTATTTAATCCTTCATCCACCTCAAATACGACATCACCACCATTACCGCCGTCACCACCAGCAGGACCGCCCTTTGGCACATATTTTTCCCGTCGATAAGCAACCAGCCCGTTACCTCCGTCACCAGCCTTTATGTATACGTTAACCTGATCTACAAACATTGATCATACCTCATTTCGTTATCGGAAGTGATATAGTACAGTTCACTGCGTCTTTCGTTTTACTGAATTCCCAATAATCCGGAAATCTCTCTTCATCAATGGAAGTGTCTTCTGTGAAATTTCCTTCCAGGGAAAAGGTTACTTTTAAAGTAGTGTCCGTACAATTTAAATCAAGAATGCCCTTATACATTTCCATGTCATTACCAAGACGTTTGACCATTTCAACAACGGACTGACATTCTTCTACCAGCGTTTGATCGATTGCTTGCAGGTTAATGGGATTCATGTTTATATGATAAGACAACCGGATATTTGTATGTACAGAGTTAAAACAAATCAGCCAAAGGGTGAACTTGGGCATATCCAAACGCATTAATTTTCTTTCCTCGTTAAAATAATTCATCAATGAAGCTAACTTTTGTTTAACCTTATCCATTTTTTCCATTGATGCATATCCTTGTACAATTTGCAAATCATTCATCAGATCATGTCTGTACAATCTTAATAATTCGACCATTTCTCGTTCATTCAAGTTTTCCCCTCCCCAGTAATATCAAAATTATAGCAGAAATATTGATTAAGTGCATACCTCGGATTGTCCTGATATTAAATACTCTGACCAAATAATGGCTCTTAACCAAAATCTATGGTTGACGGATTAGATGTAATTTTGATATTGGCGATCGCTACGGAAAAACACTACGCTTTCCGTGTTTTTCCTTCGCTGGCTAGTTTATCATTACCATTTTTATTCATTAATTTCAACCATGGATTTTGATGATGACCCCAAATAATAAGGTCGGAGTTTTTATCAAAAAAGGGGAGAATCAGTTATACTCTGATTCTCCCCTTTTTTGAACATCCTTTTTTATTCGGGTTCTTAGATTAAGCTTCCTGTGCTACAGGGTAAACACTAACTTTTTTACGATCACGGCCAAAGCGTTCGAATTTAACAACACCATCAGCCTTGGCAAAAAGTGTGTCATCTCCACCGCGACCTACATTTTCACCTGGATAAATCTTTGTTCCACGTTGGCGGAAAAGAATAGACCCACCCGTTACAAATTGACCATCAGCGCGTTTTGCACCAAGACGCTTTGACTCAGAGTCACGACCGTTCTTTGTACTACCAACACCTTTTTTCTGTGAGAAGAACTGTAAATTTAGACGTAGCATATGATTACACCTCCCTATTTGTCCTGTATCCTGATAAATTGACTATAATCGTTAGCGATCGTTTTTAATGAAACGATCATTCCCTCAAACAGGAGCTGTACCTTTTCCATTACCTCAGGCTCCAGATCGTCTGGAAGTACAACATGAAGGTAACCACCCTCATCACCTTGCATAATATCAAGATCAATCCTGCATATTTCCAATACAGCGTTTATAGCACCAAAGGAAACTGCTGATACTCCTGCACAAA
This sequence comes from Lentibacillus daqui, assembly GCF_027186265.1. Lineage (NCBI taxonomy): Bacteria > Bacillati > Bacillota > Bacilli > Caryophanales > Bacillaceae > Lentibacillus > Lentibacillus daqui. Next base: position 1,535,715 of record NZ_CP114176.1, on the reverse strand, counting down.
CCAAATCATAACCATAGGGGCCACTATCAGCATGTCCGGAAATTTCAAATGCCGTCATTTGGTTATTTGACCTGAATATAGTTATATCAATCATATCTTAACCCTATGCATTTATTTTTTCGACAACAAGTTTTGTGTATGGTTGACGATGACCTTGTTTACGGTGGTAATTTTTCTTCGGCTTATATTTGAACACGGTAATTTTCTTTTCCCGTCCTTGCTTTTCCACCTTTGCAGTTACACTAGCACCATCAACATATGGAGCACCGACTTTCACATCGTCACCACCCACGAAAAGCACTTTATCAAAGGTTACCGATTCATTTGTCTCGGCAGCAACCTTTTCCACGTAAATTTCCTGGCCTTCTGTAACCTTGATTTGTTTTCCACCAGTTTCAATAATTGCGTACATTTCTGCACCTCCTTAAGACTCAGACTCGCCATCGCAGGTACCCAAAAAATTGAGTTTAAACTAGCATTCAGCATACGCTTTAGTTTCACCTGTTCTGTGCGGTTGTAGCATTGGTGCTACGATAAATAACGTATCGATATTAGCATGTTCAAACACTCTTTGTCAAGTGGCTAACACAGCTAATCATCTACTTATTGCGTATAAACGAACTGTTACTTTACATTAATCCAAATAACGAGCTATTTCACCAATTGATTTATCAAACTGTTTCTCATAAAAGAAATGCTGCAAACAATCTTTTTCAGCCATCGTTTTTCGATTGTCACCCGGAAATTTAATATAAATAGCATGTTCCCTTTCCCTATGGAACCGGGAAAATACATCCATTAAACTATTTTCACACGATACAACAATGGATCGTATTCCTTTTATGGGAGTTTCCCCCTGATACCTTTTGATTAAAAAGCGCATGAAAACATAATACCGTTGTTTCCAATCCATCCTGTTTTCCTTCAGCAAAAACAGAATAAGCAAAACCGAACTCAATGTAAATGGAAAAACAAACAATTGCAATAATAAGAAGATCGAGCAAAAAATCAAAGAAATAAGCAATGTTCGATTATAGGCTGTCCGATAAGCCAAAAAAGAAGATAATAACAGAAACAGAAACTTACCACCGTCAAGCGGCCAAATTGGAATTAGATTGAACAAAAGAATCAGTGTATTGTAGTGAACCATTAACAAAATGATGGATGATGGTAATAATTCATTCACTGCAATGAGCCAGATAATACCATAGATCAATATATGTTGAAAGGGACCCGCAATAGTAACAAGCATCTCCTCACGTAATGGGCGGTTTCCGTGTTCATCTGTGTCCATGACCCCGCCAAAAATCCATAACATGATACTGCGGATTCGCCATTTAAAAAGGGTGGCCATTGTATAATGTCCTAATTCATGGATCAAAACAATGGCTAAAATAATAAATAACTCAACAAATGTTCCAGTAAAAAAAGATATGGCAATAAACACCAGGAGAATTGGATGAATATGAATGGCCGGTACATAATTACGGAGTGTCATCAACTTTAATTACCTGTACCGGATCAACATATTGATTGTCCTTTTCAATTGCAAAAAATACGGCTTTATTTGCTTCATCCGGCACAAATTTCCCCAGGCGTTCATGATCTGTGACATATTGATATAAATGGACATCAATTGACTTCAAATAACCATACGTTGACAAACTTCCATCTGTATGCTGGACAACTACAGTTTTATCAGTCTTTCGATCATTTCCCGCAAAAACAACAACCCCTTCTCGCAATGCAGAAACATCTGCCGAATCTGTTGTAGCAATCTTGATTCCGGACCCGTTTGCCTGGAATGATTCCTCGACGGTTCCATTAACGGGAAGAGCTAATACTCCCGCATCTGCTGTTTGTTCCGTGTTCTCTGCTGTTTTATCCTTAGGCGTCAATGCTAAAGGCTCACCGAATGTTTCTTGATACCATTGATTAGCCCGGGCAAAGGGAAATTCCTTCGTTAAAGCGGCGGCTGTCCATGCTGCCGGTTTCTGTAAATAACCATTACCAGATTGATATAATAGTGCTGCACCGAAAAACAATATAACGGACAGAATTCCTTTCAGCACTACTCCTGATACTAGCTTGCCCCGGCTTGTCTTTTGGGTTTGTTCCAAATCACTTGGCAAGGAAGGATAATATCCATGTTTTTCCTCTTCTTGTGGAAAAACCGGATTTACTTTTTTGTGCTGTAATTCTGTGGTGTTTAACGTTCGTTGTTTCTTTTTCCGCTGTTCAATAGATTTTCGAACTTGTTTAACCCCTTTACTCATAATCCTCATCCTCATCAGACTTTTTTACAATTGTATGTGAGACAAGGACAAGTTATGATACGAAGAGCCGATGAGAATAGTTTGCACATCCTATATAAAGTGAAACTTCATTCAGTGGGGGTTTCCTTTCCACCCCCACTGATCCAGAGGAACAAAGGCTAAATTCGCAACATCCTGTTGCAACGCCTTTGTGACCTGCCTCGTGCAGGCCCGAACAGAATCAGGAATTTACGGGCTGTTTATCCCCCACCTTCTAAGTTTTTGGTTACTCTCATTTATAGAGGTGGGGGTATTTACAGCCCGTTAATGCGTGACAAAAATGCAATGAAGAAGTTCGTTATTCTCCATTGCTTTTAACAGTTTCTTTATTAAAGACTATGACCGTATTCCAAAAAACTTTTTCATACGTCCAAGCAATCCTTTTTGCTCCTCCAGTGATTGTAATGGAACAGTTTCTCCAAGAATTCTTCTGGCAATATTACGGTAGCTGATAGATGGTTTTGATCCAGGATGAAAGGCAACTGGTTCCCCCGTATGTGATGCTTTAATAACCGCATCATCATCAACTACAATTCCGATCAAATCAATCGACAGGATTTGAATGATTTCATCAACATCAAGCATGTCACCATTTTTCATCATATGGTTACGAATTCGGTTAATAACCAATTTGGGTGATTCGATATCTTCCTTTTCCAAAAGTCCAATGATCCGATCAGCGTCCCGGACACTAGCTTTTTCCGGTGTAGTCACAACAATTGCTTTATCGGCTCCAGCAACCGCATTCTGGAAACCTTGCTCAATACCCGCTGGACAATCAATAAGGATATAATCATATTCCTGCTTTAATTCGGCAATAATTTCTTTCATGTTTTCCGTTGTACCGACCGCTTTATCACTTGTCTGTGAAGCAGGGAGTAACGTTAAATAGTCAAAACGTTTGTCTTTTATCAAAGCTTGTCTTAACTTACAGCGGCCTTCGATAACATCAACAATATCAAAGATAATCCGGTTCTCAAGTCCCATTACAACATCAAGATTACGTAAGCCAATGTCTGTGTCAATCAAACAAACCTTCTTGTCCATTAACGCAAGGGCTGTACCAATATTCGCTGTAGAGGTTGTTTTACCAACGCCGCCTTTACCGGAAGTAATGACAATTGCCTCACCCATTTCGTATTCTCCTTTCAAACCTGTCCAAATCCTTTCGTTTATGTGAAAGTACTTGTAGCCGGTCAATGACAATTTTGTCCGTTTGCTCATCAATCAAACCACATTCCATATACACCCCATCCGTTTCATAATCCGGGGCACGACTGATATAATCTGCTATTCTCAGTTGGCTTGGTTTCATATAGGATGCGGCTATAACAGCACTTCTGTCTCCGGATGCACCTGCATGGGCAATACCTCGTAAACTACCAATAATGTAAATGTTGCCAGTTGAAACAACCTTTCCTCCGGGATTCACATCACCAATTAATAGCAAGTCACCGGTTACTTCTATCACTTGTCCGGAACGAATCATTCGGTTTAAAGCCTTTATTTCACTTTCCTCTTTTAACTTCAAGGCCTCTTCTTTGGAGATGACATCTGATTCAAATGCCTGAACGTAAAAATGACCATCCGAACTGATTAATTCTTGCAATTGGCTGGTTTGTTCCGAATTCAAATAGCGATTACCCAATTTGACTGTGACAGACACACATGGTTCAGTTTGATTGATAGGTTGTTCCGTGAATTTTTCATTTAGTTCACGGAGCACATCATGAAACGAGCACGAATCATCAATAAACAGTGTCAGACCATCCTTTGTACCTTTTATTGTTATTAATTGTTTGACCCCGTTCAATCCAAGTTCACCCCACATTCGTTTCTTTTACATCTTTACAAAACGATTCTAGCCGCGTAATTGCTCCTTACTCCACACGTTTAGCCGTCTTCTTACCAATGGGTACAAAATGAGTAAAAAGAGTTCATTCGCAAGAGCAGTCGGGATTAACCGGTAAAGGATATAATGTGTAAACGCGATATCCGCTATTCCAACCACTGAATAAACAATATAGATCATCACATCCGATAACACGATGCCAAGAAATCCCAGTAGTAATGTCACATAAAAATTGGCGTGCAACAATTTCTTCAATCCATGTACAACATAAATCACCAATGCATATGTAAACATATAAACGCCAAGAATTCCGGTATAAACAATATCAATCATTAATCCAAAAATAACAGCATAAAGCACGGATGTATATGTATTTTCTCTATCATAAAAAATTGCTACGCATACCAATAAAACAAAGGCCCAATGCGGAATTATCAACAGCTCGCCGGTTACTAGACGAGCCGGTAATAATTCCAGGGCCACACCTTCCAAGATTACAGTCAGGAAAAGAATCAGAGGTAAAAATAAACGTTTCATTATTTTTTATCCTCCTTACCACTTTTCACTTCATCTTTGTCGGCCAGATCCCGATCAACGACAATGACATGATTTATTTTATACATATTTGCTGCCGGTTTTATTAGTGCAGTGTGTGTTAAACCGTACTGATCAGGCACGACTTTCTTTACCGTCCCAATTAACAGTCCTTCTGGGAATACACCACCCATCCCGGATGAAACAACAACCTCTCCTTTTTCCAAATCTTTATCTGATTCCTCAATGATTTTAAATAAAAGTGAGTTGCTTTCCTTATCATACGACTCAATCAAACCGAATATATCTTTCTTACCCTCACGAGAAATAGTCGCCGATATTCGATTAAACTGATCAAAACCGGTAAGAAGCTGGACGGTTGATGAAAACGGGGATACACTTTGTATTTTTCCAATCATACCATCAGCCGTAATGACGGCCATATTTTTTTTCACACCATCCTGTTTTCCTTTGTTAATTGTTACCTGATCAACCCAGCGTTCCGGTGTACGCGACATAACCGTAGCTTGGATCGGGTTGAAGTCTCTGATGGATTCTGTTTTATCCAGCGTTTTCCGAAGTTCCTTGTTTTCCTCTTTCATCGCTTGAACCTCGTAAACTAAACTTTTATACTCTGATAGTTTTTCTTTTAATAGTTGATTTTCCTTGTAGGTATCTTTAACATCATTAATATTTGTAAAGATATTTGTGAAAAACTTGATTGGTGTGTGAATAACACTTTGTGCAAACCCTACAGTGTCCTTAACAAACTGTTCAGGAGTAGATAAATTCCCTCTGTCCTTAAGTGAAAATCCAATTAATGCAACAAGAATAATAAACCCAATTAAAATGATAAACAACCGTTTCTTTCTAAAAAATGGCATAAAAACACAACCTTACTCAACGGTAGGACGATTGGATACATTCCCGGACTCGCGAAAGTGCTGAATGTATTCCAAGGATTTACCTGTACCAATGGCGACGCTATCCAATGCATCATCTGCAACAAATACAGGCATTTTCGTCTCATCACTTATTACTTGATCAATATTTTGTAAAAGCGATCCACCACCAGTAAGAACGATACCCCGATCGATAATATCGGCGGCAAGTTCAGGAGGGGTTTTTTCCAATGTATTTTTTACTGCATCGACAATTTCTTTTACTGTATCCTGTAATGATCCAGCTATTTCTTTGGCGGTTATAGTAACTGTTTTCGGGAGTCCTGTCAACATATCCCGTCCACGTATATCCAATTCCTTGTCGTCTTTAACCTCGCCTGCATTCCCTATGTCAAGCTTTATCGACTCAGCGGAACGTTCTCCAATCATTAAATTGTATGTTTTTCGAATATACTGAGTAATAGCATCATCCAAATTGTCTCCAGCCGTTCGAACTGACTGGCTTGTTACAATTCCCCCTAATGAGATAACGGCTACTTCTGTTGTACCACCACCGATATCGACAATCATACTTCCAGTAGGTTCCCAAACGGGCAGGCCAGCACCAATGGCCGCCGCAAAAGGTTCGGCAATCGGAAATGCATCTTTTGCTCCCGCTTGTTTGGTTGCATCAATAACTGCGCGTTCCTCTACCATGGTAATCCCGGATGGAACACAGATCATCACGTTGGGCTTCCTGGCAAATGCAGATCGTTTTTGCATCGCCTTTTTAATAAAATATTTCATCATCACCGCTGTTGTATCGTAATCAGCGATCACACCATCTTTCATGGGCCGAATCACGGTAATATTGCCTGGCGTTCTGCCAATCATATTCCGTGCAGAACTGCCAACCGCCTCCACATCCCCGGTTGTAACATTTTTTGCCACAACAGATGGTTCTCTCAAGACAACACCTTTTCCATTAACAAAAACAAGGGTATTCGCTGTTCCCAAATCTATCCCCAAGTCCTGTGACAAACTAAATCTTCCCAAAGAAATCTCCCTTTCCAATGATGTACCTTACATTTGATGTATATTTGTTACCATATGTCTCGCTATACGTATTTACGCTAACTTATCCATTTTAACATTAAATTCGTATAAAAAGTACCATTTTTTAATAAACGCCGGTTTCAATTGAACGATTGAAATGGCGCTGATATTGTTATCCGTCTATAAATGCGTGTTCAAAAAGGACCGAGAAGTTCTAGCGGCGTAGCTTTGAGCACCGGAGTGTACATAAAAGGTACATGAGGAGCGGAAAAGCACGCCAACGAGTTCTTCAAATGAAGGCCGACTAAAAACGGGCTTGCGCTCAGGCGTCGGCATACCCCTTTTGCAGGGGCATGTCATTTTTACCGGACTTTTTGAACGTCCTTTTAATATTATACGAAAAAAATATTGAAATAGATAGTATAATGTTGGGAGACAACCAAATTTTTCACAGGTAACCTTTTTCCTTTAATGATGCAAACTTTCGATCCCCGATCACCAGATGATCCAATAGTTCAATCCCGATCATCTTGCCCGACTCAACCAATCTTCTGGTGACATGGATATCTTCCTGTGATGGGGACGGGTCACCGGAGGGATGATTATGGGCACATATAATTGACGCTGCAGAGCGTTTTACGGCCTCGCGAAATATCTCACGGGGATGAACAATGGAAGCATTAAGACTACCAATAAATATGGTTTGCCGGTGGATAATTTGATTCTTTGTATTAAGGAACAATACCACAAAATGTTCCTGATTCAATCCGCGCATTTCTTCCATAATGTAGTCCGCCCCATCCTTTGGCGTCCGAATGACATAACGGTCATTCGGTGTATATTGATTCATCCGTTTTCCCAATTCAAACGCCGCCAGAAGCAGTACTCCTTTAGCGGGGCCGATTCCCTTAATCGTTGTCAACTCCTCAATCGTTGCCTCTTTTAACAAATGCAATCCTTCAAAATGACTGATTAAACGCTGAGCCAATACCATGACTGATTCTTCCCTTGTACCACTCCCGAGTAAAATCGCACATAGTTCTTGATTTGATAATTGTCCTGGCCCAAGTTTCAATAAACGTTCTCGCGGCCGGTCTTCCCTGGGTACATCTTTAATCATGATTGATGTTGATGCCACAAACATCACTCCTTGCAGATTTATATTTTTATCATACCGCTAATCCGACTGTTCCAACAAATTGGTAAAATCCCATTTTGTCGGATATATCAATAGTTAAAACGTCATTTTTGCTTAGACCAAAATTTCAAAATCAAGCCTTACAATACCCCGAAAATACAAAAACAGGTATTTTTTACATACCTGTTTTTGCTTGATTCTTATTAATTTATTTCCCGGATTTTCCGATTTTTTCATATTGCAACCATTGTTCCAACAGAAATTTTTGTCCCGTGGTAGTACTATTCTCATCTGTAACCATTTGAAATGATTCTGTTAGTGGTTGTTTCATCGAGCCAATGACCGGTGCCTGCTTGGGAAAGTCATCAATTAACTTTTTCCATTTATCAGTAGCTAATTCTGTTTGACTGTTTACTGAATCACCCCATAAACTGACAAATGACTCCAACCACTTCTGTTCAGCAGATGTTACATTTATACTGACCTCATCTGTACTCCACTCCTTCACATAAATCGTAGCATTCGAAAAGCTGTCAGCCAGTGTTTTTGCCTCTGTCTCTGAATCTGCAATCCCGGCTAATAACGTAAATTGATCGTCCCGTGGCCATATCATCACCGGATGGTTTGCATTCTCAAACTTTGCGGCCCATTTATTAGCATTTTCTTCACCTGAAAAAACACCTGCCTGTAATACAAATGCATGTAATGGTTCCAAAGAAAAAGAAGAAGTATCACCGGATCCGGCTGCTTTTGAGGAATTTGCATTTCCCGTATTAGCCAAATTATCGTCACCCATTTCACCACTTGCCTGACGACCAATTCCATCAAACATATTTAGCATAATAAAACCGAGACATAATCCGATGACAACAGCTGAAATAATGGCAGTCACAATTGTTTTAAGGTTTATTTTACTTTTCATACCTTTTCCAAATAGCTTGGATGCTCCATGCTTATTTTGAAATGAATGGGGTCGATTTCGATCAAATGCAGAAGCAGAATTACTTTTGGTGTTATCTATTGTAGATGCCTGTTCATCACGGATTGCCGGGTGACGATCTTGCTGTGCTTGTCCCACTTTCGATTGTTTGCGTTTCATCCAAATAATGACTGGTTTTCGTATTTTCACGGTCTCCCCTCACTTTGCTGCGTTCCTCTACTAATTGAGGTTTTACTTTATCTAACTCTAGCACAGCTATATGAAAAAGTAAGGCGAGTTTTGTCAGTCTTGTAAAAAAACGTTCAACATAATTTGTCATCATTCCCAAGAAGATCGTTAAACAAGTCGAATACTGCTATTCCTGTAAAAAGTACTTGCGAACCTCCAAAATAAAATGCAGTGATCCGGTGAAAAAGAAACAAGCATCCGTTTGTTCATTTAATTTTTTTGCAACATCACGCCAGTCTGCATTTACAGCAAATGTCCGGTCATCCGTTAGTTCATATAAAGCAGCTGCCGCAATTGCCCTTGGATGGTCAAAAGATGTTAAGGTGATCGATGCGAAATAAGGCTTTAACCGATATAACATTTTCACTAATTCTTTATCTTTAAAACCAGCGAATATCAAGTGTCGTTCCTGGTCCGGATAGTGTTTTAGCATTGTTTGAATAAACGACGCCGTACCTGCAATATTATGGGCCCCATCGATAATGACAGATGGGTGCTGCCTGACCAATTCAAATCGTCCAGCAACATGGGTATGACCAATTGCATGAATTGCTTTTTTCCAATCGATTTGGTATTGATTGCGCTCTAATAAGGTTAAAGCCATCATAGCAAGTGCTGCATTTTGTTGCTGATGTTGACCCTTCATTGTCAAGGAAACATGCCGATTTACGGTTCCATCTGTCCAAACAAAAGACATAGATGAATGATCTGTCTGTTCGGTTCCAGTTAACCAAAAGTCCTTGGTTAATTGATATATACTGGCATGTTTTCGCTGTGCTTCATGTTTAACTACCACCAATGCTGCCGGTTCCAGCACACCAACAATTACTGACCTGTTTTGTTTAATAATTCCCGCTTTATGGGCAGCAATTTCTTGTATGGTGTCACCCAGAAAAGCCATGTGATCCCGCGCTACATTTGTTATAATAGATAATATAGGGGTAAAGCAGTTCGTTGTATCTTCCCTGCCTCCCATACCTGTTTCAATGATCGCAATGTCTACCCGATTGACAAAATAAACAAAAGCCAGTGCTGTAATAATTTCAAATTCGGTTGGATGATTATTCTGCTCATCCAGCATTCGAATGGCTGGATACATGTCGTTTAATAATCGAATCAAGGCAGCTTCAGTTATGGAGGAATCGTCAATCCAGATGTAACCTGTTAATCCGCAAAAACTTGGCGAGGTAAACACACCTACACGATAACCGCTAGCCTTCAGTCCATCTTTTAGAAAATGAATGGTGGAACCTTTTCCGTTAGTTCCGGCAACATGAACTGCCCGCAGTTTGTTTTGCGGGTTACCAAGTAATTGTAATAATTGTTGCATGCGATGAAGTCCTGGCTTAATTCCAAATTGCTTTCGCTGTGAAAAAAACTTTGTTACCTGCTCGAAGTTGTCAAACATATGTACACCGCTTTTCCGATCAATACTGTAAAAATAACATACCTATTATAGCAATAATTTAATCTAAAAAATACCAAATAAATCATTAGAAAGGAACATAATGATGTGCTTAACTGGATGGATTATTTATAACGGACATTTAACTGGAAATAAATTCCTTGACTTTGCCCAATGGTTGAAACGTGCAGCCAATAAACAAGGGATTGAAACGCACATTTATCAAAATAATGAGCTGTTTACTTATTTGGGTGGACAACAACTGCGTCTGCTTGGTGAGACAGCATTACCTGATTTCGTTATATTTACTGATAAAGATATCTATTTAGCCAAGCAGCTGGAATTACTGGGTGTCCGTGTCTTTAATCGTGCAAAAGCAATTGAAATAAGTGATGATAAAATCGCTACCTATCAAGTATTGGCACATCAACAACTGCCGATTCCCAAAACAATTGTCGCGCCCAAAATTTTTCCCGGTTCACCAGTAAAACCATTTGAAAACCTGTCAGATATTATTAATCAGTTGGGGTTGCCAATGATTATCAAGGAAGCATATGGATCCTTTGGCGAACAGGTATACCTTGTACATAACGAACAGGAAATACAGAACAAAATAAAGGATATAGCCGGCCGGCCGTTTATTTTTCAAGAATTTATCGCTGCTAGCTGTGGAACCGATATGCGTTTACATGTTGTCGGTGATAAGGTAGTCGCTGCGATGACCCGTCATGCCACTAACGATTTCCGTGCCAATATAACATCAGGTGGTACGATGGAGGCCTATCAGCCAGCCAATCTGGAGAAGAAACTTGCCGTAGCTGCCGCCAAAGCGATCGGTGCAGATTTTGCCGGCGTGGATTTATTATTCGAACCGGATAAGACACCAATTATTTGTGAAATCAACTCAAATGCCCACATTCGCAATATGTACGATTGTACAAACATTAATGTTGCCGATTTTATTATCCAGCACATTCGCGAGCAATTTCGCTAGGTAAGGAGTTTATGCCCCATGAAATTCAATGGATGGCTGTTATATAAAAAAGCTGATGCGATCAAAAATCAAGCATATATTGATTGGTTTATCAAAGAAGCGCAGTTTGCGGACATGTCACTCCAGCTCGTTTATCGGGAAGATTTAACAATTGGTATTATGCAGCAAAAACGTACCATCCTTTTAAAAAATGAACCGGTGCAACTGCCTGACTACGCGGTTAGTCGAACGATTGATTATGTGTTAAGCCGGCAATTGGAATCCCTGGGGGTAACAGTTTTTAATGCATCACAAATTTCAGCCATGTGTAATAATAAAGCACTAACCCATCAATGTCTGAGTATGCTTGGGATTCCCATGGTTGATACAGTTTTTCTCGAACCTCAAAGTATACCCGTTAAACCGCCGATTTCGTTTCCTGTTATCATGAAAGAAGTAGGCGGACGGAGCGGTCAACAAGTCTATTATATCGACAATCAACCGGCATGGGAATACCACAAAGGATTCGTTTCCAGTTCAATTATTATCCAAGCCTGTAATGTTAGGCTTGGCAAGGATATTCGCGTATTTGTCGTTGGCAAGGATATTGTTGGTGCGGTTCTAAGGGAAAGCAACAATGATTTCCGCGCAAATTATAAACTTGGCGGATCAGCGGTCTGGTATTCGCTGAACAAACAGGAATCGGCAATGATTCACCGCATCATTCAACATTTTGACTTTGATATGGTCGGTATTGACTTCCTGCTTAGTAAGGATGGAAATTTATTATTTAACGAAATTGAAGATGTTGTTGGATCGCGAACCCTGAGTGCAGTGAGTGATATTAACATTCTTAACATCTATTGCGACCATATCAAACAGAAGCTTTCTATAAAATAAAAGCAGGAATTTCAGCACATTCCTGCTTTTATTTTACAATTTTATTGTTCTTTTAACTCCAATAACCGCGCTTTTACCTTAGCCTGTTTATCCAAATAATCCTGTTCTTTTTGTTTTTCTTCATCTACAATTTTTTGTGGTGCTTTATTGACAAAGTTTTCATTGGCTAATTTTTTCTGCACACGTTCGACTTCTTTATTCCATTTTTCAAGTTCATTTTCCAACCGTTTTATTTCCTTATCGAAATCAATTAACCCTTCCAAAGGTAAAAACAACTCCGCACCGGTAACGACAGCAGACATTGCTTTGTCAGGGGCAGCAATCGCAGTAGCAATTTTTAATTCACTTGGATTACAAAAGCGTTCGAGATATTCGCGTTCTTCTTCCAGTTCGGTCTGTACGGACTCATTTTCCGTCTCAATCAGCAAGCGAATTTGCTTGGACATAGGCGTATTTACCTCAGCCCGAATATTCCTTACTGCCTTGATAATTGCCACCAGACGTTTCATCTCGCTGGATGCTTGCTCATCATGTAATTCGGATTTTGCTTCTGGCCATTTAGCTACAGTAATTGAGTCACCTTGGTGTGGTAGTGCTTGCCAAATTTCTTCGGTAATAAACGGCATGTAAGGGTGCAACATCCGCATCGTCTGATCAAGGACATAGGCAAGCACCGATCTTGTCGTCTGTTTTTTAGTCTCATCGTCACCATATAACGGTATTTTTGCCATTTCAATATACCAATCACAAAGTTCATCCCAAATAAAATTATACAGATAGCGACCTGCTTCACCAAATTCGTATTTATTTGTATTTTTCGTTACCTGGTCGATCGTTTCATTTAATCTGGTCAAGATCCATTTATCCGCAAGTGACAGCTCACCAGACAAATCAATATCATCATAGATAAAGTTCTCCATGTTCATTAATGAAAAACGCGATGCATTCCACACTTTATTTGCGAAATTCCATGTCGATTCAACCTTACTCCAATAAAAGCGTAAATCCTGTCCTGGGGATGAACCCGTAAGCAGAAAATAGCGTAAGGAGTCTGCACCATACTTATCGATTACATCCATTGGATCGACACCATTACCAAGGGATTTACTCATTTTGCGACCTTCCGCGTCACGAATCAGTCCGTGAATTAATACATCTTTAAACGGACGTTTCCCGGTGAACTGTTTTGCCTGAAAAATCATTCGGGCTACCCAGAAAAAGATAATATCATACCCGGTAACAAGTACATCGGTTGGGAAATACCGCTTAAAGTCGGGCGCATCTTCATCGGGCCAGCCCATTGTCGAAAACGGCCATAACGCAGATGAAAACCAGGTATCCAATACATCTTCATCCTGCTCCCAATTTTCTTCATCTTCGGGTGCTTCTTTGCCAACATAGATTTCACCGGTTTCTTTATGATACCATGCCGGAATTCGATGCCCCCACCATAACTGACGGGAAATACACCAATCACGAATATTCTCCATCCAATGCAAATAGGTCCGTTCAAAACGTTCCGGAACAAAATGAACTTTCGTATCCTCGCTTTGCTGTAAGGAAACTGCAGCATCTGCCAATGGCTGCATGTTAACAAACCATTGCGTTGATAAGTATGGTTCAACAACTGCACCACTGCGCTCGGAATGACCAACTTGATGGGTATGGTCTTCTAATTTAAATAAAACACCCGACTCCTGTAGATCCTTGACAATTTGTTTTCGACAGTCAAATCGATCCAGACCCACATATTTTCCAGCATTTTCGTTCATTGTTCCATCTTCATTCATCACTAGGATACGTTTTAGATGGTGACGATTCCCGACCTCAAAGTCATTTGGGTCGTGTGCAGGTGTGATCTTCACCGCACCTGAACCGAAATCCATATCTACATAATCATCGGCAACGATTTCGATTTCCCGGCCAACAATCGGTAAAATGGCCTTTCTTCCAACTAAATGTTTGTAACGGTCGTCATCCGGATGAACGGCAATAGCGGTATCACCCAGCATCGTTTCCGGCCTTGTCGTGGCAATCTCAATATATTCATCACTATCTTTTAGTGGATAGCGCATATGGTAGAAATGCCCTTGTACTTCTTGATAGACCACTTCAATATCGGATAGCGCAGTTTTGGTTTGCGGATCCCAGTTAATAATATATTCCCCGCGGTAGATTAACCCTTTTTCGTAAAGGGTAACGAATACCTCACGAACGGCATCAGACAAGCCGTCATCCATTGTAAATCGTTCACGGGAATAATCCAGTCCAAGACCAAGCTTTTCCCATTGTTGGCGAATAAAGTCTGCGTACTCTTCTTTCCATTCCCATACCGTTTCCAGGAATTTTTCTCTTCCCAGGTCATATCGATTCTTTCCTTGTGCGCGGAGCTTGGCCTCCACTTTTGCCTGTGTAGCAATTCCGGCATGGTCCATACCTGGTAACCACAACACGTCATATCCCTGCATTCGTTTCATCCGGGCGATTGTATCCTGCATAGTTGTATCCCAGGCGTGACCCAAATGCAATTTCCCGGTTACGTTCGGTGGCGGAATGACAATTGTAAATGGCTCCTTGGTTTCATCTTCAGTTGCTTCAAAAAATTTACCGTTCAGCCAAAACTGATAACGGCCTTTTTCGCTTTCTTGCGGGTTGTATTTTGATGGTAATGATTTCCTCTTTTTTTCACTCACAAGCCCACTCCTCCTTTAAAAAAATAAAAAAAACCCTTTCTCCCATAAAGGACGAAAAGGATTTACCTCCGTGGTACCACCTTTGTTCACAAGTAAATAAACTTGCACACTCAAGCTTGTTAACGGTCAGCAACCGACTTTCTTACTAAGCGAAATCACTTTTGTTCAAAAAGTTGCATCAAGGGCGACCTTCCAGATAATCGTTCCTGGGAAATTCTCAGCAGTTCATTTCCCTCTCTTGAGGTGATTAACCTGTACTCCTCCCTGTCATCGCATTTTGATATTAGGATACACAGTATGAATACCATAATTTTAACGATAAAAAGCCAAAAAAGCAATATTAATATACTTATTGCACGATTTAACCTGTATTATACATATATTATATCAGAATATATTCAAAAAGTGCTTTTTGGTCACAGATTGATTTGAAACTGTAAAAGAGGTGAATGTTTATGGGTCGATACTACCGTTACCGGCTGCCACCATGGGCAAGGAGATGTTTGGTCGTCTGCGAAAGGTGTACCCTCCCCCTTCTGATATTCCAATTAATACGTACCTTATTTTTTCCAACTACATTTGACGTTTTATTATTGGGTGCACTTATCGGGATATTTATTGCGTTTTATTTAGAATGGTTTTAGTCATCAGTTTCATCAGTTGATTTTGCCAATGAATCCGTGAATTCCATCCATTGCACAGCGAAAGATAACTTACGATAATTTCTTTGCAACCGTTGTATCATATCAACCTGAGAAACTTCTGAAGGATTCTTTCGGTGTTGCGTCAACAGGTTTATGTACTGAGAAGGGTCCAATAAATAAATCGAAAGCAAATACAATTCAGCCTTAGACAAACTATTTTTCTTCATGTAGGCGGTAAAAAAATCGATGTAATCATCTGTCGGGTCATCATAATCGTTAACAATATTATGATACAAGGTAGCCAGATCACGGGTAGCATTATCATAGTTTGCATGTTCCCAATTTATTAAATATGTTCGATCTGCAAAAAGATAATGCGTAAAATCGAGTTTTCCATGACACAAGCAATAGTACCACTCCGATTGATTGCTTAATTCATCAATAAAAAGCTCAACCCGTTCCTCCAATTCACGTAAAATGAAATCCAGATCACGATACTGGCTGCAGACCAATAATTCAACAGGTGACATATAATGGTTTTTCTCGAAAACTTCCACACATTCTAATAAAAACGATCTATTTGTAACAAGCGTTTTTTTATAGTTCCGAAAACTATCAGTGATTTGTTTGACATCCAATGACATTGACTGGTTTGTCTTGGCATGAATTACACCAATTGTCTGATACATCCGCTCGATTTGCTGTTTTTTTTCAAGTTCTCTAGTTTCTATCCATGGGGTCAGATAATAAAAATGCCCATCGACCTGACACAATAAATCTCTTTGTTTTGTCATATATACTGGCAGGATGGCTGCAAGATTATGCTGTTGTGCAAGATGAAATACATTTTGCCAACTCGTTATAGTTTTACGATTCAACCTGCTTTTTTTTAAAGCATACACCTGCTTGCCATCGGTAATACGCATGACATGATCAGTAATTTGTTCTGTTGAAATGGAATGAACAGGATACGAATCCAATACCCTCAGGAAATTCTCCATATGATCGCCCCACCTTTAAAAATCAGTACCCCTTGGCAATGAAAGAATTTGCAAGGGGTAATTAAGTTACAAATGACTGTAACATTCTACTGTTTTTTGATCGGAATATACAGAAGCTGGCCTTGAGTAAGCGTATCATCCTCCAGATTATTCTTTTTCATTAATTGCAATGTGGAAATTTTGTAACGGTCTGCGATTGTTTCCAACGTGTCCTTCTCCTGAACAATACAAACACGCATCTTGGAGAAACGTTCTTCTTCATCACGAAACATGTCAGATAAGTATTTGAGGTCTGCTGTTTGGTCTTCTTTCTCCTCTGCGTTTTCGTTAATCTGCGGTCGCTCGGAATGTTGCTTATCAATGACATTTTCTTCTCTCACATTTGGGCCGGTACCACTCGTTAAATCAGATTGGCTTTCCCGACTGCTTTCACCGGCTTTAATGGATGATTCCAATGAACCGACAATATTTTCATCAGTTTCAGTCACCGCATTAGAACTATCAATTTTTTTGGAGTTTGGCCGGGTTTCCCGATCACTTTCGTCAACACTTGCAAAGCTCGATGAACTCTCAACAAATTCGAAAGTATCTGCCTCCCATGTTTGATCAACAACATTCGGAGCGCCAGATGGACTTTCCCGACTACTTTCACTGCTATTAGAAGAAGCAGAAGAAAAAGATGATTCCACTGAATAAGGTGACTCTGATACATACAGTGACTCAGAAGCATACGGCGATTCGGCCATAGCATCATTACCCGATTCCTGACTAAAACTGCTAGCTGATGCCGATGGAGAAGGGTCAGGGTCAGGATCCGGTTCTGGTTCAGGCTCCTGCTTGAAAAACTCTGCAAAGCTTTGTGATTTTTTATGTTTCCAACGGTCTGGTGAACTCACTTCATCGGAGGAACCTGATTCCCCGTTATCTGCCGGCCTTGTAGTATCAGATATACCTGTATCACTGGAAGCTGGCGTATCTTGGGATGCAAAAGATTCCGGTTTAGCGGGCATGTCGAATTCCTGGGGATCATTCATTTCAAAGTTGAATGTATGACCATCGGCAAATGGATATTCATCTGCCGCATTATTCCTTGGACTATCGACTTGCTCACTAATACCATGAATTGCAATGGTTGATGTAAATGAAATCTGATTCTTATTAGGCAGTTCGTAGTCAAACGAGTCAATACTTACCATAACATCTTCCAAATCCCCAACACGATACGTTGGTACAGAAATCTCTACAGGAAATCGATGAGAAAATTCAGTACCGCCCTCTTCCGTATCCACTACCTGCTCCACATACCGCCTTGCGTGATAATCATCAGCAAATTGGACTGTATCATCCTGCTCATCTTCATCTGCCCTTACATATTCACCGCGAAGCTCAATAACGCCTCTAATGGATATATACTCATTAAAGGGTTGAATCGAAATTTCCGGATCCAACGCTATGCCCCGTATTTCCCCAACTTCCTGTCCCTTTTCAAAATATAGCGACTCATTCAGTTCAAAATTAAAAACAGGTTGATCATTAGACAAACCACTTCCTCCCTTCAAGCAAATACATCCTACTCTCAGCCCTGCCTTACTTCACTATATGAAAATAGAAATAGGGATATGCCAAAACAGACATAGAAAAAGACGAAAGCATTTTTATAGTCAATAAAATAGAGCTACCCGTTAACGAGTAGCTCTGTTTGTTATTTATTAATTTTTGAAAAAGACGCCCGTACTGCTTGAATAGTTTTTTCAATATCTTCATCGGTATGGGCTGTTGACAGAAATACACCTTCAAATTGGGATGGTGGCAGGAAGACTCCCTCTTCAATCATGTTCCGATAGTATTGCGCAAAGTAATCCAAATTGGATAGTTTAGCAGTATCAAAATTGATAACTGGCTCATTCGTGAAGAAGAAACCAACCATGGATCCTGCCCGGTTAATATGCAATGGAATAGAAAAATCGATTGCTGCCTGTTGATAGCCTTCAACTAAACGATCAATTTTTTGATTAAGTTGTTCATATGCATCTTCATTCATGGCCCTTAATGTTTCATAGCCAGCGGTCATAGCCAATGGATTTCCAGACAATGTACCAGCATGATAGATAGAACCAGTCGGTGCAATCTTTTCCATAATTTCCTTTCTCCCGCCGAATGCCCCTACAGGCAGGCCGCCACCAATTACTTTGCCTAAACAGGTTAAATCCGGTGTAACACCGAAATAGCCTTGCGCACAATGATAGCCTACCCTAAATCCTGTCATCACTTCGTCAAAGATGAGCAGGGTTCCATTATCTTCAGTTATCTTGCGCAGTTCCTGTAAAAAGTTTTCTTGTGGTGGGACAACCCCCATATTTCCGGCAACAGGTTCCACAATGACAGCAGCTAGTTCATCACCATAGTTGGAAAAAGCCAGCCGGACACTTTCCATATCATTATATGGGACGGTAATGGTGTTTTTTGCAATTGATTCAGGTACCCCGGGGGAATCAGGCAAACCCAATGTCGCAACACCGGAACCGGCCTTGATTAACAACGAATCACTATGGCCATGATAACACCCTTCAAACTTTAGGATTTTATTCCTGCCAGTATAACCCCTGGCAAGTCTTAAGGCGCTCATGGTCGCTTCTGTACCGGAATTCACCATTCTTACTGTTTCGATAGAAGGAACGCGTTCTTTCACCAGCTGGGCCAGTTTGTTTTCTATCAACGTATTTGTCCCGAAGCTGGTTCCTTTTGCGGTCACTTCCTGTAATTTTCTCACAACCCGGTCATCAGCATGGCCCAAAATGAGTGGTCCCCAGCTTAAAACATAATCAATATATTCATTGCCATCGATATCGGTCATTTTTGAACCTTTTCCATGATCCATAAAAATAGGCGACATTTCGACTGATTTAAAAGCACGAACTGGCGAATTAACCCCGCCCGGCATCAAATCAACTGCATCTTTGTATGCATCTATGGATTTTTCAAAGCTTTTCATGTCCATCACCCCGTTTAATAATTATCTTATTTTTAACTAAAGCGTACAGAAAACCCGCTGGTGCCTGTAGCCTTTCGTTTTATTCGTTTAGCCACTTTGCTACATCCTTAGAAAAATACGTAATGATTAATTCGGCACCTGCACGCTTCATGGACGTCAATATTTCCATGACCAATTCCCGTTCGTTAATCCAGCCATTTTGTGCTGCGGCTTTGACCATAGCATATTCTCCACTGACATTATACCCTACTATCGGTGCATTATATTTGTTTTTAACATCACGAACAATATCAAGGTAGGACATGGTTGGTTTTACAATCAGAAAATCCGCACCCTCTTCCATATCAGATTCTGCTTCCCGTAATGCTTCCAAGCGGTTTGCTGGATCCATTTGATATGTTTTTCGATCCCCAAATTGCGGAGTACTGTCTGCTGCATCACGAAATGGGCCATAAAACGCTGAAGCATATTTAACGGCA
The DNA here is from genome assembly GCF_027186265.1 of Lentibacillus daqui. Lineage (NCBI taxonomy): Bacteria > Bacillati > Bacillota > Bacilli > Caryophanales > Bacillaceae > Lentibacillus > Lentibacillus daqui. The sequence goes on along the minus strand of NZ_CP114176.1, from coordinate 1,515,684 downwards.
TATGACATAATTGGTATATTTTCAAAACCTTCCCCATCCAGTGCTTTTCGGATTGCTGCCACAAAACCATCCATCATATTGGACGGGGCGATAATATCGGCACCAGCTTTTGCCTGAGATACAGCTGTTTTCGCCAGCAGCTCCAGTGATTCATCATTGGCAACATCTCCCCCATGGACAACTCCGCAATGACCATGTGAAGTGAATTCACATAAACAGGTGTCGGCAATAACCAGTATGTCCGAGGTATTGTGCTTGATCTGACGTATTGCCTGTTGAACGATACCATGATCAACAAATGCCCCTGTCCCCTGCTCGTCTTTCTCGTCCGGGACACCAAAAAGGATGACAGCTTTAATACCTAATGATTGCAATTCCTGTATTTCCTCATCCAAATAATCCAGTGAAATTTGAAAAACGCCAGGCATGGAGGGTACTTCATTTTTTACTTGTTTCCCTTCAACAACGAATAACGGATAAATTAAATCGTTTGTTGTTACTTGATTTTCTCTTACCAGGTCACGCATCACTTGCGATGAACGTAAGCGGCGATGGCGTTTAAAGTTTAATGTTTCTGCCACAGTGCATTATCCTTTCTCAAAGAGGGTGTTCAAAAAGTCCGGTAAAAATACCTGCGAATTTCTTCGTTGGCTTGTTTCTCCGCTGCTCATGTATCTAACTGCTCAGGGGATCTTCTGCTAAAACCGCCCATTCGGGCAACGCAGAAGTCAGCACATTCGTGCAAGCCCGTGCTCGAAACTACGCCGCCTTAAACTTCTCGGTTCTTTTATCCTCCTTTTGAACACTCATTTAAAATATAATCGCTTATTTTTTCGATCATACGGTCAATTGTAAAAACATCTGGTATGATCGTATTGGTAAAGCCAGCCTCCTTGGCTTTCTTTTCGGTGGTTGTTCCAATGCAGGCAACCGGGATATGGTTCAATAACTCTTCCGTGTCCTTTGTCATTTCTATAAATGCCTGCACAGTTGAGGGACTGGTAAAAGTTATAACATCAAAACCTCGTTCGCGAATGAGCTGATTTAACCAATCCCCGATACTATAGTTAATTAATGTTTCATAAACTTCAATCGTATCATATGGTACGTGATGTTTAGTCAATTGCTCAGGCAGTGTTGGACGTGAACGATTTCCTCTTACTAGTAATATTCGTGCAACGGAATTATACCCCGCCAAAAACTCTTCCGCCATCACCTCGGCATTGTAGGTAGTGGGAATGAAATCAGCAATATAGCCATATTCCTTCAATACAGCCGCGGTTTTATGCCCAACAACAGCCAACTTATTCGCAAATAGAGCCTTTTTTTGCATATTATTTTCTTGTAAAATTTGAAAGAAAGCGTGAACACCATTTGCGCTCGTAAATAAAATCCATTGATACTTATTTAACTGCTGTAAAATTGCTCTGTGTCCCGCCTCATGTTTACAAGAAATGGATAAAAGTGGTGCCACAACAGGTTCTCCATTATGTTGATTAACAATATCGACCAATTTCTGTGCCTGCTTCTTTTCCCTGGTTATCAGGATTCGGGTTCCATTTAATGAAAACCCCATTAGTTGTCGAGCTCCTCTTTCACATCGTCGACAATTTCCTTGGCACCACGCTGGATTAAGTTATCTGCCGCTTGCTTTCCTACTGCAACAGGATCAGTACCACGAATTACTTCTTTTAAAACCGTTTTGCCATCAGATGTAGCTACCAATGCTGTTAAGACAATTTCCGATCCTTGCAAATAGGCATAACCCGCAATCGGAATTTGACAGCCACCTTCGAGCAGATGTAAAAAAGTTCGTTCTGCTGTAACTGTTTTGCATGTGTATGCATCATTTAATTGTTCCAAAATTTCCCTAACCTCTTGATCATCTTCCCGGCACTCAATAGCAAGTGCACCCTGTCCTACAGCTGGTACACACATATCCGGCTCCAAATATTCAGTGATCAGGTCTTCGCTCCAGCCCATCCGCTTCATTCCCGCCGTAGCCAATATAATAGCATCATAGTCTTCTTCTTCCAGCTTACGGAGCCGTGTTTCAACATTTCCCCGGATCGATTTAATAGTAATGTCCGGTCGATTGGCCAACACTTGTGCAGCTCGACGCAAACTGCTTGTTCCGACAATTGCCCCGGTTGGTAAATCAGCCAGCGCCAAATGATTCTTGGCAATATATGCATCACGATGGTCTTCACGGACAGGTATCGAGCCGATCATCAATTTTTCTGGCAGTTTCGCTGGCATATCCTTCATGCTGTGAACCGCGAAGTCAATTTCCTTATCATACATGGCTTGTTCGATTTCTTTGACAAACAGGCCTTTTCCACCTACTTTGGACAACGTAACATCAAGAATACGATCGCCCTTGGTGACAATTTTTTTAATTTCAAATTCGTTTTGCACACCCAACTGTTTTAATTGGTTGATTACCCATTCAGTTTGGGTCAATGCCAAATTACTCCTTCTAGTTCCCACTACAATTTTACGCAATATGGTTCCCTCCAGCTATCCAAAATGAAAATTTGATAATACGCTTGATAGAAAGAAATTAATCAATAGGATTAAAAAAGCCGCAGCATTATAAATGGAGATGACTTTTCCCTGATAGCCTTTAATCAATCGCAAAAACAATGAAAGAATATATGCTGCCAGAACAAGCAATGAACCAATGGTTTTTAAGTCAAACCAATAAAATTCTGCATTGGCAACCTTCGCCCATACCAATCCCAAAATAATGGCTATGACCAATAATGGCACACCGATCGTAATCGCCATAAAGGAATAAAAATCCAGTAGTTTGAGATCGCCAAAGCGCCACATCCATTTAATGCCTTTCTTCCGCTTTAACAACTGATATTGTATAAGATACATCATCGATAATAAAAAGGAAATTGTAAAAAAACCGTATGAGATAATTGCCAATGCAATATGTGTAACCAATAGTTCATTCACCAATTCAACCCCACGCTGCGGCATGGCTACCTGGGCTTTCGTTGATATATACAATAAGAGAATAAAAAAGCCGAATACATTGGTAAAAAATACGATAAAATGTATGGGAAAAAACCGGTCAATCACCAATGAAAAAGTAATCAGCACCCAAGAATAAAAGAAAAGACTGTCCTGGATCGTGAACACCGGAAATGTAGCCTTAAATAAAACTTCAATTAGCAAAAAGACGGTTTGTGTAACCCAAACCATACTAAGTAACCAGAAGGCAATCTTATTTACCCTCCGGTTATGTTGGATAAAATCAATAAAATACCCAAATAAACTAAGACCGTAAATGAGAAGAATGATTTCGTAAAGCCATTTTGATTCTGTCATGCAAAAGGTCCTTTCACTCTAGCGAATATTTACATTTGTTAGTTTTGGAAAGGATACATGATTTATTTGGTTGGTTTGTTTATTCTCTCTTGCCTGCTGCTCAAGTTCAGCTTGCACTTCACCTTCAATACCAAAGATATTCATAAACAATGCTAATGAATCAGCCGCATCGTCACTAGCTGCCAATTCTTTTGCCTGCGTCACAGGTTCTTTCAATAATTGATTGATAATGCTTTTTGTATGTTTATTTAATACCTTTTTCTCTCGGGCAGTTAAATCAGGCATCTTGCGTTCAATACTTTTCATTGTTTCCGCCTGAATGGATAATGCCTTCTTCCTTAATGCTGTGATAACCGGGACAACCCCCAATGTTTGCAGCCATTCATTAAACGAAACAATTTCACTTTCCAATGACATTTCAATTGCTTGAGCAGCCTGTTTACGTGATGCCAAATTTTCATCCACAATATGCTGCAAATCGTCAATATCATATAAAAACACGCTATCCAATTCACTAATTGCCGGGTCCATATCCCTTGGAACTGCAATATCGACCAAAAAGAGCGGACTACCTTTTCGTTTCTTTTGAATCGGCTCCAGATCTTCCTTTGTCAGCACAAAAGAATCAGAGCCGGTTGAACTGATTAAAATATCAGCATGTTGCATCACGTCAAGTAAATTGGCGGATTGTTCCGCTTCAGCCTGAAATTGCTTTGCCAATTGCTCCGCCTTTTCAAGGGTCCGGTTAACAACGGTTATTTGCGTTGCACCTGAACCATGAAGGTTTTTGGCTGTTAACTCGCCCATTTTACCTGCGCCTAAGATAACAACATGTTTATGCTGCAAATCACCAAAGATTTTTTTTGCCAATTCGACTGCAGTATAGCTGACCGAAACAGCTTGTTCGCCAATAGCAGTTTCTTTATGTGAACGTTTGGCAAAGGTGATCGCCTGTTTAAATAATTCGTTAAAAATGGTTCCGGTTGTTTTTACTTCTTGAGCAGTTTGAAACGCCTGTTTCACTTGTCCGAGGATTTGTGTTTCTCCCAGAATCATCGAATCAAGACCAGATGCTACCTTAAAAAGGTGTTCAATTGCGTCGTCTCCTTCTGCAATCCGTAAATATGTGGCAAATTCCTCCTTATCAACCTGAAACCAATCAGCCATAAACTGTTTGATATAATATCGTCCGGTGTGCACCTGATCTACCACTGCATAAATCTCCGTACGATTACATGTGGAGACAATTACATTCTCAAGAATACTTTTTTGTTCCTTGAGCGTTTGCATTGCCTGGGCTATATTTTGCTCCTGAAATGTTAGTTTTTCCCTAATTTCAACTGGGGCTGATTTATAATGTAAGCCAACTTTTAAAATATGCACGTCATTCTACCCCCATAAAGCTGTAAACACATAATTTTTAACCTAACCTTTATTATAACACAAAAAACATCCCTTATTTTCTTAAAATGTGAACAGGAAATGAAACAATATGTTAGGATGAAACGTATAAGTGATGTTCAAACCGAATTTTTAACATCCTCTATAGGAATTCAATTCGTTTGTAATTTATCATAATGATACACGAGAAGCAAGAAATCAATCTATCAAGGAAGTGAAAAGCATGAGCAAAACCAAACAAAAGTCCTTTGCCGGTTATTTGTTAATCGGGATTGGCGCATACTTCCTCCTGCGTGAACTACAGGTGCCGATTATTACCAACTTTTATTCATGGACAACACTCATCATTATTATCGGGCTTGCACTACTTATTTACAGCTATAGCGCCAAAGAATATCAGCATTTATTCACAGGAACTTTACTTTTGGGATTAGGAATCCATTGGCACGGACTGAATCATTATGATTTTTGGATTGATCATTGGGCTGTTTATCCACTTATCATCGGTATTGCATTTATTGTCCGTTCACTGCGGACGAAAAAAGGATTTTGGCTTGGCATATTATTTGTTGGCATTTCGATTATATTCATCTTTTCCATACAGCTGCCAATTTGGTTTGACTGGGTTTACACTGTCATGGATTACCTGGAACGATTTTGGCCTATTGTTATCATTATTACCGGTATCTATCTACTGATGCGAAAAAAATAACCTGCTATTTTAGCAGGTTTTCAATAATCATAAGTAGGTTTTCAACAATGCCCAGGCCTCGTCCTTCCCTTCCCCGGTTTCCGCGGAAAATGGCAGGAGAGCATCCTCTGCTTCCAGCTGCAATGTTTCCCGGGCTCGTTTTAAATATGCTTGCCTTTTTCCTTTAGGGATCTTATCCAGCTTGGTTGCAATCACGATAACTGGCAGTTCAAAGTATTTGACAAAGTCGTACATTTGCACGTCATCTCTTGTTGGTTCATGGCGAATATCAGTAACCAGTATTACCGCCTTTAACGTCTTGCGATTTTGAAAATATTCTTCCATCATCCGGCCCCACTTTTCCCGCTCCTTCTTGGAAACCTTGGCATAACCATACCCAGGTACATCTACAAAATAAAACAAATCATTAATTTTATAAAAATTCAACGTCTGAGTTTTTCCCGGTTTTGATGAGGTTCTGGCTAAATTCTTGCGGTTAATCAATTTATTAATAAATGATGACTTTCCCACATTTGAGCGACCAGCCAGAGCTATTTCCGGAAGCTGGTCACCCGGATATTGTTTTTTGCTAACAGCACTTATAACGATCTCAGCGTTTGTTACTTTCATGATTCTCCTCCACAAGCGCATACTCTAACACCTGATCCAAGTGTCCAACAGGGATAAATGTTAAACCATCACGAACACTTTCCGGAATATCTTCTATATCTTTTTTATTATCTTCCGGGATAATAATGGTGGTGATTCCAGCCCGATGCGCACTCAATGATTTCTCCTTAAGGCCGCCAATTGGCAATACACGACCACGTAATGTGATTTCTCCAGTCATTGCTACTTCTTTTTTAACGGCCCTGCCCGACAGCGCGGAAACCAATGCTGTTGCCATGGTAATACCGGCCGATGGACCATCTTTTGGTGTAGCTCCTTCCGGGACATGAACATGAATGTCATACTTTTCATAAAAGTCAGGTTCAATCCCCAGTTCTTCCGCTCGAGAACGAATATAACTGAAGGCTGCTTGTGCTGACTCCTGCATCACATCACCCAGTTTTCCAGTAAGCGTCAATTTACCCTTTCCTGGATAATAGGATACCTCAATCGATAATGTATCGCCGCCTGCTGTTGTGTATGCAAGACCCGTTGCAGCACCAACCTGATCTTCTGCTTCCATTTGTCCGTAACGGAAAATTGGTTTACCCAGCATATCCTCTAATCTCTTCTTAGTTACAACTACCCGCTTTTTATCCTCAGTAATAATTTGCTTGGCAGCCCTCCTGCAAAGTGTAGCAATTTGCCGTTCCAATCCCCTTACACCGGCCTCACGGGTATATCTGCGAATGAGTTCCAGCAAGGCATCATCCCGCACCTGTAAATTGCCCTTTTTTAATCCATTTTCTTTTAATTGTTTAGGCAGTAAATGTCTTTTGGCAATATGCAGTTTCTCTATTTCTGTATAACCAGCTATCGTAATAAGTTCCATTCGATCCAATAAAGGTGCAGGAATATTATTGATGTAATTGGCAGTAGCGATAAATAATACATTCGATAAATCATACGTCTCCTCAATAAAATGATCACTGAAATTACTGTTTTGTTCCGGATCAAGGACCTCCAGCATTGCCGAAGATGGATCTCCCCGAAAATCATTGGACATTTTATCGATTTCATCCAGAAGAAATACAGGGTTAATTGTTCCTGCTTTTTTCATACCTTGAATAATTCTCCCTGGCATTGCGCCAATATATGTCCGGCGATGTCCCCTTATCTCCGCTTCGTCACGAATACCTCCCAGCGAGATGCGGACAAAATTTCGGTTAACGGAAGCGGCAATTGATTTTGCCAACGATGTTTTTCCAACCCCCGGCGGTCCTACGAGACATAAAATTGGACCTTTGATTGATTCGGTCAATTTCTGTACTGCCAGATACTCCAATATTCGTTCTTTCACTTTTTCAAGACCATAATGATCCCGCTCCAAAACATACTGTGCTTTATTAATATCAATGGTATCCTCTGTTTTAGTTGTCCATGGCAAGGCAAGCAGCCATTCCAGATAATTACGGATGACAGAACTTTCCGCAGAACTTTGTGGGACTTGTTCGTATCTGCCTAATTCTTTCCAGGCGACCTCTTTCATGCGGTCAGGCATATCGGATTTTTCAATTTTGTCCTGTAGCTGACTTACTTCGCCGGTTTTCCCGTCACTATCTCCAAGTTCATTCTGAATTGCCTTTAACTGTTCTCTTAAGTAATATTCCTTTTGCGTTTTTTCCATCGAAGTTTTTACACGTTGGCCTATTTTCTTTTCCAAATCAAGTACTTTTTTCTCGTTGGAAATTAATTTCAGTAAATGTTGCAGTCGGCTTTTTACATTTTCTGTTTCCAGCAAAGCTTGTTTATCTTTTAATTTTAATGAAAGATGTGATGTGATAATATCAGCAAGACGTCCTGGTTCATCGATATCCGCCACCGTTGCAAACGTCTCCTTGGTTATTTTTCGGGAAACTTTTGTGTACTGTTCAAACTGATCTAGCAGCGTTCTCATTAACGCCTCTTCTTCATTCGTATCGTTGCTTTCCTCTTCAAGTCGGTTTATTTCCACAAAGAAATCATCTTTTTCCTCAATAAAACGAACGATTTCACCACGGTATAACCCTTCGACAAGCACACGAATCGTCCCATTAGGCAGCTTTAACATCTGGTTTACCTTTGCCACTGTTCCTACTCGATAAATATCGGCAGGCTTTGGCTCATCGATACTTACTTTTTTTTGAGCAGCAAGAAAAATGGTCTGGTCATCCATCATCGCCTTTTCTAATGCTGCTACAGATTTATCCCGGCCAACATCAAGGTGCAGCACCATCGTTGGAAAAACAAGTAATCCACGTAATGGGAGGAGGGGAAGTTGTTTAGAATCATTTGTCATCATATGTACCTCCATAATTCAATATCTCTTCTATGTCTTCCTTTATATTCCTAAATTTTATAGAAAACCCGTCCATTTGTAAATGTCCAGGTGAAATAACTGTCCCTAGTATGACCTTCAGCCTGGTTATCATGCAACGGTAGGTATTGTCTTACTTCCCTGTAATAAAAGTGAAAAAAGACTAGCCAAAAAGCATTGAAACTCCCAGCAATTATGGTCATCATAAAGGAGCAATAAGCTTCAGGCTAGTCTTACACTTATTCTTTTCATTCTGATTCTTGATTAACGCGACCGTTCAGCTTCTACGCCAGTAGCACTGCTTTCACCTTACTCACGAAATAAGACAGAGTAGAAATTCAGGCTCCATTCCTGTGCCAGCGTAGACCTCGTCTGGAGCCAACATCGGCCTCCAATCAGGCACTTTCTCTAGGAAGCTTTTCATTACCTTGCGTCACCGTTCCATCATAGAAGACCAGTTTCGGGTTGCCATTTTCTTGTGAGACTGTTTCTTTTGTAATCACACACTTTTCAATATCTTCGCGTGATGGCAGTTCAAACATCACATCAAGCATAATTCCTTCAATAATTGAACGCAATCCACGGGCACCTGTTTTGCGTTCAATTGCACTCTTGGCAATTTCTACAAGTGCTTCATCTTCAAATTCCAGTTGCACGTCATCCATTCGGAAAAGTTTTTCATATTGCTTCACCAATGCGTTCTTCGGTTTTGTTAAAATCTCCACAAGTGCATCCTCATCCAATGGTTCCAGTGCACCGATCACTGGCAAACGACCAATAAATTCCGGAATCAAACCATAGCGTAACAAATCCTCCGGCAGTACTTTAGACAGTAATTGTCCAACTTCCAGATCCTCTTGTTTGTCATTGGAACCAAACCCGATTACTTTCTTGCCGAGGCGACGTTTGATGATTTGATCGATCCCATCAAATGCCCCACCGCAAATAAATAATACGTTCGTTGTATCGATTTGGATAAACTCCTGATGCGGATGTTTCCGGCCACCTTGTGGAGGAACACTTGCCACAGTACCTTCAAGTATTTTCAATAATGCTTGCTGAACACCTTCACCGGAAACGTCACGGGTAATAGAAGGATTCTCTGATTTACGGGCCACCTTATCGATCTCGTCAATGTAAATAATTCCCTTTTCTGCTTTTTCTACATCATAGTCCGCAGCCTGGATTAACTTTAGCAAAATATTTTCAACGTCTTCCCCAACATAACCAGCTTCCGTCAATGATGTGGCATCGGCAATCGCAAATGGGACATTCAAAATTCTGGCCAGCGTTTGGGCAAGCAGTGTTTTACCACTTCCTGTCGGGCCAATCATCGCAATATTACTTTTGGACAGTTCCACATCATCCGAATTTTTGGGTGCATTAATCCGCTTGTAATGATTGTAAACAGCCACAGACAAATTCTTTTTTGCTTTATCTTGACCAATCACATAGTCATCAAGAATTTCACATATTTCTTTCGGTTTCGGCACTTCTTTGAATTCTGTTTCTTCTTCTGTACCAAGTTCCTCTTCCACTATTTCCGTACAAAGATCAATACATTCATCACATATATAAACACCAGGTCCAGCAACCAGTTTTCGTACTTGATCCTGACTCTTTCCACAAAACGAACATTTTAATTGTCCTTTTTCTTCATTAAATTTAAACATTTACATTTCACCCCTAGAATTCACTTAACTTTATTTCCATCATTCATCCGCTTACGTACTCACTTTCATAGCCATCATATCAGATGAAGCATGGAAAACAAAACGATACATCTTCAGTACCTGTACCATTATCGTTTAAGATTTCATATCTATATTTTTTTATTATGGAGAAATAAATATAAAAGTCAAATCATAACTATTGTTAGTGTATGTTAACATGCGGATAAAAAGTCGCAAATAAATCTGATTTTCTGGTTTATTCACGCTTGGAGGCGGGTTATTACTGCCCATTAATGCGTAAAGGAACAAGGCGCGAATTATTCGCGCCTTGTTTCCTATTATTAACCATCTTCGGTTGTACTTAAACCATTTTCATGAATTATTTAGTTATCGTGGTACTATTATCAACTAAAAAGTCAACCGCTTTTTTCATCTTCAGATCCTCTTTTAATACTTCCGTGCTTCCACCAAGCGCTTGTACCAACTGTTCGGTACTAGCACCGTACATGGACGCCATATTCTCCAGTTCATTCTCCGCATCTTCATCAGTAACTTCCAAACCTTCCTGATTGAAAATGGCTTCTAAAACAAGATTACTTTTGACACGTTGTTCTGCATCGTCTTTAAGTTGTTCACGTAATGCTTGTTCATCCTGACCAGAGAACTGCTGGTACATTTCCAATGTCATGCCTTGCATTTGCAGACGCTGTTCAAATTCCTTAACCATCCGATCAAGCTCGGTATCAATCATAGCAGATGGTATATCAACCTGTGCATTGTCTGTAGCTTGACTGATTAGTGATTCCTGCTTTTGATTCTCAGCATTTTGCTTTGCTTGCGCTTCTAAATTTTCACGTGTTTTTTGTTTTAATTCGTCAAGTGTTTCTACTTCTTCATCAACATCTTTAGCAAATTCATCATCAAGTTCAGGCAACTCTTTTGTCTTTATTTCATGAATTTTGACTTTAAACGTTGCTTCTTTACCTGCTAATTCCTCTGCATGATAATCTTCCGGGAAGGTTACATTGATTTCCGTTTCCTCATCAGAACCCTTTCCAATCAACTCTTCCTCAAATCCAGGAATAAATTGGCCAGATCCAATTTCCAATGAAAAATTATCGCCTTTACCACCTTCGAATGGTTCACCGTCAATGAACCCTTCAAAGTCAATCACTACTGTATCGCCCTCTTCAATTGTTCCTTCTTCTTTAACGATCAGTTCTGCATGATGTTGTCGTTGATGTTCGATTTCATGATCAACATCCTCATCAGTTACAGTTGTATCCTGTTCTTCCACTTCAAGACCCTTGTATTCTCCTAACGTTACCTCAGGTTTTACCGTTACTTTTGCAGTGAACACAAGATCCTTACCTTGTTCAATTTCTTCAATATCAACTGCTGGTTGTTCAACTGGCTCAATTCCGGTTTCTTCAACAGCATTCATATATGCGTTTGGAAGCACGATATCAACCGCATCCTGGTACAGAGATTCGACACCAAAACGTTTATCAAATATCTTGCGTGGAACCTTCCCCTTACGAAATCCAGGAATTTGCACCTTTTTAACAACTTTTTTAAAAGCTTGATCCAGTGCTTTATCAAACTCGTCCGCACTAACGCTAAATGTCAAAACCCCTTCATTACCTTCTTGTTTTTCCCAATTTGCTGTCATGCTACTTCCCTCCAAAATCTATTCATTCCATTAATTATTTGTTCAAGACATTTCTGTTTGTACAAAGATATAAGATGAACCTAAATTTACAACCATTTTATTATAACATAATTAGTGACCCTTTCAAGCAATTCCTAAGGTTATTCATCAATAACGAACAAATATAGTTTCTCACATCGTTCTATTTGTTCTTTATATTCTTGTACCATAAACTGATCCGAATGGTCTTTTATCGGCAAATTTAACCGTTCTTTACCAATTGCCATTAACGCTCTGGCAATTATTGTTACATCCTCATCAGGCGGCATCACAGGATAGCGTACATAGCTATACTGGAGTAGTAATTTTTCCACCAGCATATATAATGTTGGGTTTTCCTGCTCCAAACCTCCGATCTGAAGTTTTGTTTGTTTTACAATACTATGTTCATCATATTTAACAACTGAATTCGGTACCACTGTCAAGTTGTGGTTCAATTTATGTATGGTAACTGGTTCAGAAACATCCATTTCCTGTAACAGTTGAAAAAGGCTTGTTTTGATAACCGGGTGGATCTGCTCGCTGATTAACAATGGAGTCAGCAAAGCTAATTTAGGTTTTATTTTTTCACTTCTGATTTTTTTTAGGAACAGCCATTGTTTTTCGTAATCACTTTCTTCAACTGCTTTTAGCAATACTTTTATGTATTTATCCAATTTCAGTTCTTTTTGCTGGTGGTTCATTTTTTCGCTCATATCATATAACTGCTTGAATTGGTCTTCATATAGAGGAGGAATATTATCCGTTTGGCATTCCGCTTCAATTTGTTCCATTAATTCCTCATATTGGCTGGTTTGAAATAATAAGGTTAAATAAATATGTAAATATTGATAATAATGTTCTCCTTTATGCGCGATTAAGTCTTCACACAAATCCTGTGCATCATCAAGATATCCCAATTCCATTAAACAAATAAGCTTGCCAATCAAAATCTCATGATTCGCTACTTGATAGTTTATCAGTTTATTCAATTTTTCCAATGCTTCTTCATAACGTTTTGCTCTAAGAGCTGCCAGGCTTTCCTCCTCAAGTTCTGTTTTCCACTTAGGAAAAAGCACGACATTGTTGTTATCGCACATATCTTAACTCCTTCCATCCTTTACTGCGATAAACCATTGCAAAATATATACCCCATTGTGTATGCAATAAAACCCTTTCATTTCATCATAACACGATTACTATGTAAAAAAAAGAAACCTATTGCATATATAGGTTTCTTGCTAAAAAAGCGTCCCAGGCAGGATTCGAACCTGCGACCCACAGCTTAGAAGGCTGTTGCTCTATCCAGCTGAGCTACTGGGACATTCATCAAACTTATGTATGGAGCGGGTGAAGGGAATCGAACCCTCATCATCAGCTTGGAAGGCTGAGGTTTTACCACTAAACTACACCCGCATCACAATCGATTAGCAGAACTTTTTTAACAGACAAGATCTATTATAGGCATCTATTGTACATTTGTCAATGGTTTTGCCAGGAATTTTAAGGCTTATCCATTGTTCTTCTATAGATAAACCCTAAAGTTCCTTTGCTAGTAGTAAAACCCGACTAAATCACCATTCTTATTGTCCGATTTTCGGTTTTTAACCTGTTAAAAATGTATAATTTTGATGGTATGGTTAATTAAGCCGTGCTAGTTAATTAAAGATGTATGATATGTAAGTTCCTTTACCATTTCTCCATCAATGTTATAAAAATTAACATAGACATTATCTTTTGCTGTCCAACTAATAATTGCATACGTACATTCGGATATCTTTCTTGGCATTCGAATACTGCCAGGGTTTATAAATAACTGATCTCCGGATTTCTCCGCACCAGCAATATGTGTATGACCGAAACAGACGATCTGGGCATTACTCTCCTGCGCCCGATACGCTATATTCATTAAGCTCATTTTTACTTGATAAAGATGTCCATGTGTAACAAATACATTGACACCGTCTGCATCAATCAACTGTTCATTCGGAAATCTGGAGTCACTATCGCAATTTCCGGCAACTTTAACATATCCCTCAAGTTCAGGTGCATCCATTTCCAATTCCGAATCTCCGCAATGAATCATGAAGTCTGCATGATGCCGTTCCCTAATTTGCGTTAATTCATTTGTTAAACCATGGCTATCACTAACAACTAAAATATTTGGCAATTCAGACCCTCTCCTTAAACGTTTGACACGATTTAATCTTACCAGAAGTCCGGATATGAATCCAAAAATATCATTCGAGTTTCCTGGTCAAAGCTGGAATATCGTTTTCCAATTTGATTATCGCTTTTTTTCGGTGACTGATGGCGTTTTTTTCTGATGGATCAAGCTCAGCCATTGTTTGTGAATAACCAGTTGGGATAAAAACAGGGTCATACCCAAAACCATTTTTCCCCTTAGGTGCCATTGCGATACTGCCTGTGCAGACTCCTTTATAAAAGGTAGTCTCATGATCCGGCATGGCAATCGCAAGCACGCATACAAAGTGGGCTTGACGATGTTCAGGAGGTACACCCTTCAGTTCGTTCATTACTTTAACCAGATTATTCTCATCATTTTTTGGTTCACCGGCATAACGCGCGGAAAAAACCCCTGGCCTGCCATCCAAAGCATCGATCATTAAGCCGGAATCATCAGCTAGCACAGGTATTTGCATTCGTTTGGCAATCGCTTCGGCCTTTATGGCAGCATTTTCTTCAAAGGTAGTTCCTGTTTCTTCAATATCTGGAATACTTTCCGGTAAATCCAATAAAGACACAGCCTGAATTTGATACCTATGAAAAAAATCCCTGAATTCTGTCGCTTTACCCGGGTTTTTGGTTGCAATGATAAGCTGTTTCATTTTCCGCCTCCATTATGGTCGTTTTATCTGGATTCTCCGATTCGTTCGGCTAGTGTACCAAGTGTTGCGCGTTGTTTTTCAATAATGGAAGTGATGCCTTCGTTTGCAAGCCCGAGCATAGTTTGTAGCTGGTTTGCGGTAAAGGTTGCCTCTTCCCCTGTACCTTGGATTTCTACAAATTCACCGGAACCTGTCATGATAATATTCATATCTACATGTGCCTTGGAATCTTCTTCATAATTCAAATCCAAAATTTCAGTTCCGTCTGGCATTACCCCTACAGAAATGGCTGCCAAAAAGTCAGTGACCGGCATTTTGGTTAATACTTTTTTATCCAGAAGTTTCCCGAATGCTTGAACAACCGCGACAAAAGCGCCGGTAATCGATGCTGTCCGGGTTCCACCGTCAGCCTGAATAACATCACAATCTACCCAAACTGTTCGTTCGCCGATTTTGTTCAAATCAACAACCGCCCGTAACGCCCTGCCAATCAGTCGCTGAATTTCCATAGTTCGGCCACTTACTTTTCCCTTGGAGGATTCACGAATGTTTCGCTGCTCTGTTGCCCGTGGCAGCATCGCATATTCAGCTGTAATCCATCCTTTGCCCTGACCGCGCATAAAAGGAGGAACTCTATCTTCAATGCTTGCATTACAAATCACTTTTGTATCTCCGATCTGAATCAATACAGAGCCTTCAGGATGTTTAACAAAATTGGGTATGAAAGTAATTGGTCGTAAACTGGTTGATGTACGTTGATCATTTCTCACTATTAACTCCTCCTTATAACAACTACAATCGTAACATATTTTTCGCAATGGCAACACGTTCATACATTGGATTTTCTTAACCAAAGCACAAAGGCGTAAGCGCCCGGTTAGCGGCGTATGTGCTGTGCCCGTGCAACACGGGTATTTAATATTTATAATTTCCTAAGCAATAAAAAGAAGGGCTGTATTACCAGCCGCTTCATTTTAAAGCTCTTTTGTTTTAGTTACCATGTCTTCAGTTACCGGCTCCGTGTATGGTTCACCATTTTCATTGAAAAGCTTATCAACATCCTCTACCTTTACATTAACTGCTTTAACACCTTTTTGTTCGGTTAATGTCCGCACTAAAGTTTCAATTACATCATCCGAGATTGTTGTCTTATCTTTATTCTCTAAAATATCCTGATTAAACTTTATGTCCAGCACACCATCATGCAATGACGGTTTTGCGGCTAAAGTCGTATCAGAATTAAACACCTGCTTGGCGTTAACTTTATACCCCGGTCCATTAACCAATGCCTGTACAATGGCCCCAAATACATCTTCACTTTTATCAGCTGCTACATGTTGTGTAACAGGAACAAAATATTTGGTATTGTTATATTCTGTTGGATAATACATCGTTACCGCCTTACTATCAATTAAGTCAACAGTATCTGTCTGTGTCAGATTAATGCCATTTGTCCTGGAGTAGCCATCCCCAATTGGTGTACCGTTTACGGGCATTTCAGTTTGCGGATAGCCATTTATCTCCAGTTTCATTTTATCGACACCATCAAACTGCGTTACCGTATATGTCATAGCCTCCAGTATTTTCAATTCATCATCTGCTTGATAGTTTTCAAATTCCTTGGAAACATCAACAACCAAAGTACCGTCATCCTTTAGATCCAGTCCCTTAATTTCTGTACCTGATGGAAGTACGGCTTGAAAACCATTTGGAAGCACATTTGCAACCGGCCCATCTTTTACCAAGTATTCTAATGCTTGCGTTGCTACTTCCATCGAATCGGCCTTAGGCAGTTCGACCGTTTGTGGAGCTACCATTCCATTGGCATCAAGTAAATATAATTGCCGCTTCACCGTTTGATCCGTCGCTTCTTCTTTTTTTCCCTTTTCAGCCTTTTTGTCAGTTGCTTCATCTTTGGCTGAATGGTTATCAAGATTATCTACTTGTTCGGCACCTTGTCCCTTTGGTGGATCCATTTCCTCATTTATTGATTGCTCCCCCTTAAAACAGCCTGACAATATGATGGACATACTCATAATCCCAGTCATAAGTAATATACCACGCTTCTGCATATGATTCCCTCCCACGATGGTTGTACTATTATATATACGAGCCTATCGTAAAATTAGACCAACATGCAGAAAAAAATCAGGCTTTGCTTATCCTGACGTTAACAAATGACCGCCTTTTCAATCGATACTTTTTGAAAATCGGCATCAGTCTTAAAAACATCCTCCGCGATTTTACGAAACGTTCCTAATTCGCCAGTCGCATAAAATTGATGCACCGGAATACGGTCTCCTGTATATAATTTCTTATGAAACGATAAAATCGCACTTGTCTCACGGGCAGTCTCTTCACTGGACGAAATAACTGTAACACGATCACCCATCACTTCCTGGATGGTGTCTTTAATTAGCGGATAGTGAGTACATCCAAGAATTAATGTATCAATATGGTTATTTTCCTTCATCGGTTTCAGGGCATCCTCAACAACCTGTTTCGCTGTTTCTCCACTTAATATTCCTTGCTCTACCATTGGGACAAACGTGGGACAGCTTTGTACATGAACGTGGATATCTGAACGGATGTCCCTTAAGGCTTGTGGATAAGCTTGACTGCGAACAGTTCCCTCTGTGCCAATTACCCCGACATAGCCGTTTGACGTAAAATTGATTGCCGCTCGAGCACCAGGCTGAATAACCCCTATCACCGGTATTGACAATTGTTCCTGCAATTCAGTTAACGTAAATGCTGTGGCAGTATTACAAGCAATAACAAGCATTTTAATCTTCTTTTCCAACAGGTATTCTACCATTTCCCAAGTGAATTTCCTTACCTCTTCTTTAGATCTTGGACCATAGGGGCAACGCAATGTATCACCAAGATAAATCAATCGTTCTTTCGGCAGTTGTCTGATTAACTCATGAGCGACGGTTAAACCACCAACCCCTGAATCGATAACGCCAATTGCATCCTCCAAAAAAATCGCCTCTTCTTTGCTGTTATTTATCATGATTGTTCTTCATTTGTGTCTAAAGCAAAACGAATAGTTCATGCTTTCCTGCCATTCCGGATAACATTTTCTATTCCTGCCGTTTTTCAATTACTTCACTAATAATATTTCTCCCCTTCAATAATACATGTATGCGAACAACACACCAGTCGTTGATGTCACATATCCGTTTGACATTTTATTTTTTTCATTAAGTCGACCAAAACAGTTGTGACACTAAAAGCCAAGCTGCTTTTCTATTTTATCATAAACCAGTTTTATGAACTTAACAAAAACCACCTCATTTAAAGAGGTTGTTCAAAAAGTCCGGTGCTCAAAGCTACGCCGCCTTGAACTGCTCAGTCCTTTTCATCCTCGTTTTTGAACACTCACTTAAATGTATTTTACCTGTCAACGACGCGGCAAATTTGTTTTTTTCCTCTTCGCTAAAAGCAGCGTTCATTAATTTGCGTTTATTTTCAGTACACATAGAAAATAAATATGATGACGCTTCTATAAATTGTGCTCACCGATTGCCTTTGCATTCATAAGCTATAGTGACTAAATAATTCCCTTCAATCTGCAGCTCTATGACAGTAAGGAGGGGTTAAGATTTGAAGGACAACGACTATAAACCGAAGCAATTATTAACAAAACGAGAAAAAGAAGTATTCGAACTCTTAGTACAAGACAAAACAACAAAAGAAATTGCCCAGGAATTGTTTATATCTGAGAAGACTGTCCGTAACCATATTTCCAATGCTATGCAAAAATTAGGGGTCAAGGGGCGATCGCAGGCAGTAGTAGAGCTCCTTCGCATGGGGGAATTAAAGCTCTAACAAAAACCGGCTTTCATCTATGAAGGCCGGTTTTTAGTCGGCCTTCCTTAACATCTCACTTTTTCTGCGGGGTCTTCACACTGCGCATTCCCACAGGAGTCTCCGTGTTTTTCCTCCGCTAACTAGTTTATCATTACCATTTTTATTCATTAATTTCAACCATAGATTTTGGTGGACCCAAAAATCAAAAAGAAATGGTCTCTATCGTGCGCCGATAGAGACCATCATCATATAATAAAAATCCGCATTAAATACGATCACTGCCAAAGAAATTCTTAAATGCCTGAATGTTTGTATCCCGGTTCATTGCAGCAATGGAGGTAGTTAACGGAATTCCTTTTGGACACACCTGAACACAGTTTTGCGCATTACTGCATCCAGAAATTCCACCATCTTCCATGAGAGCTTCCAGCCGTTCACTTTTATTCATTTCCCCTGTTGGATGTGCGTTATACAACCGTGGCAATGATAGCGCAAACGGTCCGATGAAATTTGATTTATCATTTACATTTGGACATGCCTCTACACATACCCCGCAAGTCATACATTTTGATAGTTCATATGCCCATTGCCGTTTTTTCTCCGGCATACGTGGTCCAGGTCCCAAATCATAGGTGCCATCAATTGGAATCCAGGCTTTGATTCGCTTCAAGGCATCAAACATCTGCTCCCTATCAACAATCAAGTCACGTACAACTGGGAACGTGCTCATTGGTTCCAGACGAATTGGCTGTTCCAATTTATCAACTAACGCCGCACAAGCTTGACGGGCAGTACCATTAATCACCATAGAGCACGCACCGCACACTTCCTCCAAACAGTTCATGTCCCATTGTACGGGGGCTGTTTTTTCTCCTTTTGCATTCACTGGGTTTTGTCTTATTTCCATCAACCCGGAGATCACATTCATATTTGATTTATAAGGAATTTGGAACGTTTCCTCATAAGGAGCAGAATCCGGGCTGTCTTGACGCTTGATAATAAACGTAACAGTCTTTTGCTCAGCCATGTCTATCCCTCTCTCCTTAGTGTTTTTTCGTGTAGTCACGCAACCTTGGCTTTATTAAGGAAGTATCAACTTCTTCATATGATATTTCCGGGGCATTTTCTTCTTTGTTAAACCTGGCAATTGTTGTTTTTAACCATTCTTCATCATTACGATCCGGATAATCTGGCTTGTAATGCGCTCCCCGGCTTTCATTACGGTAATATGCACCCAATGTAATAACACGAGCCAAATGCAGCATGTTTTTCAATTGACGGGTAAACATAATACCTTGATTACTCCAGCGTGATGTGTCATTAACATTAATGTTTTCCCAGCGTTCCTGGAATTCCTGAAGTTTTTCATATGTCTTCATCAATTTGTCATTATGGCGCACAACAGTTACATTATCCGTCATGATTTCGCCTAATTCCTTATGGAGACTGTAGGCATTTTCATTACCATCCATCTTCATCATGGCTTCAAATTTTTCCTGTTCCTCTTTTTCCCGATCCTCAAACAGCTTGGAAGAAAGATCAGAAACATGCTTATCCAGACCATCAATATATTTAATTGCATTTGGACCTGCCACAGAACCGCCATAGATCGCTGATAATAAAGAGTTTGCACCTAAACGGTTGCCGCCATGCTGTGTATAATCGCACTCACCGCAGGCAAATATTCCCGGGATATTGGTCATTTGATCATAATCAACCCACATACCGCCCATGGAGTAATGAACCGCCGGGAAAACCTTCATTGGTACTTTTCGCGGATCATCGCCAACAAATTTCTCATAAATTTCAATGATTCCACCTAATTTGACATCCAATTCTTTTGCATCTTTATGAGATAGATCAAGGTAAACCATATTTTCACCATTGATACCAAGTTTTTGATTGACACACACATCAAAAATTTCACGGGTCGCAATATCACGAGTAACCAGATTTCCGTAGGCTGGATATTTTTCCTCCAGGAAGTACCATGGTTCTCCATCTTTATACGTCCAAACACGACCACCTTCACCACGTGCTGATTCACTCATCAGACGAAGCTTGTCATCACCCGGGATTGCGGTTGGGTGAATTTGAATAAATTCACCGTTAGCATACTTCACACCTTGTTGGTAAAGCGCACTGGCTGCCGACCCAGTATTGATCATGGAATTTGTTGATTTCCCGAAGATAATTCCTGGCCCGCCAGTCGAGAAAATTGTTGCATCAGAAGGGAATGACTTAATTTCATGTGTTTTGATGTCTTGGGCAACAATCCCTTTACCAACACCGGCTTCATCAATAATAGCACCCACAAATTCCCAGCCTTCAAATTTTGTAACCAAACCTTCGACTTCAAAGCGTCTGACTTGTTCATCAAGTGCATATAGCAGTTGCTGTCCTGTAGTTGCCCCGGCATATGCTGTACGGTGGACATCCGTACCACCAAATCGCCGGAAATCAAGCAAACCCTCTGGTGTACGGTTAAACATGACGCCCATACGATCCATCAAATCAATGATGCCAGGCGCTGCTTCACACATCGCTTTTACAGGCGGCTGATTAGCCAAAAAGTCACCACCGTATACCGTATCATCAAAGTGTTTCCAAGGTGAGTCACCCTCACCTTTTGTATTCACCGCACCGTTAATACCGCCTTGGGCACATACAGAGTGAGAACGTTTTACAGGCACAATCGAAAACAGGTCTACATTCACACCCGCCTCAGCTGCTTTAATTGTTGCCATTAAGCCGGCAAGACCACCGCCGACAACAATAACTTTACGATTACTCATAATAAACACTCACTCTCCTAGTCATTAATCCTCTTAGATTCCATAGGCAAATGTTAATAAAGAACGAACACCAATGTAGCTGATCACTAAAAATATAATTAATGTTACATATGTAGCAATTTTTTGTGACCTTGGTGATTGCGTAAAGCCCCAGGATACCAAGAAACTCCATAAACCATTAGCAAAATGAAACGTAGTTGAAATCAGACCGATAATGTACACCCAGAACATAACCGGATTTGACAGAATATTTTCCATCAAACTGAAATCCAATGATGCATTGCCAAGCCAGATTTGAATCCGAGTTTCCCACACATGCCAAACGATATAAATAAATGTGATAATCCCGGTCACTCGCTGCAAAAAGTACATC
Organism: Lentibacillus daqui; assembly: GCF_027186265.1. Taxonomy (NCBI): domain Bacteria; kingdom Bacillati; phylum Bacillota; class Bacilli; order Caryophanales; family Bacillaceae; genus Lentibacillus; species Lentibacillus daqui. The sequence continues at coordinate 1,494,089 of NZ_CP114176.1, read as the reverse complement.
CAATTACGGAAATAGCCATATTTCGTATAATTGTTCTTGGATACAAAAACAATATAAACCCCTAATATCGCGTGAAACAAGATTGGCAGATAAATAAGCACAAATTCCAACACAATTAAAAATGGCAAACTTTCCATGAATTCAGATGCTTTATTAAAGCTTTCCTCCCCATACACAGCAAAGTAATTTACCACCAAGTGTACGATCAGAAAGAGACCAACTGGTATGACCCCTAACAGCGAGTGTAGCCTGCGATACCCAAATTCGCGATGTTCCACTATGTATTACCCCCCTTAATAAATGTTATGTAATATTGGTTGTACGCATAGAGGATGTTCATAAAGTCCGGTGAAAATGGCGCCTCGAACAACGATGCATTCAGGACATGCTATATCGGCGTTGCAAAAGGACGCCTGAGAGAGTTAGCAGACCCTGACCCTTTTATCTTCCTTTTTGAACACACTCTTAGATGGACGGTGAAACTGTTTTTTTACCCCTGGTTATCCCATCACCGCCAAAATTGTACAATTTATGACACATTCATTGTACTTCTAACTACAATTAGCGTCAAGAAAACAGACAAGAAATTTTTTCAATCCGACCCCTTCCATCCGACCTTTTTGAACATCCTTTGTAAAAAATTCAACGGGATACTTGCACAACTCATGCATAAAATGGATAATAAATATAGCTTGTCATGCTACAGGTTATGGATGAGGTTGTAGCCTGTGGTTGTTTAAACATCGTATACATATTGATAGCAGATTGTCTTGTTAGGTAGAGAGGATGACACAAATGGGAAAGGAACCAGAATTATTCTCGTTATCCAAGCTGGATGAACTCCAAACATCCGGCGCTGGGTACGATGTTTTGCGATACATGGCGTTACCGGAATTGTTAGGATCAGAATCAGATACACTATTTTATTTTTTGGGGAAAAATTTGGCAAGAAAACTGGAATTAAGCTCGATTGATGATATTTATCAAGCATTTGATAAACTTGGCTGGGGACGATTGGAACTGGTAAAAGAAAAAAGGAGAGAACTCATTTTTCATTTAATGGCAGACTCAGTTGTGAATCGAATACAAGGGCCCTTCCCGGTAGAATTCCGCATTGAAGCAGGCTTTCTTGCTGAGGCTCTTCAACTGGTAAAAGGGGTTCCCTGTGAATGTGTGGAAGAAATTCATCATAAAATTTATCAGGTTGAGTTTTCAGTTGTTTATACTACCAAGTAACCAATTTTTAAGGGAACTGTTTCAAGTACAGTTCCCTCTTTTGTTTGAATGAACTTAAATGACAATAAAATTTGTTTTCCTTATCCGTCATTATTGTTATTTAAATGATCAAGTACTTGTTCAGCAATATTCTCGGGAATGCCCAGTTTGGTAATATCCTCTATTGAAGCCTTCCTCAATTCACCGACTGATTTAAAATGGGTCAGCAACAGGCGACGTCGCTTCTCACCAACCCCTGGTATTTTATCAAGCTCTGATTGTACCAGGTTTTTACCACGTAATTGCCGGTGAAAAGAAATCGCAAACCGATGTACCTCATCCTGAATCCGCTGTACCAGGTAAAATTCCTGTGATTTACGTGACAACGGTACAACAGACGGTGGTGTCCCATAAAGCAACTCACTTGTTTTATGCTTATCATCCTTCACCAGTCCGCATAATGGGATATCCAGGCCTAGTTCATTTTCGAGCACATCAAGCGCCACATTCATTTGTCCCTTACCGCCATCCACGATAATTAAATCGGGTAGCGGCAATTGATCCTTCAACACCCGTGTATAGCGACGACGAATTACTTCACGCATTGTTTCATAATCATCAGGCCCTTCAACATGCTTGATTTTATATTTACGATATTCTTTCTTATTTGCCCGCCCATCAATAAAAACAACCATAGCCGAAACAGGATCCGTACCCTGAATATTAGAATTATCAAACGCCTCAATCCGGTGGGGCACTTCAATTTGTAACACGTCACCCAACTGCTCTACCGCTTTAATAGTACGTGCTTCATCTTGTTCTATGATTGTAAATTTTTCTTTCAGGGAAATGGAGGCATTCTTTTTCGCCAATTCTACTAATTCCTTCTTTTTTCCCCTCAGTGGTACATGAACATCTACTTCCAGTAATTCCCTTAGAATCTCAGTATCCGTACCGATTGGAACAAGCACTTGCTTTGGTTTCAGGTGATGTTGATGCAAATAAAATCTGCCAATATAGCTTAAAAATGTTTCCTCGGGTTCATCGAAAAACGGGAACATGGCTACATCCCGTTCAATTAGTTTCCCCTGTCTAACAAAGAAGACCTGGATACACATCCAACCTTTATCATAGCTATATCCAAAAACATCACGATTTGTCCGATCATTCATTGTCATTTTCTGTTGCTCCATGACCGCTTCTATATGGTGAATTTGATCACGCAATTCTTTTGCCCGTTCAAAATTCAATGCTTCACTGGCAGCTATCATCTTGTTTTTTAGATCTGCCTTGATTTCTTTGTGCCCACCATTTAAAAATGTGGTGATATGCTGGACAATTTCTTTATATTCTTCTTCCGATGGAGGTGTTTCCGCACACGCCAAACATTGACCCATATGATAATAAAGGCAAAAACGTCCAGGTGGATTATTGCATTTTCGTAACGGATACAAACGATCCAGCAGCTTTTTGGTTTCTCTTGCTGCCAACACGTTTGGATATGGTCCAAAATATTTACCTTTATCCTTTTTTATTTTTCTGGTAATCAGCAGGCGCGGATGTCGCTCATTGGTTATTTTTAAATATGGGTATGTCTTGTCGTCTTTCAACATAACATTGTATTTTGGATCGTATTTTTTTATTAGATTCATTTCCAAAATAAGTGCTTCGATTTCTGATGAGGTGACAATATACTCAAAGTTATCGATTTCCTGCACCAATCGTTGCGTTTTCTTATCATTCGCACCGGTAAAATAAGACTTTACTCGGTTTTTTAATTTCTTGGATTTACCAACATAAATTACTGTTTGATGTTTATCTTTCATTAAATAACAACCTGGCAAGGCAGGGAGAACAGCTAATTTATCTTTAATGGTTTGGTTCATCATATCCTCCCCTTGCATCGTAAAACATCGCCTGTTTCGTCCCGTCTATAGCGTAAGGGCTCTTTAAACGCAAGACATCCCCTGTCACAGCAGTAACAAGGGATATTTTGCACCTTATATCATACTTTTCCATCGATTAAGCATGTTTATCAATTAATTCAACCAATGCTTCTTTCGGTTGAAAACCAATTACCTGGTCAACTACATTCCCATCCTTGAACAGGAGTAACGTTGGAATACTCATAACACCATATTTACCGGCTGTTTCCTGATTTTCGTCTACATCCAGCTTTACGATTTGAACTTTATCACTCATTTCACCATCAATCTCTTCCAGAACCGGTGCAATCATTTTACAAGGTCCACACCACGGTGCCCAAAAATCAGCCAAAACCAAGCCTTCTGAGGTTTCTTTTGTGAAATTCTGATCGGTTACATGTACAATTGCCATTCATTTCCCTCCTTATCTTACTTCTGGTTAGAGTATACCATCGTTATGATCCGGTAGCTAATAGTTTGCTTATCGGTTCCTGCATTATACAGGTTTTAATGCTCGAGGAGTCTGAACATCATCGCCCAGACTCCCCAATCAACGCACATTGTCTTAAAATCAGTAAAAAGGGATAAAATTCATGGTTTTTATTCAGCTTATACCAGGAAAGTCCCCGTCCGGCTCCAGCTTCCAGCGGACGCTTACGCCTTTGTTTTATGAAGGCACTTTGACCTTTTTGATTTCTTCAATCAGTTTTGGAATAACTTCAAATATATCGCCGACAATACCATAATCAGCTACATTAAAAATGTTTGCTTCCGGATCTTTATTAATGGCCACAATTACCTTTGAATTGGACATTCCCGCTAAATGCTGAATGGCTCCGGAAATACCACAGGCAATATATAAATCAGGGGTAACCACTTTACCGGTTTGCCCAATTTGCAAGGAGTAATCACAATAATCCGCATCACACGCGCCACGCGAGGCACCTACCGCTCCACCTAACAAATCTGCAAGCTCTTGTAATGGTTTGAATCCTTCCGCACTTTTCACACCGCGTCCGCCGGAAACAATTACTTTTGCTTCGGACAAATCAACACCTTCTGATGCTTTTTGGATCACATCTTTAACCACTGTACGCAGGTCAGTAATCTCAACATCTTTTGCTGTCACTTCGCCACTGCGGGATTGATCCCGGTCAAGTGCAGCAATATTATTTGGGCGAATCGTCACAAAGGTAACATCATCGGTTATCACTTTCTTTTCAAAGGCCTTTCCGGAATAGATTGGCCGAATAAACGCAACCTGATCACCATTTATTTCAATATCGGTCGCATCGGAAATCAAGCCAAGTTCCAGCTTACTGGCAATCTTAGGAGTTAAATCCTTGCCAATGGCCGTATGCCCCATTACAATTCCATTCGGAGATTCATCATCGATAATAGCCATCAATGCTTGACCAAAACCTTCAGGGGTATACGTTTTTAACTTTTCATGTTTAACTGTCACAGCCCGATCCGCACCGTAATAGATCATTTCATTTGCTTGTGCTTCCAGATCACTGTCGCCACAAACAACACCAACGATTTCTCCATCCGGGTTGATTTTTTTTGCAGCTGCAATTGCTTCAAAAGTAACGTTACGCAATGAACCATCTCTTGTTTCACCAATTACCAAATATTTATCACTCATGATTTGCATTCTCCCTTCTATGTTAAGTTCCTACAGTACCTTTGCTTCATTTTTAAGTAACGATACTAGTTCCTGAACCTGATCATCAAGTTCGCCTTCTAATACTCTGCCAGCCTCTTTTTCCGGGGGTAAAAATATTTCAATTGTTTTTGTCTTTGGTTCTAATTCATCTTCGTCCAAATCAAGGTCATCAATTTCCAGTTCTTCCAGTGGCTTTTTCTTTGCTTTCATAATTCCCGGTAAGGAAGGATACCTCGGGTCATTTAGGCCTTGCTGGCAAGTGACAAGAACAGGCAAACTTGTTTCAATTTTTTCCACGTCACCTTCAACATCTTTATCAATGTACGCAGTATCGTCCTCGATTTTCAGGCTGGTAATTGTGGTGACAAAAGAAATTCCCAACCGTTCTGCAAGCCTTGGTCCAACTTGACCGCTTGCTTCATCGATGGCCACATTACCGGCCAAAATTAAATCGGCTTCCTTATCCTCGAAAAACGCTTCCAAAATTTTAACTGTGGTAAATTGATCCCCGTCTTCCAAATCATCCTCTGTATTAATCAGAACAGCTTTATCAGCACCCATTGCCAATGCCGTACGGAGTTGTTTCTCTGATTCTTCATCACCGATCGTGATAACGGTTACTTCACCACCATGCGCATCCCGCTGATTAATAGCCTCTTCAACTGCATATTCATCGTACGGGTTTATAATGAATTCAACCCCATCATCTTCAATGCGGCCATTGGAAATGGCTATTTTTTCTTCAGTATCAAAAGTCTTTTTTAGTAATACATAGATATTCATCAGAAATCCTCCTTCGTCTATTTATCTTGAAAGTTAGGTTTACGTTTCTTTAAAAAAGCTGAAACGCCTTCCTTTGCATCCTCTGAATCAAAAACTTCACTAAAAGCCTTAGCTTCAGCATTCATACCATCTGTAAAACTTTCTGTAACGGAATAAGGAATTAATTTCATTATCCGGTCGATCGTCAGCTTGCCTTTAGAAGCTATTTTTTCCGCTAGTTTGATAGATTCTGTAACAACAGCATTTTCGTCCACAACACGGTTAACAAGACCAAATGACAGAGCTTCTTTGCCACTGATCGGCTCAGAACTCAGAATCATTTCATAGGCCTTGGCTGTGCCAACATAACGCGGCAAGCGCTGGGTTCCTGCAAATCCGGGGATGATACCTAGTGTTAACTCCGGCAATCCCAGCTTTGCATTTTCAGCCGCAATTCGCATGTGACAGGCCATAGCGAGTTCTAAACCCCCGCCTACAGCGGCTCCATGGATTGCTGCAATGAATGGAATCCCAAAATGCTCGATCCGTTCAAATAAATGCTGTCCTTTTTCGGAAAACGATTGATACTCAGATATCTGTTGAAAGGAAGAAAACTCTTTTACATTAGCACCGGCAGAGAAAAATTTCCCCTTTCCTGTTAAAACAACCACCTTAATCGTTTTATCTTTTTCAATTTCATCCAATTTTTCTGATAGTTCATCCAACACTGAAACAGATAAAGCATTTGCAGGTGGGCTTTGAATGGTTAATATAGCAACATGATTTGTTACTTCATACGTTAAAGCTCCCAATTTTTTATACTCCCCCTTTTACAAGTATCATAACAGAAAATGATTGGAGTAACTAGCCAAAAGTGAAAGCGCTTTGTTATTCATCCATTAATCCATGGATCAATAATCCGTGAACTTGGGGTGCTTGAGCCACCAAATCATATTTCTGCTCATTCATCACCCAGTTGGTAACAATTTCATCCATTGTGCCAAATATCATTTGCCTGACAAGTGGAAGATTCATGTCAGAACGAAAAATTCTTTCATCGATACCCTCGGAAATAAGTTGATCAATAACCTCCAAATACGGCTTTAATACGTTATTAATCTTTAAGCGCAGATCCTTGTTCGACTGACGCAATTCTAATTGGGTGACAATTGCCAGATGATGATCTTTTGCCAATTGATGAAAGTGCATTTCGATTAATGTTAACAATTTTTCACTGGCAGTTTGTTTCTTATTAATAGCTATAGCGATTTGTTCGATAAACTGCCCCATTTTTTCCTCAAAGAGGGAAACAAGAATATCTTCTTTATTTTTAAAATATAGGTAGATTGTACCGTCAGCAACACCGGCCTTTTTGGCAATTTTAGATACTTGCGATGCATAATAGCCATTTTCTGCAATGACGGCAACAGCTGCGTCAATGATTTGTTTGTATTTCGGTTTATTTTTTTCCATGTCTATCTCCTTAGCAGATCACAAATGAATGAATGGTCATTCATTTATAATTTTAGCTTGTTCCCCGGATTCTGTCAATCATCACCTTGTCCATCTCCCAGCCTGCCAATCTGTTCGTGCATTTAAACTGTTTTGCTGTCCTTCTGTACCTTCTCCTTTTCTTCATCAACCAATTTTCGTCTGAGGATTTTACCGACGGCTGTCTTTGGCAATTCATCACGGAACTCATAAATTCGTGGTACCTTATAAGCAGCCAAGTGTTTGCGGCAATGATGATTTAATTCCTTTTCAGTCAGTTGATAACCATCCTTCAAGACAATATATGCCTTAACCGTTTCGCCACGATAGGCATCGGGAATCCCGGCAACAACAGCTTCTTGAACCCCCTCGTGTTCATAAAGCACTTCTTCCACTTCACGCGGATAAATGTTATATCCGCCGGCAATAATCATGTCTTTCTTCCGATCAACGATATAAAAGTAACCTTGTTCATCCATATAACCGACATCACCCGTTAACAGCCAGCCATCTTTTAGAACTTGGTTTGTTTCATCCGGTTTATTCCAATAGCCTTTCATCACTTGTGGACCTTTGACAACCAATTCTCCTGTTTCACCAACTTTCACTTCATTCATTTCGTCATCCACGATTTTGGCATCGGTGTCAGGCCATGGAATACCGATACTCCCATTCACACGTTGACCCCAGACTAAATTCGCGTGGGTAACAGGAGATGATTCGGTTAAACCGTATCCCTCCACTAACTTACCAGCTGTAACGTCTTCAAATTGTTTCTGAACATCCGTTGGAAGCGGTGCTGAACCGCTGATACACGCTTTGATTGAGGATAGATCATATTTATTTAATTTTGGATGATTTAATAGACCGATATAAATGGTAGGTGCCCCAGGGAATAACGTTGTTTTTTGTTTCTGGATCGTTTTTAGAACCTCTTCCGGATCAAATTTTGGCAGCAATACCATTTTCGAACCGAACATAATGGACATATTCATCACGGCTGTCATCCCATAAACATGAAAAAACGGTAAAATACCCAGAATAACTTCTTTCCCTTGTTCTGCCTTGTACAACCAGGTTTGACACATTTGCACATTTGCAACCAGATTATAATGAGTCAGCATGACACCTTTTGGAAAACCGGTTGTCCCACCTGTATATTGGATTAACGCCAAATCTTCTTTTGGATCAACAGTCACTTCCTGGTAATTTTCAGAAGTATGTTCCATAATCAATTCCCAAACATGTGTATTTTCCGATTGCTCTGGTTTTACAACCATGTTATATTGTTTTTTCTGGATAAAAGGGTATGCCGTATTTTTTGGAAATGGTAAATAATCCTTTATTCCCGTTACGATCGTATGTTGAAGCTGTGTTGCATGCTGTACATTCATAACGGTTGGCAGTAATATATCCAGACAAACAATCAGCTTGGCTCCGGAGTCATATAACTGATATTCCAATTCACGCTCCTTATATAATGGGTTTGTCTGTACAACCGTTGCGCCTGCCATTAATGCACCATAATAACTGATAACCGATTGGGGAGAGTTTGGCAGCATAATTGCTACACGGTCTCCTTTCTCAATTCCCAATCCCTGCATGTAGCAGGCCATTTTCTTTGCTTGGTCATACAGTTCTTGAAAGGACAATTCTTTACCCATGAAGTGAAGCGCTTTCTTTTTCTTGTAACGCTTGGCTCCTTCCAGCAAAAAAGCATGTAAAGGCTTGTCATCATAGGTAATGGTTGTCGGAATATCGTCAGGATAATGCTTATACCAACGTCTTTCTTTCCCCATTTAATCTCCTCCTTGCGTAATAGTAGATGTTCAAAAAGTCCGGTAAAAATAATGTTTCAGGATAAGGGAATCTTCTGCTATAGTCACCCACGTCCTGTGGGCAACGCAGAAGAGCCATATCATGTAGAAACCCGCACTTATTTCTATTATACGACTTATTTATATTTTTTGAAATATATTTGATTAAAATCGGAGAAGTTATTTTTCTAAATCAGATAAACAATCCCTATAATCACAAAAACAATTGCAACGACAATTAATACTTTGGCTAATGTTTCCACCTTTCATTCTCCCTCGCACAAATATTTAATTTCAGTTGAATTCAATAATCGTGACGCCGCTTCCCCCTTCCCCAGATCCACCAGGACGACTGTTTTTGATTCTTGGATGTTTTTTAACAAATTCTTTTACCCCTGATCGTAACGCACCAGTACCCTTTCCATGAATAATGGATACCTTGTTATAGCCGGCCAGCAACACATCGTCTATATATTTCTCCAGCTGGGACAGTGCATCTTCATATCGTTCACCGCGTAAATCAAGCTCCGGTTTTACATGATAGCCTGAGCCCTTTACCGTCGCCAATGGCCTTTCTGGCGCTTGCTTTTGGTTGGAAAGGCGTTGTAAGTCATCACGTTTCACCTTTACCTTCATGATGCCAACCTGCACAAGATATTCATCATTACCCGCTTTTTCCAGTACAGTTCCAGGTTGATTCACAGTCAGTAACTTAATATCGTCACCGGGATGCAATTCATTTTTTGTATCTTTGGATTCTTGATGTGTTTGATTTTCCATTTTTTTAGACGAAAGATTAGGTTTTGCATCCTCGAGCATTTTTTTCGCTTCTATCCATTCATGCTCTTTTATGTCAGCATCGTTTTTCATCGAGCGGATTTCGCCGATGATTAATTCTGCTTCCTCTTTTGCCTTTTGTACAGCCTTTTCTGCCTTCGTTTCTGCTTTTTTATATAGTGATTCGCGCTTTTGTTCAAATTGTCGCCACTGTTTTTTTAAATCATTATGGAGTTTCTCTGTTTGCAGCAATATCTGATGGGCTTGTTCATAGTCTTTTTCCGCCTGGAGTTGTGATTGTTCCAATGATGCAATCATATTCTCCACGCTTTTCGAATCGACCCCGACAAGCTCTTTGGCATGGTCTATAATGGCGTCATTCAGACCCAGTCGTTTTGAAATTTCAAATGCATTACTTCGTCCGGGAACACCAATTAACAATCGATATGTCGGCTGCAATGTTTCCACATTAAATTCAACAGACGCATTAATAACACTATTCCTGTTATAGCCGTATGCCTTTAATTCCGGGTAATGAGTTGTAGCAATTACCCTGGCATTACGGGAAATGACTTCATCCAGAATAGCCATCGCCAGTGCAGCACCTTCCTGTGGATCAGTGCCTGCCCCGAGTTCATCAAAAAGAACCAGCGTCTTATCATCAACTTGTTCCATAATTGATACGATATTGGTCATGTGCGAGGAAAATGTACTCAAGTTTTGTTCGATCGATTGTTCATCACCAATATCAGCAAAAACGTGTTTAAAAACAGCCAATTCACAACCGTCAAGTGCAGGGATCTGCAACCCGGATTGGGCCATTAATGTACATAGTCCCACCATTTTCAATGTAACTGTTTTCCCGCCAGTATTTGGCCCGGTAATAACGATAGAAGTATAAGTCTCACCAATTTCTACATCATTGGTGACCACATCATCCGCGGGAATTAACGGATGACGCGCTTGTTTCATTTTAATGATACCTTGATCATTGATTTTCGGCATCGCTGCTTTCATTTGTTTTCCTAATTTTGCACGCGCAAACATAAAATCGATCTTGGCCAATACAGCGATGTTTTCTAACAAAAATGATTCGGCACTAGCAATTTGCCCACTTATTTCCCGTAAAATCCGTTCAATTTCCTGCTTTTCTTTTGCCCTCGTCCCCTGTAATTCATTGTTTAAATCAACCACTGCCCTTGGCTCGATAAATAACGTTTGACCAGATGCGGATTGGTCATGAACGATCCCGCCGATCGAGCCACGATATTCTTGTTTGACGGGCAATACGTACCGATCATTTCGAATGGTAATCAAGGTATCTGACAACATATTGCTTTTTGTTTTTGTATAATGATCTAATTTGTCGCGGACGCGTGATTCATACGTACGGATCGATGAACGGAGTCCACGCAATTTTTCTGATGCGCTGTCCATCACATAGCCGTGATCATCAATGCAGCTCTTAATGTGCCGCTCCAATTCCCGTAATGGGGTGATTTGTTCGGTAAGTGCGGTTAAGATTGGTGGTTCCTCTTCCAATTTTCCAATAAAATCTTTGACTTGCCGGCCGCCGTAGATTGTATCGGCTACATCAAGGCATTCCCCTGTATTCAACATTCCACCGATGACACTGCGCTTTACACTGCCCCTGATGTCTGATATACCACCTAGTGGGATCTTTAAATTTAACCGTTCGACTTGCAATGCTTCATCTGTTTCCTGCTGCAATGTTTGTACCTCGTCCATTTCGGTAACAGGTCGCAAAGAACTCGCCAGCTCCTTACCCAAGGATGTTGCAGCCTGATTCTGCAATTGATCCAGAATCTTATTGTATTCTAATACATGCAAAATTCGTTCGTTCATACATTCTTCTCCTTTTCCAAGTGAGCGTTTTGCTTCACCGTAAGAACCTGCCCAGTTACATATAGATCTGTCCACATTATTTATTCCGGTTCATATAATCCTGTAATCGTGTTTTTGTCCACGTATTGATAATCGTGTCTTTTTGCAGCCAACCCTTTCTCGCCGTTCCAACTCCATAACACATATGTTCAAGCATATGAAAACTATGAGCATCCGTATCAATGGCAATGGGCACGCCGGCATCCTGTGCCTTTCGCACCCATTCCGCCGCTAAATCAAGCCGATTTGGGTTCGCATTGATTTCCAAGGCAGTCTCTGTTTCTTTGGCTCGTTCGATTAACTGATCCAAATCTACTTGATAGCCCTCTCTTTTGCCAATTAGTCTGCCTGTCGGATGGGCGATGAGCGAAACATACGGACAATCGAGGGCTGCATATAACCGTTTCATAATCATTTCCTTTGACTGACGGAAACTGGAATGAATCGCCGCAATAACAAAATCCATTTCCTGTAAAAAATCATTTGTAAAATCAAGTGAACCATCGGGTAAAATATCCATTTCTACACCGGCAAAAATATGGATATCGGGATACTTATTATTTAATCGGGCAATTTCTTCCCGCTGTTGGCGCAATCTTTTTTCATTTAAACCATTGGCAACCCGCAAAAATTTGGAGTGATCGGTAATGGCAATATATTCATACCCTTTCTGGCGGGCCTGGTTTACCATTTCTTCAATTGATTGTGCACCATCACTCCATGTCGTATGCATATGCAAATCACCGCGTATATCCGCTAAGTTTACCAATTCGATATTTTCATTATAATTCTCTATTTCTCCTGTATTTTCCCTTAACTCAGGCGGGATAAAAGGCAATCCAAAATGGCGGAAGAAATTTTCCTCATTTTTAAAAGTAAGGATTTCACCCGTTTTATCATGTTCAATGCCGTATTCATTGATTTTTTCACCTTTTGCCTTTGCCAGTTGCCGCATTGCAACATTATGTTCCTTCGATCCGGTAAAATGATGCAATGTAGAAGCGAATTCCTTTGGTTCTACAATTCGAAAATCGACGTTAATATCATAAACATCATCAAGGGTTACCGATACCTTTGTTTGGCCGCTGGCAATGACCTCTTTGATATTATCTAATTCAAGCAACGCATCCCGAACCTTAAGTGGCTTGCTTGTAGCGATGATAAAATCAAGATCTTTGATAGTTTCCCGCATTCGTCTAAGACTGCCTGCCCGTGAAAAGGTATCAATTTCTGGAATTTCCTTTAAGTCCGCTTCGATTTTCTCTGCAAGCGGGAGCATGATGGCAATTGGTAAACGCTCCGGCCGTTTATTAGCGTCTGCTAAGGCTTTAATAATTTTTTCGACCGATTTTTTTCCGAAACCTTCAAGCATTTCAACTTTACCACTTTCGCAGGCTGCCTTTAACGAAACGGCATCCGTTACCCCAAGCTCCTGATACAATTTTGCCAGTTTCTTGCCTCCTAGTCCAGGCAGGTTTAACAACGGAATCAAACCGGCAGGCACCTCTTTTTCTAACTGTTTTAATGTTTCTGATTCCCCGTGGTTGAGATATTCATGTATTACTGTGCCTGTACCTTTGCCAATTCCTTTTATTTTTGTAAAATCATCTATTTCTGCCAATGAACGATCATCACGTTCAAGCGCTTGTGCTGCTTTACGATAAGCGGAAACTTTAAAGGGATTTTCACCTTTTAGCTCCAGATAAATAGCTATTTTTTCTAGTACATGTAAAACATCTTTTTTGTTTATCGTCATGCTGCTCACCTGCTTATCATCATATCTTCTGTAAATAAAAAGACTGATTCATGAAAGGCCCATACCAATTGTACACAAAATACAAGGCATATTCCTATAATGTGGAATCAGTCGTTAGTGGACGATTATATTGCAATCATGTTTTCCGATTTACACTACATTCAAATCCTGTATTATCCTTTGCTTGGAACCCGATCGATTAGGCCTTCGAGTTGGGAAAACCATAAGTCTTTCAACTGACCCGATAATACCGGGGTATGCTCAATAATCAGCTTGGCAATGAAAGAATCATTGATCCATGACTGAACATTGCCCAATGGTGTCAGAGCCAGGATATATAAAATGACAAATAATATCAAATAGACTTCAACAAACCCAAGGACTGCACCAAAAAGCCGGTTAATCGAATGAAAAACAGGGAGTTCTGCAACAAAATCAAGCATGGATGCAATAATTTGCAAAAGAATTTTTACAGCAAAGAAAATAACCGCGAAGGAAATAGCATTATAGAAAGCCGTTTCCATCGGCTCAGACTGTAAGAAAACTGCCCATGAGCTATCACTTGGCAAATCCGGATAAGGAATCCAAAAAGGTAGCTTTGCTGCCAGATTATCGTAATACAGTGCGGCAACAATAAATGCAATAATAAAACCAACCAAATGGAAGACCTGTAAGATAAATCCTCTTCTTAGTCCCATTAAGAAACCAAAAAGTAATAAAATAATTAAAATGAAGCTAACCATTGCTACTTTTCCTCTTTCTTATTCATTGAACCTAGCAATTTCGCATATTCTTCTTTTAGTTTCAAATACTCATTCATTGAATTCACTGCGGTTAAAACAGCTAACTTTGCTGTATCCAGGTCTCTATTGGCAGCTTGAATTTCACGCATTTTTTGATCCACCAAACTGGCGACGAGCCGAACATGATGTTCAGGTTCTGTTCCAACAATCGTATATGATTTATTATGTATTTCAACCGTTATTCGTGTTTTGTCATTCTGGGTCACACGGCTTCCCCCTCAGAAAAAATTATTCACTTTATCTTAACATGAAGATGGCGTTTAGGGAACTGAAATAATTTCTCTTTTCTGGAATGGTTATACACCTGTAAAGCTTTTTGAACATCCGCTTAAAAAGAAATACCCCAATCCAGCTATACACACTGGACCAGGGCACTATTTACGATCTTACGTATGCATCATATTTTTCGTTAACAGCAGCAATAATCTGTTGGTAGGAAGCTTCTACTTCGTCATCCGTTAATGTCCGCTCCGGATGCTGATAAAGCAACCGGTATGCGATGGACTTCTTGCCTTCTGGTAAACGCTCACCAGTGTATACATCAAAAATCTGAATATCTTTAACCAATTCCTCACCGGTTTGTTCAATCACATCTTTCACACTGTCTGCACGCACCTGTTCATCCAGGACAAAGGCAATATCGCGGATGATGGATGGATATTTTGGAATTTGCTGGTAGTTTGGCACACGAGCATGGGTTGCCAGTACAGTTTCCAGGTTCACATCAAAAACGTAAGTCTCATTTAAATCCATTTGCTGCTCTAGTACCGGATGAACCTGACCAAGAAATCCGATGACCTGTTCTTTGTAAATAAGCTCGGCACATCGACCCGGGTGCATATCCGGCAAAGTTGCCTGTTTGAACGATACAGGAAGACCCAAATAAGCAAACAATCCTTCGATGATTCCTTTGACAACATAAAAATCAACAGTCTTTTTCTCCTGTTGCCACTCTAGTTGTTCCCAAATGCCTGACAATACACCTGCTAAACGCAACTGTTCATCAGGTTGTTTCGTTAACCCTTCCTCATGGGAAATAAAAATGGAACCCAATTCATAATAGGCAATATCGGGCTGATTTCGGGCTATATTATACGACGCAACATGTAACAATTCAGGAAGAATACTAAGCCTTAAATATTTATGTTCTTCACTCATCGGCATGGATAGTTTGACTGGCACCGGGCTGACATCGGCAATTTCCGGGCTGATTAATTTTGAAATATACGCGTCACGTGTCAATGAATAGGTGATTGTTTCCGTTAGTCCGGTACTTTCCATAAAACTTTTTATTTGTCGTTTCAATCGCTGTTGACCAGTTAATCCACCTGCTTGAGATGCTCCCTCTGGCAGTGTATATGGCAGATTATCATATCCATAAATACGTGCCACTTCCTCCAGCATATCCTCAAAAATGGCAACATCAGCTCGACGGGACGGAACCCACACATGAAAATGCTCCTCTGTTTGTTCATATGAAAAACGCAACCTTTCCAGGATACCAGCGATCTCATCAGCCGTAATCTCTGTACCAAGACGTTTATTGATTTCAGCTGTATGCATATCTACTTCTTTTTCAGTATAGTCCAATTCATCCACAATAACCGGATGTTGCAGAACCTTTGCATTTGCATATTGTTTCAACAGCTGACAAGCACGTACACCCGCACGGTAGACCCGTTTTGGATCCACACCCTTTTTTTCATATCGTGTGCTTGCTTCACTACGCAAGCCGGTATCTTTAACCGTTGTCCTTACTGATGATGCATCAAAATATGCAGCTTCAAGAACGATTGTACTTGTATTTTCCTGTACATCTGTATTGGCACCACCCATCACACCGGCAAGTGCAACTGGTTCTGTCCCATTCGTGATGACAAGATGGTGTGGTGATAGTGTTCGCTTTTGACCATCCAATGTAACGATCGTTTCGTTTTCATGGGCACAACGAACGACAATTTCCTTCGTACCCAGCCGATCATAGTCAAAGGCGTGCAATGGTTGTCCATATTCGAGCAGCACATAGTTTGTGATGTCAACCACGTTGTTAATCGGGCGAATTCCCGATGCGATTAAATAATTACGCATCCAAAGAGGGGACGGTTTGATCTGAACATCTTTTACCACGAATGCACCATAATATGGATTTAATTCCTTGGCATCTACCTTTACATCAATATATGCTGAAGCATGCTCATTATCATCAGCTGGTTTGACCGTTTCGTCCGGCAGCTGGAGCGGCTGTTGAAGGATCGCTGCCACCTCGTAAGCAACACCTAACATACTTAGACAATCCGCCCGATTTGGTGTCAAATCCAAATCAAGTATGGCATCATCAAGATTCAAAAGCGGAGTGACATCCTGGCCAATTTCGGTATCATCAGGAAAAACAAATATGCCATCTGCTACGTCTTTAGGCACGTATTTTTCCTGAATGCCCAATTCTTGAAGTGAGCAAATCATTCCGTTTGATTCAATGCCGCGCAATTTAACCTTCTTAATTTTAACGTTACCTGGTAAGACTGCACCCGGTTTTGCGACAGCTACTTTTTGCCCCTGTGCAATATTGGGTGCCCCGCAAATAATTTGCAGCAATTCACTATCACCTGTATCCACTTGACAAAGATTTAATTTGTCAGCATTGGGATGTATCGCACATTCCTTAACAAACCCAACTACAACATTTTTACACGGCTCGGCAACATATTCTATACCATCTACCTCGATACCGCTTTTGGTAATCTTTTCAGCGAGTTCCTCTGGTGAAATATGTTTGATATCAATATAATTTTCCAACCAATTTAACGATACTAACACCTTGTCTTACCTCCTATGCTTGATGAAACTGTTTTAAGAATCGCTTATCGTTTGTGTAGAATTGACGGATATCCCCAATACCATATTTCAACATGGCGATCCGCTCCGGTCCCATTCCAAAAGCAAATCCGGTATATACATCTGGATCATAGCCAGCCATGGATAATACGTTCGGATGCACCATACCAGCACCCAGGATTTCAATCCAGCCGGACCCTTTACATACCGAACATCCCTTTCCGTGACAAACTTTACAGGAAATATCCATTTCAACTGACGGTTCAGTGAACGGAAAGAAACTTGGGCGCAAACGGATTTTTCGATCTGCTCCAAACATTTTTTTGGCAAACCTGTCAAGTGTACCCTTTAAGTCACTCATACGAACATCCTTGTCCACATAAAGTCCTTCGATCTGCGTAAATTGATGGGAATGGGTGGCATCATCGTTGTCCCGGCGATAAACCTTCCCTGGACAAATCATTTTCACACCAGTATTCCCTTGATAGGCGCGCATTGTCCGTGCCTGAACCGGAGATGTATGCGTACGCATTAATAGTTCATTCGTAATATAAAATGTATCTTGCATATCGCGTGCCGGGTGATTTTTCGGCAAGTTTAATGCCTCAAAATTAAAATAATCCGTTTCAACTTCTGGACCTTCACGTACTTCATAGCCCATTCCAATGAACAAATCTTCAATTTCTTCAATGATGCTGGTCAGCAAATGTGGACCGCCAATATTTACTGGGCGACCTGGCAAAGTGACATCAATTGTTTGACTCGCCAGTTGTTGTTCCAGTGCCTGTTGCTCAAGGATTTCATTCTTTTGCTCAATGGCTTCGGTAATTGCCTCCCGTACCCGATTGGCCATCTCTCCCACCACTGGACGTTCTTCCTTTGATAAGCTGCCCATTCCTTTTAAAATCCCGGTAATAGACCCTTTCTTTCCCAAATAAGCCACCCGAATCGACTGAAGCTCTTTTTGACTATCCGTTTCCCGAATACGCTCCAGTGCCTCGGTCTGCAACGCCTCCAACTGTTCCTTCATGCATAATCCTCCCTTTCGAATATGTAAAATCAGCATTTAAAAAGACTCTGTTTTTCCATACAAAAAGCCTCATCCCCCATGAAAAGGGACGAGGCTTTGGTTCGCGGTACCACCCTTATTGACACAAATATATATGTGACCTGCTTAAACTTGATAACGGAAAAATCCGGCATACCTTTACTTATGAACACAGAAATCCAACGACTCCTGGTTTCCAAGGTCCAAGTATCAGCTCCAGAGTGAAATATTAACAAATAAACGGCCGGAAATGCTTACAGTCCAGGACATTTCCTCCCTATGACCGATTCTTTAATTGTCAACAAGCTCTTTCATCGCACTGCTGTTCATTCAAATTTCCTTTATTATAGTCAAAAAAGGTCCAAATTGCAATAGTTAGCTTTGCAAATAATACATTAAAATTCCCGCGGCAATACTGGCATTTAGTGATTCAGCCTTCCCGTAAATTGGGATCTTCACAACATCATCAGCCAAGTTAAGAACATTTTCAGAAATACCTGCACCTTCATTACCAACGATTAACGCTGTTTTTGGTTGCGGTGACAACTCCGAATAAATGGATGCGTTTGTTAGTGCAGATGCCCAAATGGCAAATCCTTCTCTTTTCAAGGATGGGATTTTAGTGACCAGGTTCTCCTGAAAAATCGGAATATGGAAGATGGATCCCTGGGTGGAGCGGATTACCTTTTCATTATAGACATCAACCGTATTATCCCCTAAAATAACGGCATCAAATCCAGCTGCATCTGCGGTACGAATCATTGTTCCAAGGTTACCCGGGTCTTGCAGGGAATCAACCAAAAGAAGTTTTTCGAATGTCCCCCATTTGTATTCCTTCATCCGAACGACTGCAACAATTCCCTGGGGGGTTTTTGTGCTGGAAATTTGTTGGATAACTGCTTGGGAAACAGTGTAATAAGCATACTCCTGAAGAAAATCAGGTACAGGAATACCGTCCTGTAAAATAAGTTCAACAATTTCCCAGTCACTTGCATGAGCCTCTTCAATAAGATGAAATCCTTCAATCAAAAAAGTATGTGTTCCTGTTCGATCTTTCCTTTTCTTTAGTTTATTCCATTGCTTTACTTTATTGTTTTGCATCGACGTGATCATGTACCTACTCCTTATCCGGTTTCCTGTCTATCATACATATTCCGGTTTATTTTGGTCAAACTATACCGCAAAACTATACAATGAGGTGATTGGATTGGATTTAAATTTACGAAAAGCCATTCTTACTAATATTGCATCAAATGATCGGGAACAACTCAAAGATACAATCGTTGATGCTATTCAAAACGGTGAAGAAAAAATGCTACCTGGCTTAGGTGTACTGTTCGAATTAATCTGGAAACAATCAGATCAGGAAGAAAGATTGGAAATGGTCAGCAGCCTGGAACAAGGTGTGAAAGAAGCAACCGATTCGATGTCATAGGTTGATTTGTCAAAAGAATATGAGAAACATTCCGCGTAAAGAGCATTTAACTTTCGCGGAATGTTATATCTTGATTAAGAAAATGTGTTATTATATCTTCCCCCAGGCATCCACGTTCATTGATGGCGATTTTTGTCGGTTCCACCTCTTTTATTTCACAAAAATAATAAAAAAGTCCTAATAAATTTTTCTGCAGTTGTACATATTCCAAATAATAGTTTTATATTTTACATTTTTTCCTACTAAATTAGATATAAAGAACTAATAGTCTGCCTTTGGATCAGAACAAAAACAGGAATTTACGATTAACCAGCTGGATTATATAACTATAACCATTTGACCATTGTTTCCATGAATGATATATAATTATCCGTAGTATTATTTTAATTAGGCTCCGTTCTAAACAATACAATTAATTTAGAAGCATGGAGACAGGGAGGAGAAATGGTATAATGGAGGAAACACAAAACGGGGATCCAGGAAAAAAAGGAATTTCCAAGAAGCTCATTGCCATTATTGTCGTCATCGTCTTATTAATAGGTGGCGGAATTACGGCGTATGCATTATTGACCGGATCCGATAAGGCGCAATACTTTAAAGCCGAAAAAGGCACCTTCGACTTTATGAAAGACCAGCTATCACAACGGTATGAGCCAGAATTGGATTGGAGTAAACAAACAAAGGAAAATCCAACAGAAACAGCGTTCGAATTGTCGGGTGAATATAATAACCCAAGTGGTGGCTATGGAATGATGGATCCATCAGATATTATTAATAACTCCACACTTAACTTAACAGCGCAAACTGATTTGGAGAAAAAGCAGCTTTACACCGATATGAAGGCAAGTGTTGGCGGACTGGAAATCAAAGACTTAAACTTTTACCTTGATGCTGATCAACTGATGGTGGGTCTGCCATTTCTGGATGAAAACTTGCAAATAAAAGACAAAGACGTTGGTAAGCTCATACATGAAGCAGATCCAACATTTCCTGAAGGAGAAACAATTGACTTTGATGCTTTCTTTGAAATGGCAAAAGGTCTGCCGGAAAAAGATGCCGATTACCTGAAAAAAGAATATCTAACCGAAATATATAAAGATCTTCCGGGAGACGCATTTGAGTCAACGAAAGAAACAATTAAAGTGGACGGAAAAAATTTCAACACCAAAAAATTGACGTTCCACTTATCCGAGCAAGAAACGAAAGATTTACTTGTATCCATTTTGGAAAAGGTCCAAGGTGATAAAAAGTTGCAAAAAATCTTTAAAGAACAGATGGAGATCCAAACATTTGGTATTGATCCATCGGCATTTGACATGGATTTCGACGAGAACATCGATTTTGACGAGGCAATTGACAACATGTTTGGAAAAGAGATTGATAAAGGTATCAAAGAAATAAAAGAAGCGCATATCCCAAATGGGTTCACTTCTGACATTTGGGCAAAAAATGACCTGATTGTAAAACGCGATTTTAGTATTGGTGTTGGTGAAAATAAAGATGATACCAATACATTATCTGTTAAAGGTACAAACTTATTAAGTGACACCCAACAAAAATTTGATTATAAGATCACTGGCAGTGACGACACTGACAAGGAAGCAATCACCTTGACCGGGGATTTATCATGGAAGGACAATAAAGCTAATGATTCTATTAAACTAGTGGCTCCTGACGAAACTAAATTGTCCTACCAGGGAAAAGAAACATTAAAAGATGAAAAACGCGACTTTGAACGTGTATTCTCGGTTACTGATCCTTACAATGACAATTATAGTCTGAACTGGTCAGGAAATGCATCTTATGATCATGATAAAATGAGTTCGGAAAACAACTTCTCGGTCGATGCGCCCGATATTAATCAGGATGCATTTAGCCTAACTGTAGCAAAAGATGCCAAAACGATTAAAAAAGTTAAGACACCAGATACTTCAAATGTAAAAGATATTGGCAGTATGTCGATCGATGAAATCGAGGATTACTTCGAGACCGATGTAGCGCCACAATATCAGAAATGGATAATGGGAATTTTAGGAGCTGGCGGCGGGTTAAATGGTTTGTAGACTTTATTAACGCGGCCGGTGTTTAAGAGAGTGTTCAAAAAGGATAAAAAGGACCGAGAAGTTCTAGGCGGCGTAGCTTTGAGCACCGGAGTGTACATAAAAGGTACATGAGGAGCGGAAAAGCAAGCCAACGAACTTCTTCAAAGGAAGGCCGACTAAAAACGGGCTTGCGCTCAGGCGTCGGCATACCCCTTTTGCAGGGGAACGTCATTTTTACCGGAACTTTTGAACATCCCCTAAAGGAAGTGACAACATGATATTCTTGAAACACATCACCCTGTTTATGTACCATAATTGCAAAAGGTTTGGGAGGAAGTGGCTATCACTTCCTCTTCTTTTGCTTTTTCCTATTATTATTGTCAGTTTGAGCGAGACAATTGTAATCTCATTGATGACTCATGATAAACAGGAACCAATAGAGATCGGATTAGTCGATCTGGATCAATCAGACGAAACCCAATTGGTGGTCGGACTAATTGAACAGTCCACACAGCTGGGCAGTTACCTATCTATCAATCAACTATCAGAGCACGAGGCTAACAACCGGCTACAACAAAATCAATTAAGTGGATACATAACCTTCCCAAAAGGGTTTACCAGTGATTTATATAATGGAAATGCAGTTACATTACCAATCACAGGGAATCCGGCAAAACGAATGGACAGCTATATCATTAAGGAGTTAATAGACAGTGTTTCCCGGCACATTCGTGCTGCACAAGCAAATATACTGACCATTAACTACTTTGCCAAACAACTGCCGATCGCAACCGAACAAAGGAGCGACATGTTATTTGACCAGTTTAAAAGCTTTATCTTTTACACCATCGGTAAAGATAAAATCATCGAGGAAAAAACAATAACCAATCATGCTACAAGTTCACCGGTTCATTACTATGGTCTTGCAAGCTGGTTTATTATTATGACCATTTGGTTAATTGCTTTCTATTCTTTTTTAACCGACCACGAACCACTGCGAATGAATCAGCGAATGCGTTTATATGGGGTAACACAATTGCAGCAGCTGATGGCCAAAATGCTGACATCCCTATTCATTGTGATGATTTTAAGCTTGCTTGCCCTGATGGTCTTGCAACGAATGATTCATATCAATCTGGATATAAAAGATTACTGGCGAATAGCTATCATCACTATCTTATACAGTTTTACATTTTTAGAGGGGTTGGCCACAATAGAAACAGTAGTCCGATCGGCAAAATTACGATTGCTTGTCCAGTCTTTATTTACATTTGTCATCTTATTTATAAGCGGTGCCATTATACCAGTATTATACTTTCCACACGGGGTTCAAGCATACCTTCCTTATAGTTTTGCTAATCAGGCATACAAATGGCTGGAGGAAATCATTTTAAACCAACGGATTTATGCAGATTACCTGCCACTTGCTCTAATGTCAGCTTCCGGATTGTTTGTTTTTGTGGCAATGTCGTTATGGAAGGAGGGCAAGAATCCATGAAATCCATTTTATTAACCCGGGGTATGCATTGGAAAAAACATTGGCTGACACTTTTATTATGGCTGTTGCTACCACTAATGGCGACCATTGGAATTGTTACAATAATTGATTCGATGAAAGCAAAAAGCAGTATTCCTGTTGGTATTGTAGTTGAAGACGATTCCCCAGCTGCGAAGGAATTGTTAAAGCAGGTCGCATCCACCTCGTTTGTTCATGTTTACCAGCTTGAAAAAGAGAATGCCCGCCATCAATTGAAAAAGCATCAACTTGACAGTATCTTTATTATTCATGATGGTTACGGAGAAGACATTTTTCATGACAATCGAAATCAATTGCTAACGGGCTATCGATCAGATCTATCCTTTGCGTATACCCCGGTAAAAGAAATGATTCTGTCGTATATCCAGCAGCAAACCGGCAGATCAAAAGCGGTTCATACGGTACAGGAACTCACTGGCCAGTATGCTTCACCCAAGCAATGGACACGAGACGAAATTGTTACAAAAGCAGATGAAATCCAGTTGGAAGAAAACCTGTTAACATCATCTTTTTCTTTTGGTAAAACAGCATCATCACCAAATAACGATACCAAGTTGATCAACATATGGGGGATATGGGCGAGTTTTACCTTGCTGGCAACGCTTTTGTTGTTTGACTGGATTATTCATGAAAAACATGCAAGTATCAGGCTGCGGTTTGCATTTATGCGCTGGTCATTGAAACATTATCTCATCTTGAATTTTATGATCTATACCACTCTATGCCTTATTTTTGATGGGATCACCATCATTACGTTTTGGCTCATGCTTGGTGAACGAATACCGATTTGGAGCTGGATTTGTTTCAGACTGTTCTTGAATATGGCTATCTTTTTATTCTCAAACCTGTTTAAACGATCATTCCATTATTATATGACAGCATTTGCTCTAACGCTAATTTTCGCGATTGGCAGTGGAGCGATCATCCCTGTTAATGGGATAATAAATCGTTGGCCGTGGATTACAGAACTCAACCCGATTCAGCCGTTTCTGGATGGCGAGTACTGGAACCTGTCATCTTTAGTGATTTTAGTTCTGGCATTTATCTGGTATTGCAGAAAGGAGGAATTTTATGCTTCACGTTGAACAACTGGTAAAGGACTATGGGAAAAAGCGAATACTGGATCATATCAGCTTTTCCATAAAACCTGGCGAAATCATCGGACTTGTCGGGGAAAATGGTGCAGGAAAGTCGACTTTAATGAAAATATTAGCTACCCTTATCCAGCCTACATCTGGCACAATCAACTTCCATGATCTGGATTATCGGCAAAATCGCAAAAAGGTGCGTCGACAAATCGGATTTGTTCCCCAGGACATTGCTGTATGGGAAGAATTCAGTGTAGAAGAAAACATGGTCTTCTTTGAACATTTATCATGGAAAAAGAAAAATAAAGAAGTTTTACATAAGCTTTGTCTGGACATGAATTTAGAAAAATGGAAGGAACCGGTGAAATCATTATCAGGTGGTATGAAACGCAAACTGAATTTGGCAATTACGCTAATCCACGATCCATCGCTATTATTATTGGATGAACCAACTGCCGGGATTGATTTAAAGTCACGTAAAGAAATTGGCATGTACTTACAAAATCAGGCGACAAGTCAGAATATGACCATCATGTATACGTCGCATGATATGGATGAGATTATCGATTTGTGTGACCGCGTTTTCTGTATTGGCCATGATCCCTTTTACCAGCAAATCCTGCAAAAGGCCGGTAAAGACATTGTAAAATTATAAAGTGAAACTTCATTCAGTGGGAGTTTCCTTTCCTCCCCTACTGATCCAGAGGAACAGAATCAGGAATTTACGGGCTGTTTATCCCCCGCCTTCCTGGACACGTATTTAGCGTAAAAAGCGGCAGCAGTTTATCACTGTTGCCGCTTTTTCGGTTGTTTTTTTATGGAATAGAAAGTATAAAATTTGCGTCTGTATGAAGTCTTTAACTAGAAAGTCCCGTTCTGCTCCAGCGCCTTTGATTTATCCAAACACAATCTCTTTTACTTTATCGCGATCCAACTTTTTAATAACTTCTACAATCAACTTCACGGCATTTTCAAAATCATCACGATGTAAAATTGCGGCATGGGAATGAATATACCGAGTGGCAATGGTAATGGATAAAGCAGGGACACCATTTGTCGTCAAATGAATGGAACCTGAGTCCGTTCCGCCACGTGCAATCGATGTATACTGATAAGGAATATGCTGCTCATCAGCGGTATCAACAACCAGATCGCGAACACCTTTATGTGAAACCATGGATGCATCGTACAAGACAAGTTGCGGTCCTTTACCAAGTTTGCTGTCCGCATCTTTGTCAGATACTCCTGGCGTATCACCAGCGATACCAACATCCACGGCAAAACCGATATCTGGTTTAATCGTATGAGTTGCTGTTTTCGCTCCACGCAAACCCACTTCTTCCTGTACCGTACCAACGCCATACACGATATTCGGGTGATTCACATCTTTTAACTGTTTAAGCACTTCAATAGCGATTGCACAGCCAATGCGATTGTCCCAAGCCTTGGCCAATAACATTTTTTCATTTTTTAATGGGGTGAATTCAAAATAAGGAACAATTGCATCCCCGGGACGAACCCCAAAATCACTTGCCTCTTCTTTACTGCAAGCCCCAATGTCGATGAACATATCCTTTATTTCGATTGATTTTTTCTTCGCTTCAGCGGATAAAATATGCGGTGGTTTCGACCCAATAATTCCGGTTACGTCCCCTTTTGCGGTCATAATTGTCACACGCTGGGCAAGCATAACCTGGCTCCACCAGCCGCCAGTAGTTTGGAAATAAACAAACCCATCATCATCAATCCTGGTAACCATAAAGCCAACCTCATCTAAATGACCGGCAACCATAATCTTTGGTCCATTTTCATCACCTGTTTTTTTGGCGATGAGACTTCCCAAATTATCCGTAGACATTTCATCGGCATATGCTTTAATATAGTCTTTCATTACTTCCCTTACTTCTTTTTCGTTGCCCGGAATTCCTCTGGCATCCGTTAAATCCTTCAACATGGTTAATGTTTCGTCCAAATTTGCCATATGTATCCATATCCTCCTTTATCAATCCAACTTTATTATAACGGTATCAATTTAAGATTACCAAATAATTAATAGCCATGATCCTGCCGTTCATAGTTAATCCCATTTTTCTCTATGTAGGCATCATATATGTCCTCTTCGTCAAAACCTAATTTCTTTCCAAGCTGTAAATAAGTGACAAACATATGGTGATAATTGGCCAAAGACGGATCTTGGTTAAACAATACGCATGCTTCAAACACAAGGTTAAATTGCTCGGTTTCCGTATTCATGACCGGTTCAATTGGTTGTGTTTCATATTGATATCCACTATCAAGCCCCAACGACATCATAAAATGCAAACCGTCAACATACTCAGCTAAAATAATCTCTTTATCACTTTTAGGCTTTTTACTCCAAAACTTGAAACAGCGTGTTTCATTGGCCAATTCGCCGATTTCTACGAGAAGGGCGAGTACCTTTTCCGAAAATAAATCCTTGCCTGTTATGCCCTGATTGTTTTCAATATATTGGTCCAATTTTTCCTGCATAACAAATAATCTATTCCAGTCCATTTTTGCTTCACTCCTTATTACCTTGATTGTATCACGAATAAAATGAAACCCAAATGAATTCTCATCCGTATTAGGGGATAATACGTTAGAGGATGTTCAAAAAGTCCGGTAAAAATGACATGCCCCTTTATCCTCCTTTTGAACACACTCTTTTGGGGAGACGGTTAATGATGATAGTGTTTTTATTTCGTGTACTGATCTTGATTGCGCTGGTTTTTTTGATATATACACTATTGCAATATTTGCGGAATCCACGAAGGAAAATACAAATCGCCAAACAACAAAAAGAGTTTTTCCTGCTGGATGATGAACAAAACAGTAAAAAAAACTTGCAATTCGTGTATAAAGGCTGTCTGTTCGAAGGGGAGAAATATTTGGGAACCACGGATCAGGCATTTGAAGTGGTTACGATACAAGTCACCGTTCCAGAGCCCCTTGATCTACGTGGATTAACAAGAGATGACTTGTACTTTTTGGAAAAGGAACTATTAATACGCTATCCTTATGCCCAGATTGAGTGGAAACACCCAATCAATCAACTGCTTATCAGCCCCACAGACTAAATGATGCCCACCTTTTATAGATGGGCATCATTTATGTGCTCACTTGGAAAAAATCCCGCCATTTAATCACAATTTCCTTTCGTCTTAATAAATAAATGAGGGGTAATAAGGCAATTAAACATATGGATACATAGAAAGGAGAGAGGTTTGATATCCATTGACCAACAGACGTATAGACGAATGCAAGTGGTATATTTGATAGCAATGATGATCTAGCGTAATCCTTAAAACCTGCTGTAATTTGAATCAAACAAAGAGATAAGAGGTGAAAATGAATAAATGGTACAAGTCGTAATATAGCGATTTGTGAAGTTGTAAAATCAGCATGCTTGCCAATCAGTTTTTGTTGCAAATTTGTCAGCCGATCAAGGTTTTTGGGCATAAAACGTATAATACCATAAAAAGCCAAACTTGATAATGTAATACCGATAAGGGAATAAAAGGTCCCCTCCACAGTTCCGAATATAATCCCACCGGAAACACAGATAAAAACAACGGGAAGAAAGAATAACGGCCGTAATAAATGAACCGTGATAAATAATAATGGTGCAAATAGTCCTCCCATTTCGATGATCGTCATGAGGTAATTACCAAACAATTCCATAGATGTCCTCCTCTGCGTTGTCATTTCGGCAATCTTTTTCCATAACGAGTAGTACATGTATATGACAATAGACGAGCCTTTATGACAATAACAAGTAAATAGACAAATAATTGATTGGTAAACACCTAACTTGGAAGGGCGAAGAATGAATTTCATTAAATAAAAAATGACCACCCTTTAATATCCAAAGGACAGTCATTTTATAAAACCTATTTTAAAGCTGCTTTTGCTTTGTCAGCCAGTTGGGTAAATGCTTGTTCGTCATTAATTGCGAGATCTGATAACATTTTCCGATTCACTTCAATTCCGGCTACTTTTAAACCGTGCATTAATTTGTTGTAAGAAAGATCGTTCATCCGTGCAGCGGCATTAATCCGTGCAATCCAAAGTTTACGGAATTCCCGTTTCTTTTGTCTGCGGTCACGATAAGCATACTGACCCGATTTCATTACTTGCTGTTTTGCTGTTTTAAATAAAGTCCGTTTCGAACCATAATAACCTTTAGCTAATTTCAATACGCGTTTACGACGTCTGCGCGTAACTGTTCCACCTTTTACACGTGGCATAATAATTCCCTCCTAATACAATTGACTTAATATCCTGGTTTCATACAATCTGCAACTTATTTATATGGAAGCATTGGATTAATACGCTTATAGTCACCAGATGCTACAAGTGCGGATTTACGTAATTTACGTTTTTGTTTTTGTGATTTGTGTGCAAACATATGACTCGTATATGCATGTGAACGTTTCAGTTTCCCGGAACCAGTTCGTTTGAAACGTTTTTGTGTCCCTTTATGAGTTTTCATTTTAGGCATAGTAATTTCCTCCTGCAATTATTTTTTCTCGTTCGTTGGAGCAAGCATAATAAACATATTGCGTCCTTCCATTTTTGCTTTGGACTCCACTGTAGAAATATCTTTCACTTCTTCAGCTAAACGGTTCAATACTTCCTGACCCAGCTCCTTGTGGGTAATCGCACGACCACGAAAGCGAACCGATGCTTTAACTTTGTCCCCTTTTTCAAGGAATTTACGAGCATTTTTTAATTTAGTATTAAAATCATGATCACCAATTCCCGGTGTAAAGCGAACTTCTTTTACATTAATAACTTTTTGCTTTTTGCGTGCCTCTTTTTCTTTCTTTTGCTGTTCAAAACGATATTTACCGAAGTCCATAATTCGGCAAACAGGTGGTTTTGCATTCGGAGCAACCAATACCAAATCAAGGTTTCGTTTTGCCGCAATATCCAGTGCTTCATTGCGCGATTTCACTCCAAGCTGATCACCATTTGAATCAATTAAACGTACTTCCCGGGCACGAATTTTTTCATTGACATTCATATCTTTGCTAATAGCCAGCCACCTCCAAAATATTTTTAAGATGTTCAAAAGTCCATTGTTCCCCTTTGAACGCTTTAATCGTTGACAAGTTATTTTCGCATAAAAAACGTGTCGGTACACAGATGCACCCACACGTCTCCAAATAGTCTATCAGGAATATATGGAACCAGTCAACAGCAATCACTTGCGTCGAACAGGTGAGAAGCGGGTGCTCCTACTTGTCTTTCGATCATTAAATTCAGCTTATATAGAATAACATCAAACTGTATATATGTCAAATACAGGATTTGTCCCCACAGCCTGAAATTAACATGGGATTGTTCGTATCACAATGTTTTCTCGACGATTTCCGTTGTAATTAATTGTTTAAATGCTTCGAATGACATGGTTTCTGATTGTTTTTCTCCATATCGACGGACATTAACAGCATTGTCATTCATTTCATTATCACCGACAACTAATGCAAAAGGTATTTTTTGTGTTTGCGCTCCACGGATTTTATAGCCGATCTTTTCGTCACGCTCATCCACTTCGACGCGTACACCTTCCAGTCTAAGTTTATCTTCTACCCGTTTGGCATAATCCAAATGGGCTTGCGGTGCTACCGGAATTACCATGGCTTGTACTGGTGCCAGCCATGTTGGAAATGCGCCTTTATATTCTTCCAATAAGAAGGCAACAAAGCGTTCCATTGTTGATACAACACCACGGTGGATAACAACAGGACGATGTTCCTTGCCATCTTCACCAATATATGTCAGATCAAAACGTTCAGGCAATTGGTAATCAATCTGAACGGTGGACAATGTTTCGTCTTTTCCAATGGCTGTTTTTACTTGTACATCAAGTTTGGGACCATAAAACGCAGCCTCACCAATTGCCTCAACATACTTAACACCCATTTCTTCCATCGTTTCTCTCAGCATCGACTGAGCTTTTTCCCACATTTCATCATTGTCGATGTACTTCTCTTTATCTTCAGGATCGCGGTATGATAAGCGGAAATAATAATCCTTTATTCCGAAATCTTCATATACTTTCTGAACAAGTTCGACGACACGGATAAATTCGTTCTTCAACTGATCCGGTCGGGCAAAGATATGTGCATCATTCAATGTCATGGCCCGAACCCGCTGTAGTCCCGCCAGCGCACCGGACATTTCATAACGGTGCATCATCCCGAGTTCTGCAATCCGGACCGGCAGATTACGATAGCTGTATAATTGATTTTTATAAACCATCATATGGTGCGGACAGTTCATTGGTCGCAACACCAAATCCTCATTATCCATTTCCATTACCGGAAACATGTCATCTTGGTAATGATCCAAGTGTCCACTGGTTTTGTATAAATCAAGGCTGCCTAGTACCGGTGTATAGACGTGGTCATAGCCCAGCCGTTCCTCAATGTCAACAATATAGCGTTCGATTGTCCGGCGAATCGTTGCCCCTTTTGGCAGCCACATCGGCAACCCCTGGCCAACTTTTTGTGAGATGGTGAAAATACCCAGTTCCTTACCAAGTTTCCGGTGATCACGTTCCTTACGTTCCTCCAAAATCCGCAAGTATTCGTCGACCTGGCTTTGCTTTTCAAACGCTGTACCATAAATTCGCTGCAACTGTTTGTTATTACTGTCACCACGCCAATACGCACCAGAGATACTCAACAATTTAAATGCCTTGATCTTGCTTGTTGATGGCACATGGACACCACGGCAGAGATCATAGAATTCACCTTGCCGGTAGATTGTCACCTGTTCATCCTCAGGAATAGCGTCGATTAATTCAAGTTTCAGTTCGTCATCCTGAAACATTTCCTTTGCTTTGTCACGAGTTACTTCAATCCGTTCTATTTCCAGGTTCTCATCAACAATCTTGCGCATTTCCTTTTCAATCCTTGGCAGATCTTCCGGGGTAATGGTATGCTCCATATCCATATCATAATAGAAACCTTCTTCAATCACCGGTCCAACACCAAAGTTAACATGTTTATATAACCGTTTAATCGCCTGAGCCATCAAATGTGCAGTCGAATGCCGTTCAACCTCGATGCCTTCTTTACTTTTATACGTAATAATTTCAATGGCTCCACCTTTAGGTAATTCCCGTTTTAAATCATACAGTTTACCATCTAATTTAATTGCTAATGCTTGTTTTTTTAATCCCGGAGAAATAGAAGCCGCGATATCTTCACCGGTTGTCCCGGCCGGAAACGCTTTTTCAGCTCCATCCGGAAAAATGATTGCAATGTCCGCTGCCATGGTGATCGCTCCTTTTCATAATTTATCTATTGTTATTTAGAACTAAAAAACGCCCACCCCTCTGCATCTGTAAGCAAAGGGACGAGCGTTGGTCACGTGGTTCCACCCTATTTCCCGTAAAAAATACGGCTTTAAATCGTTAACGCAGATTAAACGCTGCTATCTACTTGATACGTTCAATAACAGAGCTCAAAGGCGGTAATCATCTGGTTGTATATGGAAGCTTTCAGCCGATGACTTCCATCTCTTGGTATACAATAAACAAATGATCTTGTCCTTATCAAAACTTGTTCATATGAATGATATAAGTCGTATTATAGCGGTTCATGATAGAAAAATCAAGTCTTTATATGTCACTTTTTTAGATAAAATGTAAACGGGAATTGTTTATATGGTTTAAACTCCACTTTTTCCTCGAAAACATTAATTACAGTTAGCGTTTTTGGTTCCGATGGGTGATCCCCATAAATTTTGATTTTTTTTGGCGCCATGGCAATCAGAGGCGCCAGATTCGACTCATCCTCATCAAGCCCGAGAATATAGAGAGGCTCTTTTTGCATCAGTGTCCGTAACTCCATCGCGGAAAACGGCTTTCCATTGTCTTTAAAAAAGGAAAAAGGGGTCCCCTGCAATACATGAATTACATCATAAGTTGTATCTTTTTTGGCTATATATTCACGAAGCATGTTGACAAATGACTGATGGTCCTCTTCCCGTTTAAACTCGTCGATTGCCAGTCCCACATATTGGACCAATTGATCTTTAAAGGCTTTTAAACGAAACTGAACAATAGAATCATAATGGATCGATGTCGTATTTTTTATATTGGCAATAAATAATGATTGCAAGAGCTGCTCTGGATCCTTATTCTTACGTACCTGCTGGCTATCATCATCTTCACCAGAAAAAATCCAATGCGTCAAATCCAGAATCCGGGCCATTTCATCCGTATTTGAATAATAATAATAATCTTCAATAATATGCTTGATCATATTCGTCAACCGATGAATAATAAAGACATCCGCCATAGCTTTGGCAATCGTTTCCAATGGTTCATTGCCAGGAACCTGATATTGCAGTTGTAATTGATTCCCCCAATTCTTATTAGTTTTCCAACGCAATTCAATTTGCTTGTTATAATGAAACAAATACTCGCAAAAACTGATTACTTCCTTATCCGAACTAAAATAAACTTCCAGCAAACAACATCACCCTCATCCAAGACCAAACTGTTACATTATATGGACAAAGGCATGAAAAAATGTGTAATCCGAATAAACTAGTAACAATAGTAATCCCTTAGCACGAAAAGCTTTCTACTCCACTTTTATATAAATATGTTCATTGGTCACGCCGATTTTCTCCGCTCATCGTGACTTCTGTACTTACTTGCTTGATTCGTTCGATGATTCTGCCCGCTTTTACCTGTTCGACCCCACCGCGATTTGAAAATGCCAATTGACCTTCCAACTGTTCCAGACTGTAATTCGACGTAAAGAAGACCGGCAAGCGTTCCATCATACGGTATTGCAGGATCGATCCCAAAATTTCATCCCGGAACCAGGCTGATTGTGTTTCCGCCCCAATATCATCAAGCATGAGGACATCCGCATGTTTAAAATAATCTATCTTATCATTGATAGAATCATCTTTAATGGAACCTTTCATTTCTCTGACAAACTCCGGCATATAAATAAGCATAGAGGAAATGTTTAGTTTTTTTAATTCATTAGCCATCGCGCCAAGCAAATAAGTTTTACCGATGCCAAATGGTCCCGATAAGTAAAGTCCCTTAGCCGGAATGGCCGTTTGAGCCTGCTTCACAAACAACATTAAATCACGAAAAACCTTCCTTCTTTTATCATCGATATCCACGTTGTCAAAGCTCGCATGTAAGATATCTTTTGGCATATACAAACTTCTGATCAGTTTTTCCTGTTTTTTTTGCTTCTCATATGCAATCCGGTTGTGGCATTTTTCATAGGTCAGATGAATTTCATTTTGGTCCGTTTTAAGGATTGGCGAATATCCTTGAATCATATTGATGCATTGACCAAATGAATGACATTTGTCACACTGCTTTGATTGTGTTTTATACTCATATAATTTCATCAGGTTTTTATCAATTTCAGCCTGGGTCAATTGTGGATTTAAAGCGAGAAACTGACTGATTTCCGGATCATGAAGAACTTCCTGTTTCATCGCCGTATAATTTTCTTGAAAATTTTTATTATCCTGCATCCATTTTTTTAATGTAGATTTGATTGGTTCCATAGAAATCATCCTTGCAAGTGACTATTTTTACTTGTGAATTCGCGTAATAATGCTTCAAACTCTTCTTTCTCTTCCTCGGTTTCCGTATGTTCCGTTTGCGTATTGTTTTTCGTTTGTTTATTCTTGCGCTGTTTAAACCAATCAGGTACAACCTCTTTGGAAGCAGGCCGTCGATTTTTGTTGTTTGCATATCCTTTTTGATATTTAGCTTTTTCCTTTTTGGCAAATTCCATTGCTTCTCTTGCCGTTTGTAAATTGGCACGGGACCAATGACTGGCAATTTTCTCCATATAAGCCTTTGATAATTTCATATTTGATTGTAGCAATACATAGTGGATCAGTACATTCATTACCGGTGACGGCAGACCCTGGGTTGTCATAATATCCCGAATGATTTTCAAATCCTGGCCTGATGCATGATTACCACTTGATAAATCCTCCAACAATTGCTTTGGCGAGATGGATTCCAATTCATGAATCAGCTGCTCTTCTTTTGTAACCGGGTTCGCATTCACCGCTGTTTTTTGTTTCTGCTTCTGATACGCCAGCCGATCCGTTAATTTGACAACTGATTCCTGATGCACAGCTTGAAACAAATCGTGGCAAGCCTGTTTGAACTCATCAGTATCCAACCTGTTTTCCTCTGTCAATGCCCACATCACAGCTTTTTCGATCTCATGTTCTGTCAAATCATACAGTTTCATCATTTGTGAAATTAATTTTCGGTTATCAGCTGTTAATACTTCATCTGCAGGAATCATTCGCTTACCAAGCATTTGTTTCATCCAAGTAAAATCAGGCAAATGATCTTGCCTTTCCAATAGCGTTTCAACAGGATCCGATGTGTCTGGATGTGGCTGAAATGTTTGGAAAACCTCCTGAAATCCGGCAGTAATGTCCTTACCATCCGGTTGCCGGGAAGGAACACAATAATGATCTTTCAATGCGGCAAACTTATCTTCTCCCAAGTGATGGTATAGCAGCTGTGTTAACATATCATCTTTAAAAAAGTCACTTGGCGCAAAAGGTTCCAGGAGGACATATGTATAATAATCGTTTTGAAGCGCTTGTTGTTTAAAGGTTTTC
Source organism: Lentibacillus daqui (assembly GCF_027186265.1). Lineage (NCBI taxonomy): Bacteria > Bacillati > Bacillota > Bacilli > Caryophanales > Bacillaceae > Lentibacillus > Lentibacillus daqui. The sequence goes on along the minus strand of NZ_CP114176.1, from coordinate 1,459,316 downwards.
AATAAGCCGATCCCCTCGAGCTTCAGCCTGGCCCGATAAATCTCGTCCATCGGCAAATCCATATAATTCATTAATGTATGATGGGTCTGCGGCTGCTGATCTTGTTGCAGCTCTATCTCATCCAGGAGCGTTTGATACAACATCACCGCCGTTAATCCGATGAGCGGCTGATACAAATGGGTTAGTGATTTTACGTAACCCTCCGGCAAACTCCCTTTTTGTACAACGATATATCCTTCGATCGGCAGCATTTTGCCAAAAGCATCCATCCATCTCACACTCCTACCCAAAAACGTTAAACCTAACCTATCATGCATGATTCACTTCACTGTTTATCTGTATTGATCAGGTCTTTGAGTTCGTCTAAAAACACACTAATATCTTTAAACTGGCGATAAACGGAAGCAAATCGTACATAAGCAACTTCATCGACTGTTGATAAGCGATCCATTACCTTTTCACCAATTTGATCACTAGGGATTTCTGAACTCCCACTGTCACGAAGATCTTTTTCAACATCCAGTGCAATTTCCTCAATTTTCCCTAGTGGAACAGGTCGTTTTTCACATGCCTTTATGAGACCACGTACAAGTTTATCACGATTAAATTCCTGTCTTGCCCCATCCTTTTTCACTACAATCAGAGGAACCTCTTCAATCCGCTCAAATGTGGTAAATCTGTACCCGCATCGTTCACATTCCCTGCGTCTTCTTATGGCATGTCCTTCCTCTATTGGCCTGGAATCAAGCACCTTTGTACTCTTACTCTGACAATTTGAACACCGCATTCTTTTCGCTCCGTTCATTTAGGTTAAGTAATTCCGGTTAATCAATCAATGTAAATATTTTATCAAACTCATGATACAATCGCCGGATTAACTTTGAACTATAGGCAAAATCAGATGGCAGGATTGATTCTGTAGTTACTGTAAAATCAATCGCCGTTCGATAGGGCCTTACCATAATAATTGTTGCTATGATAAATGCTTTCCGTCCTTTTATCACATTGACACTTATTTCTCCATGTTGCTCGGAAATTGAATTTACCTGATAGATATCTGACTGATTAAAAAACGTTTCTAAAGCTTGTAATCCTTTATCTTTGGTTGTTTTATAATAATGTGTTTGTAATCCGCTATCCCAGTGATCCTCACTAGTTTCCGCATGCTTGCTAAAATATTTCGCTATTACATGTTTAACAGACACTGTACTCCCCACCTGGAAAAATTAATCATGCGTTTCTCTATGCTTTATTTCCTTTATTTTAACATGTTTTTTAGATTTTCACTATCTCGGTCCATTTAAAATTAAAGTGGGCAGATCAAGACTCTTTACCATGATCTGCCCACTGTTGGTTATCTCCCAAATAGTTATGAAATTTTCATTTGTTTCTGATGCATATACTGTCCGACATATTTAGTCAAATCGATTACCCGGTGTGAATAGCCCCATTCATTATCATACCAGGCCAATACCTTGATTTTATTATCTTCCATTACCATTGTTGATAATCCATCAATAATTGCAGAATAATCCGTTGTTGTATAATCAACAGAAACAAGCGGTTCACAACTATAGTGAATAATACCTGTCAATTCATGGTCTGCGGCTTCCATGAATTTACGGTTTACTTCCTCAGCTGTAACCGGCTGGTAGACATCAACTACCAGATCAACAAGTGAGACATCAGGTGTTGGTACCCGTAACGCCATTCCATGAAGTTTGCCACTTAAATGCGGTAATACTTCCCCCAATGCCTTTGCCGCACCCGTTGATGTTGGAATAATTGACTGGGTACACCCCCTGGCCCTTCGCAAATCTTTATGGGGATTATCAGTATTATGCTGATCATTCGTAAACGCGTGGACGGTTGTCATTAGCCCATTTTTAATTCCAAATTGTTCATCCAGCACTTTTACAACAGGTGCAAGACAATTTGTTGTACAGGAAGCATTAGACACAATATGATCATGATCAGGATCATACATTTCATGATTAACCCCCATCACAATTGTCCGATCAACTTGCTTACCTGGTGCCGTTAAGACTACTTTTTTTGCACCAGCTCTTAGATGCAACCCTGCCCCAACCCTTGAATTAAATTTCCCCGTGGCCTCGATAACAATATCAATCATTAATTCATCCCAGGGAAGTTTCTCCGGGTCCCGTGCATTGACCAGCAATACTTTCTTTCCGTCTACCTCAAGTCCATCCGCCAGCGGCTTCACCTCTTTGTCAAAAATACCATGAACGCTATCATACTTAATCAAATGGGCAAGTGTTTCTGGAGGATAATTTGCATTGACCGCTACCACATGTAATTGTTCATCCTTCATCGCCTGGCGAAATACCATTCGTCCAATGCGACCAAATCCATTAATCGCAATTCGGGTTTTACTCATTCTTCATAGTCCTCCTAATGTGTTATACTCATCAAGTTAATGTTATAATTAGTATAACACATTACAAGCCAAATGTGATATTAATTTTAAAATAAAAAAGCCCGAATCTAAGGATACGGACTTTTTAAAAGACATTCCACGCTCGCAAAATTCTTTCCAGCTGTTCATAAGATTGATATTTTGTTCCATTATTATTAATCACGGCGTCTGCCATAGCAGCTTTTTCTTTCACAGGAATTTGCGACTGAATCCGTTGACATGCCTCTTCTTCAGTATAATGATCCCGATTCATCAAGCGCTCCAACTGAACTGATTCGTCAACAAATACTACTAATGTTTTGTCTACAAAATGGGCCAGATTTCCTTCAAATAATAACGGAATATCCAACACAACACACGATGCACCCGCGTCAATTAAAGAATCCCTCATGTCCAGCATTTTTTTCCGGACCGCTGGATGGACTATATCATTTAACTGTTTACGTTTGGTTTCATCTGCAAAAACGATGGCACCCAAATGTTTTCGATCGATTGTTTTATCATCTCGTAACACATCCGTGCCAAATGTTTCAATGATTTGCGCATACGCCTTTTCCCCCGGTTCAACGACTTCGCGGGACAATTTATCTGCATCGATAACGGGGATATTGTAATCATCAAACATAAGTGACACAGTACTTTTACCACTGGCTATACTTCCAGTGAGACCAATTGTCAAGGCCATAGGACATCCCTCCTCTCTTAAGCCGCTATTTTTTTTGGCAAGAGACACACAGGTGAGTGCCCCTTCCGCCAATTTTCATTTTTATAATCGGTTTCCCACATTTTTTGCAAGCCTGATCTTCCTGACCATAGACAAACAGCTCCTGCTGAAACATTCCCATTTCTCCCTGGCCATTAAGATAGGAACGGATAGTTGTTCCACCTTGAGCCACTGCCTGTTCTAATGTTGTTATAGCTGCTTGTTGGACGGATTTCGTTTCTTTTTTGGTTAATTTACTGGCCTTTTTTAGTGGATGAATTCCTGCTCTGAACAGTGTTTCATCAACATAGATATTGCCTAAACCAGCAACAACGGTTTGATCAAGCAAGACAGCTTTAATCGCACGCTCCGTTTTTTTCAATTTCTCATATAAGTACGCTGTTGTAAACTTCTCGTCAAATGGATCAGGACCTAAATGATTCAGTGGTTTTTGGGCAAATTCCGTTCCTTTTTTAAAAACATGCATGGTGCCAAATTTACGAACATCATTGTATCGTAATTCTTCCCCGTCCATAAAAGTGAAGATGATATGTGTATGTTTTTTTACCGGATCCGTTTCCGGGTGAACGCTATACTTACCTTCCATTCGTAAATGGGATACAAGAACAACGTCATCAAGCTGAAATAAAAGAAATTTTCCTTTTCGTTTAATATCATGAATCGTTTGTCCCTCAACCATATGTTTAAATGCTTCCACATCATCAGGATATTTAATGATGTTTGGCCAAAAAACACGAACATGATCAATCGTCTTTTCCAATACCAAACGTTTTAAAGTGTTTTTTACTGTTTCGACCTCTGGTAATTCTGGCATATTTCTTTTTCTCCCTTAATTATAACTTACTTCGCATCAAACCAGCTTTCTCCGTATTCATAATCAACTTTTAGCGGTACATCTAATTCAACCGTGTGTTCCATCACATCCGGAACAATTTCTTTTAGTTTATCTACTTCATCTTTTGGTGCTTCAAGAATAAGTTCGTCATGAACCTGCAGAAGCATACGCGCTTTCAGACCCTCATCAAGCAACTTTTCGTGCAGATCGATCATTGCCTTTTTAATGATATCTGCCGCGCTTCCCTGAATTGGTGTGTTCATTGCCGTTCGTTCGGCAAAGCTTCGTTTATTAAAATTTCTGCTTGTAATGTCAGGTAAATATCGCCTGCGTTTCATTAACGTGGTGACGTACCCTTTATGCTTTGCTTCCTGAACAATTTCTTCCATATAGTTTTTAACGTTTGGATAGCTTGTGAAATAACGATCAATAAACTGTTTTGCTTCTTTCCTGGTGATTCCTAAACTTTGGGAAAGACCATAATCACTAATTCCATAAACAATACCAAAATTGACCGCCTTGGCATGACGCCGCATGTTTGCGGTAACCGCATCTCTGCCAACATGGAACACTTCCATCGCTGTCTGTGTATGGATATCCGTATTGTTCTTAAAAGCATCAATCAGTTTGTCATCTTTGGCAATATGGGCAAGTACCCGCAATTCAATTTGTGAATAATCAGCAGCAAACATAATCCAACCTTTATTTGCGGGAACAAATGCCTGGCGAATTTTTCTGCCTTCTTCCAACCGGATTGGGATATTCTGCAAGTTGGGATCGACGGAACTTAACCGTCCTGTTTGGGTTAAGGCCTGATTATATCTGGTATGAATTTTATGGGTATGCCTATCGATAACCTTTAGCAAACCTTCTACGTATGTTGATTGTAATTTCCCTAACTGTCGGTACAATAGAAGTTTGGGGATGATTTCGTGCTCGTTCTGCAGTTGCTCAAGGACATCTGCAGCAGTAGAATAACCGGTTTTTGTTTTTTTGATGACCGGCAGTCCCAGTTTTTCAAACAAAATTGGTCCCAGTTGTTTTGGTGAGTTTAAATTAAATTTTTCTCCCGCCAATTCATAGACTTCCTGTTCAATCTGATCCAACCGCTGTTTTAATTCAGTTCCCATATCTTTCAGCCGTTTAATGTCCACCCGTACCCCTGTATGCTCCATTTGTCCAAGAATCAGTGCAAGTGGCATCTCAAGTTCTTGTAGCAAGGAAAATTGTTCGTTATTTTTGAGTTCCGCCTCCATATCTTCCTTCATTTGAAACAATAGATTGGTTTTTCGGACAACATGGTCGGCAAGTACATCTCTTTCCGGAAGTTTCAACTTGGCTCCCTTGCCATAAACTTCTTCATCAAACAATACCTTCGTTGTATGCCCCATTCGATGACCAATCGTGGGAATGTCGTGATGATTCTCCCCCGGGTTTAACAAATAAGAAGCCAGCAACATATCGAATGTAATACCTTTCATGTGTATCCCTTGGTTTAACAAGGCAACCAATGTTTTCTTGGCATCGAATACATACTTTTTCTTTGATTGGTCCTCCGCCCATTCTTTAAAGGCTTTTGATTCGATTGCCACTTTGGCTGGGACAAAATATGCTTGTTGTTCGTTAACAATTCCAATCCCCTCGATTGGTTCCTGATGATAGTTATCGCCAAGCATTTCGACAACCATTGCTTCTGCTCCTGTAAACATTTCGGTTTTTATTTTATCAACAATGGTATAATCAATTGGCGTTAATGTTTCTTTTTCTTCTTCATCCCCTGATTCACCGGAAACTCTATTTAATAATGATTGAAAACCAAGATCTTTAAACATCGCGGTTACCTTACCCTGTTCATAACCATGGTACGTAATATCATCAACCGTTACTTCAATTGGTGAATCACGATTAATCGTTACCAGGTCTTTACTCATAAAGGCCTCAACTTTATGGTTCGATAAATTTTCCTTCAGCTTTTTTCCGCTGATCTCATCCATATGAGCATAAACACCATCAAGCGTCTGATATTGCTTGATTAATTTTGTCGCAGTTTTTTGCCCAACACCAGGAACTCCTGGAATATTATCCGAGCTATCCCCCATCAACGCTTTTAAATCAATTATTTGTTCTGGCTTGATTTCCATTTTTTCCATCATAAATTTTGGGGTATAGGATTCAACCTCACTAATTCCTTTTCTGGTTAAATTCACTGTTATATGGTCAGAAACAAGCTGTAACAGGTCTTTATCGCCGGAGATAACCGTTACTTCCCAGTCTTTTTCATTTCCTTTTTTTGATAATGTCCCAATAATATCGTCAGCCTCATATTGATCAAGCTGATAATGGGGAATTTGAAACGCATCAAGCAATTCCTTTAAAACCGGGAACTGTTCAGACAACTCCGGTGGCGTCTTTTGTCTTCCACCTTTATACTCCTTATACGTTTCATGCCGGAAAGTTGTTTTGCCCGCATCAAATGCGACAAGAATATGGGTAGGTTTTTCTTCATCCAAGATTTTTAATAGCATGGTTGTAAAACCGTAAACTGCATTCGTGTATACACCCTTGTCATTATTGAGCAGTGGCAAGGCAAAAAAAGCCCGATAAATAATACTGTTTCCATCGATTAAAACCAGTTTGTTTGCCACCAAAAGACCTCCTTATTCAGATTACTGCCTCTATTAAATAGGTTAATCTTGTATCATCTTATAGTTATACTTTATTATACCAGTTTAACATAGCTTTTTAATGCAAAAAGGCTACCTAAATTTTAAGGCAGCCCACAAGTTTTTATCTTCTGTTTTCGTATTACCTTACAATTTCCAGTACATTTTTAACTGAATCAGCCGATTTATCGAGCGCAGCTTTTTCTTCGTCGGTTAAATCCAGTTCAATGACTTTTTCAATTCCATTTGCCCCAAGGATCGTTGGTACACCAAAATAAATATCTGTGTAACCATATTCCCCTTCAAGATAGGCAATTGCCGGAATGACGCGGCGTTGATTCTTGAGAATTGCTTCTGCCATTACGGTTAATGATGCAGCTGGTGCATAATAGGCACTGCCGTTTCCCAACAAGTTAACAATTTCGCCGCCGCCTGTACGGGTGCGTGCGACAATTTCATCCAATCGATCTTTGGAAATTAATTTTTCTAATGGGATTCCACCTGCATAGGAATAACGGATTAACGGTACCATGTTATCACCATGCCCACCGAGGACGAAACCAGTAATATCTTTAACCGACAGATTCAATTCTTCAGCGACAAAGGAACGAAAACGTGCCGTATCCAGCACTCCGGATTGCCCAATAACACGTTCTTTTGGGAAGCCTGTTTCTTTAAATGCGGTATAAGTCATTGCATCTACCGGATTGGATAAGACAACAATCAAACAATCTGGTGAATATTTTGCTACATCTTTTGAAACAGTTTTCATAATTTTTGCGTTTGTGTTTACCAGGTCATCGCGGCTCATGCCAGGTTTCCGCGCTACACCTGCAGTAATAATAACGAGATCAGAATCTTTGGTATCTTCATAGTTTGATGTACCAGTGATTTTTGCATCAAATCCTTGAACGGGACTGGCCTCAAACATGTCAAGCGCTTTTCCCTTCGTAGGATCTTCCATATTGGGAATATCAACTAGCACAACATCACCAAGTTCTTTTTGGGCAAGCATTAATGCAGTTGTTGCACCAGTGAAACCGGAACCAATTATAGATATTTTGTTACGTTTAATAGCCATAGGTATCCCCTCCCTATACGTAGCACTTTCCGTATAGAATATTGTAATTTAGACCGCGGCCCAAATACACTTCGCTTTCCACGGGTGATCCGTGAGCCTCCTTGCCCCGGCAAGGGGTATGCCGACGTTGGCCGCAAAGGCCGTTTTTAGTCGGCCTTCCTTAAGTACCTCGCTGCGGAGTCTCACTCTGGCCACTTGTCCCGCAGGAGTCTACGTGTATTTGAGCCGCTCAGAGTTTTCCAAAGAAGTTCTTCTTTCAAAAGCAACAATCTTTTTAAAAAGTAGCCCATTTAGAAGCAAACAACGGATTACCCGATTAAACTGCAACCGGGCATCTCCGTCTTTGGATTTTAATCCATATTTTTAATTAGTTCATCCGCAAATTCAGAGCATTTGACTTCGGTTGCGCCATCCATCAGGCGGGCAAAGTCATAAGTTACGACCTTGGAAGCGATGGTTTTATCCATTGCTTTGGCGATTAAATCCGCCGCTTCTCTCCATTCCAGATGTTCAAGCATTAAGCTGCCGGAAAGAATAACTGAAGATGGATTAACCTTATCAAGTCCGGCATATTTTGGTGCCGTACCATGAGTTGCTTCAAAAATCGCATGTCCTGTATCATAGTTAATGTTTGCACCTGGTGCAATACCAATTCCGCCAACTTGTGCTGCAAGGGCGTCGGAAACATAGTCACCGTTTAGGTTCATAGTTGCAACTACATCAAATTCGTTCGGACGGGTCAGAATTTGTTGCAAGAAGATGTCGGCAATGGCATCTTTGACAATGATTTTACCCGCAGCCACTGCTTCATCCTGAGCTTTATTCGCTGCATCTTTACCATCTTTTTCAACAATTCGATCATACTCTGCCCATGTAAATACCTTGTCGCCAAATTCCTGTTCGGCAACTTCATATCCCCATGCTTTAAACGCGCCTTCAGTAAACTTCATAATATTTCCTTTATGAACAAGCGTTACGCTCTTGCGTCCTTCGTTTAGTGCATACTGAATACTTGCCCGCACAAGACGTTTGGTGCCTTCTTCAGATACAGGTTTTACACCGATACCTGAAGTTTCCGGGAAGCGGATATTATGTACATCCATTTCTTTTTGCAAGAAATCAATTACTTTTTTCACTTCAGGTGTACCTTTTTGCCATTCAATACCGGCATAAATATCCTCTGTGTTTTCCCGGAATATCACCATATCTACATCTTCCGGACGCTTAACAGGTGATGGTACACCATCAAAATAGCGAACGGGACGTAAACAGGTAAACAGGTCAAGCTGTTGGCGTAATGCCACGTTTAACGAACGAATACCGCCACCGATAGGCGTTGTGAGCGGGCCCTTAATGGCAATTTTATATTCATCAATCGTTTTAAGGGTTTCATCTGGCAACCATTCACCGAACTTGTCATATGATTTTTGTCCGGCATATACTTCTTTCCATTCGATAGATTTGCTGCCATTGTATGCCTTGTCAACGGCTGCTTCAATAACCCTTTTGGCAGCAGCCCAGATATCTGGCCCGGTTCCATCTCCTTCGATAAATGGAATGATTGGACAATCGGGAACATTCATTTTCCCATTTTCTACTCTGATTTTTTCTCCTTGTGCCATCGTATAGTCCTCCTCTATCTTGTCATACAGTTTCTATTTTAGCATATTTATGGTGTGTTGTAATAGTCAGGAGAAATCGCCGCCTAATCAGGTCAGGATCTCTTCTGACTGATTAAATGTTTAGCGATTTTCAATGGCCACATATTCCTGTGTCTGTGGTCCCACATATTCCGCACGCGGACGGATGAGACGGTTGTTATCGTATTGTTCCAAAATGTGGGCCAACCATCCGGAAACACGGCTTGTCGCAAAAATAGGTGTAAATAGATCATTGTCGATTCCAAGGCTATGATAAACCGATGCGGAATAGAAATCCACGTTTGCTGGCAATCCTTTTTCTTCTTTGATATAATCCTCGATTTTCACAGACATGTTATACCATTTTGATTGACCAGTAATCTTTGTTAATTCTTTTGACATGTGCTTTAAATGTTTCGCACGAGGATCCCCATTACGATAAACACGGTGACCCATACCCATGATTTTTTCCTTATTGGCTATTTTTTGTTTAATATACGGAATAGCATTGTCTTCTTCGCCAATTTCTTCAAGCATTGCCATTACGCGCTCATTTGCCCCGCCGTGAAGCGGTCCTTTTAGTGCACTGATTGCCGCCGTTACACCGGAATAAATATCAGACAGTGTAGCCACACAAACCCGTGCAGTAAAGGTTGATGCATTCAATTCATGGTCAGCATGTAAAACGAGTGCTTTATTGATTGCTTCTACTTCGATATCATTTGCTTCCTCACCATTGAGCATGTATAGGAAATTTGCTGCAAAGCTTAAATTTTTCTTTGGTTTAACCGGCTCTTTACCTTTACGGATTCTGGCAAATGCGGTAACAACTGTTGCTATTTTTGCCTGTAGCCGCATTGCTTTGCGTTTGTTGGCTGCCTCATCCATTACATCTGCTTCATCATCATACAATCCTAAAAGTGATACGGCCGTCCGTAATGCTGCCATCGGATGCACAGTAGATAAATCATAGGAATGCAAATGGTCAATAACACCATCCGGCAATTCCATGTTGTCCGCCAGATCCGCTTTAAAGTCATCCAATTCTTGCTTTGTTGGAAGTTTTAAATTCCATAATAAATATACGACTTCTTCAAAACTTGAATTTTCTGCAAGATCATCAATTCGGTAACCAACATATGTAAGTTGATCATCAATAATTGAACTAATTGACGATTGAGTTGCTACAACCCCTTCAAGCCCTTTTGTTTTAGTCATAACAAACCCTCTCCTTTTCTAATTTGTTGCTTATGACAACTAAATCTATGGAATATCTGTTTACTCAACATTCCGTTAAAATCATATAAGTTTGTCATTCCCATGAACAATTATAATGGATTCTTAAAGTAAAGTGAATCGAAAGCGATTAAAATCAACAATATTTTTCACAAATTGTCCATATTACATCAATCTACGAGGAAATAGCCATTTACTAATTTACGAATTTCCTTGTCAGCGGGGTCTATTTTTCCCTTGGATTTCATAAATAAATAAGTACAGACATATTTATCCGTTTAATGAGGTGAATTTGTGTACAAGCTACAGTTATATCCCATATTAAGGTTTATTCTAGTATTTGTTATTGGACTTATGATATACCTGATTTTGCAATACACCCTAGTTTACATATACCCATTGATCCTGGCAGTGATTCTTTCATTGCTCATAAATCCTTTCGTTCGATTACTGGAAAAGAGGTTAAAGTTTCCCCGAGCCCTGGCAACACTTGTTGCATTAATACTATTGTTTACAATGATTGTCTGCGGTATCATTTTGATTGTTTCTGAATTAATTCAAGGAACTGTTTATTTGGCTGATGTGGTTCCAGCACATTTCAGTATGTTTATGTCCTACATGGAAATCTTTCTGGAGAACCACATTCTTCCTATTTATCATAAGCTGGCATCTTTATTGCATACACTTGACCCGGAACAGCAAAAGCTAATTCAGCAGCATATTGAGGAGATGATAAACCATTTAGCATCCACAGGAACTCTTGCCCTTAAACAGGTTCTGCTAAAGATACCTCTTGCCTTACAATGGTTGCCTGGTTCGTTTGCGGTTGTCATTTTCATTATCCTGGCAAGTTTTTTTATAACGAAGGACTGGCCAGTTTTAAGCGACATGTTTCATAAAAGGGTCCCTGCTTCAGCCAGTGATTCTACACGAAATGTTGGAAATCATTTAAAAAAAGCATTATCGGGCTTTCTGAAAGCACAAATAATCCTCATTACAATAACAGGTATAATTATGTTCATTGGTCTCATGATCCTTCATATAAATCATGCCCTGACAATTGCCCTAATTGCCTCGGCTGTGGATCTACTGCCTTATGTGGGGACGGGCATCATTTTTATTCCATGGATCATTTACCTGTTCTTTACAGCCGACTATTCGATGACAATTGGTTTGTCCATTCTTTATATGGTTATCATTGTCGGTCGTCAAATACTCGAGCCGAAGTTGTTATCATCATCCATAGGGGTACATCCGTTACCACTATTAATTGCAGTTTTTCTTTGTGTTCAGCTGTGGGGGCTTATCGGTATTATCATTGCTCCTATTCTGGTGGTCTTATTTAGTGCATTACAACAGGCGGGAGTTGTCAAACAGTTATGGATTTTTATTAAAGGCTAATTACCATTTACGGAAAATGATCGTTCCTTTGCCCATTCTATTTTTTATAATTCGATAAATCCAGCTTCTAAACGGAATTCTCGTCCAAGGTATAACTAACAAAAATCCGACAGTATCAGTAATAAAACCAGGGGTAAATAACAGTACTGCTCCAATAACGATGCAGATCCCGTCCATAATTTCGTTCGTCGGCTTAAAGCCATTGCTTATCTGTAATAGGGCCTTGCGCCAGGCTTCCATGCCCTGGTATTTGGCAAGCGTGATACCGAGAGCTCCTGTTAACAAAATAAGAAAAACGACCCACCAAGGGCCAATAATTCCACCAGCCCAGACAAACACACCTATTTCCAGGGCAGGGATGATTAAAAATGCAAGTAATATCCAGCGCAAAAATATTCACCCTCTCTTCAGCTCTATATTTAGTGAAAAAAGAAGGGACTATCCCTTCTTTTTTCCTTCCAAATATATCAGATCACAACACATTGGCATGGCCTTTGTATATATCTCCTTTGGATGAATCAATTGTTATATCTTCTCCATCGGTTAATATATCCATCACATTTTTAACCCCAACAATTACAGGAATGCCCAGACTAAGACCAACCACTGCCGCATGTGATGTTAATCCGCCTTCTTCCGTTACAATACCGCCGGCTTTTTCGATCGCTGGCATCATATCACGATCCGTACCATATGTGACAACAATATCCTGTTGCTGTGTTCTGGCAATTGCTTCTTCAGCATTTTTCGCCACAACTACTTTACCATAAGCACTCCGTCGGCCAATCCCCTGCCCTTTGGCAATTACATCCCCAATGACATGGACTTTTATTAAATTCGTTGTACCCGATTCACCAACTGGTACGCCCGCCGTGATGATCACCCTGCTTCCACGTTGCAATAAATTGCTGTTTAGCGCACGATCAATAGCGATATCAAGCATTTCATCTGTTGAGGTTGCGTGTTCACCCATCATAGCATGAACGCCCCAAACAAGTGAGAGTTGTCGCTTTACTAATTCCGAGACAGTGACCGCAATGATCGGTGCTTTTGGACGATATTTCGAAATCATTCGTGCTGTATGACCACTTTCTGTTGACGTAATGATCGCACTAACCGATAAATTCATGGCCGTATGGGTAACCGATTGACTAATTGCATCAGTAATCGTCATATCAACAGCTCTTGATCGATTGGTTAAAATCTGTTTATGATCCAACGCCGTTTCGGTTTTTATAGCAATGTTATTCATGGTTGCCACAGATTCCACTGGATATTGTCCGGCGGCTGTTTCTCCCGATAACATAATCGCATCAGTTCCATCAAATATGGCATTAGCGACATCAGAGGATTCAGCTCTTGTTGGCCGTGGGTTACGCTGCATTGAATCAAGCATTTGTGTTGCGGTAATAACTGGTTTACCTGCAGTATTACATTTGTGGATTAATCTTTTTTGCACAAGCGGAACATCTTCGGCGGGGATCTCTACGCCTAAATCTCCGCGGGCAACCATAATTCCGTCGCAAACTTCAAGAATTTCATCAATATTATCGACGCCTTCCTGATTTTCTATCTTTGGAATAACCTGGATATGTGTTGCATTATTTTTTTCCAGTAGTTCTTTGATTTCAAAGACATCGGAAGGCCGGCGAACAAAAGATGCAGCAATAAAATCGATACCTTGTTGGATGCCGAATTCAATATCATTAGCGTCTTTTTCTGTAATGCCGGGCAAATTCACTTTCACATTGGGAACATTAACTCCCTTTTTATTTTTAACGATGCCCGTGTTTAGTGCTTTGGTTTTTAACTCGTTACGCGCTTTATCAATTTCCATTACTTCCAGTTCAATTAAGCCGTCATCAAGCAGGATTTTGGATCCCTCATGAACATCATTGATCAGTCCGGGATACGTAATCGAGAAACGTTCAGCCGTACCAACCATTTCATTCATCGAGACATACACGGTACTACCAGTGGTTAATTCAGCCTCACCATTCTCAAAATCACCTGTTCTGATTTCCGGCCCTTTGGTATCGAGTAAAATTCCTACTGTTTTCCCGGTCTTTTCAGCAGCTTGTCTGATATTGTTAATCCGGTTGCCATGTTCGGCAAAATCCCCATGCGAGAAATTCAAACGGGCAACATTCATCCCGGATTGAATCAGCTGTTCCAATGTTTCAACCGATTCGGATGCAGGTCCGATTGTACATACTATTTTTGTCTTTCTCATTTAATACACATTCCTTTCACTATTGTTGCGCTTATTAGGCAAACTCAAATCGATAGTTCCTTTGATAGCTTATACATATCGGAATTAATATGATGCTCATGTGACATCACATCATACAAATCGTGATCGACTAGCTTGTTATTCTCGATACCAACCATGCGACCAACCTTACCGGCTAACAGTATGTCCACTGCCTGTGCCCCAAGACGGCTGGCCAGCACCCGATCTTGTGCGGTTGGTGAACCACCACGTTGAATATGTCCCAATACAGTAACCCTTGTTTCGAGATTGGTTGCTTTCTCAATTCGTTCACCAAAAGAAAAGCCGCTGCCCACACCCTCGGCCAAAACGATAATACTATGTTTTTTCCCTCGCTCATGTCCGCGTTTCAGGCGATTTACTACTTCCTCGAAGCTATCAGACTTCTCCGGGATAAGAATGCTTTCCGCACCGTCTGCAAGTCCTGCCCACAGTGCCAAATCACCGGCATTCCTGCCCATCACTTCAATCACATACGTACGTTCATGTGAAGTTGCGGTATCACGTATTTTATCGATAGCCTCAATAATTGTATTAAGTGCAGTATCAAAGCCAATTGTAAAATCAGTTCCAGCAATATCATTATCAATTGTGCCCGGGATACCGATACAAGGATAACCTTTATCTGTCAAGCTTTGCGCACCATGAAAACTGCCATCACCACCAATGACAATTAACCCTTCGATACCGAATTTTTTCAGTTGGGCAATCCCCTTTTCCTGACCTTCATCTGTTTTAAATTCGTCACATCTGGCAGAACGCAATACAGTACCACCGCGATGAATAATATCACCAACGGAGCCAATTTCCATTTTTTCTATATTTCCGTTAATAAGTCCCTGATAACCGTTCATTATGCCATAGACATCGATTTCGTGGTAAATAGCTTTTCTTACTACCGCTCGTATAGCAGCATTCATACCGGGGGCATCCCCACCGCTTGTCAAAACTCCTATTTTTTTCATGCTTCCACCTCATGATGTACAAATAATATATCAAAACAAATATGTACGACATCGTTTTCGTAAGCGACCTTGAGATTGACTTCAATCAACCAAGATGGATATCAACTTTCAATCTCCGTATAGTCACCAATTTGTTCGTATTTTTTCCATCTTTCTTCCAATAATTCATCAACAGGCAAATTTGCCAAATCGGTCAACGATTGTTGTAAAACGTGATCAATGTTTGCAGCCTGCTGTTGAATGTCACGGTGTGCGCCGCCTCTGGGTTCTGGAATAATCTCATCAATCACCCCAAGTTCCTTTAAATCATAAGACGTAATTTTCATTGTTTCCGCCGCTCGTTGTGCAAGATTGGAATCTTTCCATAACAATGCTGCGGCTCCTTCAGGGGATATAACGGAATACGTCGAGTTTTCCAGCATATGAATGTGATCACCAACACCTATTCCCAGGGCACCACCACTTCCACCCTCACCAATAACGATACAAACAATCGGAACCGTTAAACCGGCCATTTCCATCAAGTTTCTGGCAATTGCTTCACTTTGTCCGCGCTCTTCTGCAGCTTTACCTGGGTAAGCACCTTTTGTATCAATAAAACAAACAATCGGCCGGTCAAATTTCTCAGCTTGTTTCATATGTCTTAATGCTTTTCGATAGCCTTCAGGATGTGGCATGCCAAAGTTTCGACGGATGTTTTCTTTTGTATCTTTTCCACGCTGGTGACCAATAATAGTTACTGGTTTGTCCCGATAGTAGGCGATACCGGCTACTATTGCTGCATCATCAGCGTAATAACGGTCACCGTGAAATTCAATAAAATCGGTGAATAACTCAAAAACGTAATCAAGTGTTGTCGGACGTTCCTGATGACGAGCCATTTGTACGCGATCCCAAGGTTTCAAGTTAGCGTAAATATCTTCTTCCAACGTTGCCAACCGCTGTTCTAATGTTTGGATTTCCTCAGATAAATCAATCTCACTATCTTTCGTGAAATTTTTTAGTTCAGCAATTTTCTCCTTTAAGTTTACAATCGGCTTTTCAAACTCCAACACTTGTTTCACTTGTTCACGCCTCCCTTCTGATGCATTGCCAATAATGTCGAAATTATGTTTTTCAAATCATGACGATGAATTACCTCATCCAATTGACCATGCTTTAGCAAAAATTCTGCTGTTTGAAAATCCGCGGGAAGTTTCTCACGGATCGTCTGTTCGATAATCCGCCGACCAGCAAAACCAATTAACGCACCAGGCTCGGCGAAGTTATAATCACCCAAAGAGGCAAAACTCGCTGAAACACCGCCTGTTGTGGGATGTGTCATCACGGAGATCATCAATCCTCCAGCGTCGCTAAACCGTTTGATAGCCGTAGATGTTTTTGCCATTTGCATCAGGCTCAATACACCTTCCTGCATCCTGGCACCACCTGAAGCGGTAAAAATGATAAACGGTATGGATTCCATTTTGGCATTTTCGATTGCCCTGGAAATCTTCTCTCCCATAACAGACCCTAAACTTCCCATGCGAAAGCGCGAATCCATCACTGCAAAAGCGGTGGCTTGCCCATTTATCAACCCTTTTCCGGTTACAACACCTTCATTAAGCCCCGTCTTATTACGGTCTTTTTCCAGTTTTTGTTCATAGCTGGGAAATGCCAGCGGATTACTTGAGATCAACTGTTTATCCCATTCCTCAAATGTATCCTGATCAAACAAACTATCAATCCGTTCCCAGGCGCTTAAGGGATGGTGATACCCACAATTTGGGCAAACATAATTATTTTTTTTCATTTCTTTACGATAATAGATTTTATGACATCCATCACATTTTTTCATCAAACCTTCAGGTACATCGATTTTCCCTTCTTCACCTGGGATGGATGCATACTTCTTTCGCTTGCCAAAAAAATCTTTAAGCAAGGTTATTCCTCCTTTACCGGGGCAGCAATTTTCCCACATACCAGGCAGGCATTTTACGAATCATGTGTTGGTTGATCAATGCGTTACTTCCTTTGTATGAACAGGAATAATTTGGTATAAAACCTTGATGATTACAATGCCTGCTTATGGCATGGGGAAATTTCTCGTTTACCATCAATGATCTATTTCGGTCAATTTTTTCGTTTTTTCTTCCACATCGTCCGGGTTCACTTGAATTCTGGCAACACCAGATTCCATTGCTGCCTTCGCAACACTTGATGCAACTGCTGGTGCAACACGGCTATCAAATGGTGCTGGAATTACATAATCTGTGTTTAATTCCTCTTCTGTAATCAAAGACGCAATTGCTTCTGCGGCGGCAACTTTCATTTTTTCATTGATCCGCGTAGCCCGTACATCCAGTGCACCACGGAAAATCCCCGGGAACGCCAAGACATTGTTTACCTGGTTTGGGTAATCAGATCGTCCGGTTCCAATTACTTTAGCGCCGGCTTCTTTTGCATCCTCTGGCATAATTTCCGGGTTAGGATTGGCCATTGCGAAAATAATTGGATCGTCATTCATCTTTTGAACCATTTCTTTGGTTAATAGTCCAGCAACAGATACACCAATAAACACATCAGCACCTTCAAGGACGTCTTCCAGGTTTCCTTCCTTCTTATCCTTATTTGTCATTTTGGCCACTTGTTCCTTAACCTCGTTCATTCCGTTTGGTCTGCCTTCATAAATGGCACCGCTGGAATCACACATAATCATTTCACGAACACCAAAATGATGCAGCAGTTTTATAATTGCAATGCCCGCAGCTCCCGCACCATTTGCGACTACCCGTATTTCCGAAAATGACTTTCCGACCAATTTCAGCGCATTGATCAGTCCGGCAACCGTTACAATTGCTGTACCATGCTGATCATCGTGAAAAATTGGAATACTGGTTTCTTTTTTTAGTTTTTCTTCAATAATAAAGCAATTTGGAGCGGCAATATCCTCAAGATTTACTCCACCAAATGTTGGTTCCATCATTTTTACAGCTTGAACAATATCATCGATGTTGTCCGAATTCAAGCAGACAGGGAATGAATCAACCCCTGCAAACGTTTTAAAAAGCACAGATTTACCTTCCATAACGGGGAGAGCTGCTTCCGGACCGATATTACCAAGTCCCAAAACAGCGGAACCATTACTGACAACTGCAACCATATTACCTTTCATTGTATAATCATAGACAGATTCTTCTCGATCGTGAATTTCTTTACATGGTTCGGCAACCCACGGAGAATACGCCAGGCTTAAATCTCTGGCGTTTTGTACTGGTACCTTGGGCGTGGTAGCCAATTTCCCTTTGTTATTCTTATGCAAATGCAGTGCTTCCTCTCTTAAATTAGCCACAGATTATCCGCTCCTTTTGCCTTGATTTTTATGATATAGTGGTCTGACCATTCGATTATTTAATTATAACAGATGGTGATATCGTGTAAAGCATAATGGAAAGTACAATCAGTTCCGTTTTTCCAATACAACGTTTTCCTCGCCAAAAAAAGCACGTATCTTTGTCATACAAGCACTTATCGGGTTAATATTGTACGTGTTTTGCAATTGGTAGGTTTGCTTTGTTTCAACTGTATAAAGAATGATTGGTGTGTTACCTGGAAAAGACTGAGCTATCTCAGCCATTTTGTTTAAAGCCTCCTCGCTGTTTCGCGCACTTACCTTGATAAAAAGACGTTCAGGCTGATTGATAACTGCTATTGTTTCGTCAAACGGATACACTTCAGATACAAGCCATTGAATCCGATTATTTCTCGATTCAATTTTTCCTTTGATTGCAATTAATTTTTCTTCCTCTAACAATGACCGGTTCAAGCGGAATACATCTGGAAACACAACAGCATCCATATCACTTGTTTCATCACCAACCGTTAAAAAAGCCATCGGGTCTCCCCGCTTTGTCCGGATGATCTTTATTGATTGGATAATAACTGCGCTTTTCACCCCGCGTTTCCCAATCATTTGGTAAACATCTGCCAATGTAGCATACCCATGACTTTTTAAGGCGCGACGATAGGCTGCAAGCGGGTGGCTGGTTACATAGATTCCCAGCAATTCCTTCTCATTTGCCAACTTAGTTATTGTAGAAAGATCCTCCATCTCCACGTAGCCTGCCTCCAGCTCAATTTCACTTTGGAATAATGACGGCTGATCCTGAAATTCATGAAATAACTCTCCTTGTTCCAACGCCTGATCAATCGATGCCAACAAACTGGCACGATTGTCATAAGTGTCATCGAACGCACCCGCCAATATTAGCAATTCCAATATTTGACGATTTACGCTATGAGAAGAAATCCGCATACAGAAATCAAATATATTTTTAAATCGGCCGTGTTTCCTTACCCGAATAATTTCTTTGACTACTTGATTGCCGATTCCTTTGATCGATAATAGCCCCATACGGATGTTGTTCGATTCCACGGTATATTTCCCGAAACTGGCATTTACAGAGGGTGGCAATATTTCCAAACCATACATTTTTGCTTCCTTGACATACGCCATCACTTTATCCTGCTGATTGGTAACTGAGCTTAAGAGTTCGGAAAAAAAACTAACAGGGTAATGCGCTTTTAAATACGCAAGTTGATAGGCAATCATACTATATGCGACCGCATGACTTCGATTAAAACCATAGTTGGAAAATTTGACGATCCATGCAAAAATTTCCTCAGCAACATTCTGGTTGTATCCATTTGTCAGACAGCCTTGGATAAAGGCCTCTTTTTGTTTCTCCATTACCGTTTCTTGTTTTTTACTGACAGCACGTCGCAAAATATCTGCTTGACCAAGTGTGAATCCAGCAATTTTATGGGCGATTTGCATAATCTGTTCCTGATATACCAAAACCCCATATGTATCCGCTAATATTGTCGCCAAATCCGGATGTGGATAGGTTATTTTTTCCTTATGATGCTTACGGGCAATGTAGGTTGGAATGTATTCCATCGGACCCGGACGATAAAGCGCATTAACAGCGACAATATCCTCAAACGATGTCGGTTTTAATTTCATTAGAACTTCTTTCATACCTTGTGATTCTAATTGGAAAACGCCATTTGTCATTCCTTTTTGTAATAATGTAAATGTCTTTGGATCATTTTCCGGTAATTCATTTAAGCGAATGGTTTGTTTCGCCGTATAATGAATCGTTTGTACGATTCGCTCTAATAAAGTTAAATTACGCAAGCCCAAAAAATCCATTTTTAACAATCCGATTGCTTCCAGATCGTTCATCGGATATTGGGTCAATCGGGTATCATTCGCCCCGATTGTTAACGGGACATGTCTCACAAGTGGTTGCTCGCTGATCACGATCCCGGCAGCATGGGTTGAAATATGTCGCGGCAAGCCCTCTAATACAGTTGCGATAGCGAATAATACTTTTAGTGTCTCCGATTGCTTAATATATTGTTTTAATTCTACCGATTCCCGTACATATGCTACTAGCGATTTATGAGGGTGGACAGGTACCTCCCTTAAAATAAATTGGGCATCCTCTTTATCAATCTTCATGGTTTTGATTAATTCCCTCAGCAGCGAACGGGCAGCAAATGTGCCAAACGTAATGATCTGAGCCACATGTTCACTGCCATATTTGTTCCGCACATACTCAATCACCTCTTCACGTCTATGGTCGGAAAAATCAACGTCAATGTCTGGCATTGTTACACGTTCCGGATTAAGGAATCGCTCAAATAATAAATTGTATTCAAGCGGATCTATCTCGGTAATTCCTAGCACATAAGCAACAAGTGACCCCGCAGCAGATCCTCGTCCCGGGCCCACCATAATATGATTTTCCTTTGCAAATGCAATAAAATCAGCAACAATCAGGAAATAATCACTAAACTGCATCGATTGAATCACATGCAATTCGTAATGCAAACGGTCAGCAACCTTGTTTGTAACCGTGGAATATTTATTTTCAACATTCCGCCAGCACACCTTTTCCAAATAGGTATGTGCATCCATTTGTTCCGGGACTGGATACGACGGAAGCATTCTAGTGGTAAAATCAAGGGTTACTGTACACTGGTCACTAATTCGTTTCGTCGCAGTTAATACCTCCGGCCAATCGGAAAAAGCCTTTTCCATTTCGGATGATGAACGTAAATGGTGGCCCTTCAAGTTTGGGTCCGTTACATAAAATGGCCATGATTCACCACGTTTGATTGCTTGTAAACAATCAAGGGCAATATCGTCTTTTTCATGTAAATATCGGACATCATTGATAGCAACAACAGGTGTTGAATATTGCCCCATATATGTTTTTAAGGCAAGGTGAATTTCTTTTTCGGACACATAACCATAACCAGCAACACCCAAATAAAAATCACCTTGTGAAAAACACGTTTTCCATGATGCGATATATTGGTGCACATCAGTTAGTGATTTCGTTTGCAGCAGTCTGGCAAGCTGCGAATCTTTGGCAGGCAAAATGCCAATCATGTCATATGTGTAATGGTGTAATTCATGTTGTTCGATCTTCGTGTATTGGTTTGTTTGGAGGTAAGTAGATAATGCAACAAGCTGCTGATAACCTTGATTGTTTTTCGCCAGCAGAATGCAGGTTTCCGTTGTTTGTTCATCAGTCGTCACGTAAACAGTCATGCCAATTATCGGCTTAATCCCTGCTTTTTTACACGCCTGATAAAATGGGATTGCTCCATACAATACCTGTTCATCGGTCAATGCAAGCGCAGAAAATGAAAGCTCCTTTGCCCTATTGACCAATTTGTCGATCGTTATGGTGCTATTCATCAAACTATATCCGCTTCTCACTTGTAAATGTGTAAAAGATGACATACAATCCCGCCTTTTCTATCTCTAAGAATTATTATAGCGAACATATCGCCGGTATGCATGTCCCAAGTATTTTCCGCTTAACATATCTTGTCCTGCCCAAACATATAATGGGAAAAGCATAGGATAAGGGAGAGCATATCAATGGAGGAACGTTTCATCGCTTCATTCATTCATTGTTATTTTATCGCGTTCGGTGTGCTAATTGGCGGTACAATTATCGGTAGCATCGGATCATTTGCTACTGGGGATGCCCCGTTTACTGCGATGAGTCATATAGCCAAACGATTAAGAATCTGGGCAATTGTAGCAGCAATTGGCGGAACGTTTGATGCGATCGCCAATTTTGAAAAAGGGCTGCTTGACGGTCATACAATAGACGTATTCAAGCAAGTACTATTAATCCTGTCTGCAATGGGAGGCGTCAAAACAGCAATTATCCTTATTAGCTGGTTCATTCAGGAGGATGTAGACTGATGCATATCCCACCTTATCACAAAAAGGCAGTTTGGCAGCGATTTTTCGTAGGGGCGCTGATTGGTGGGGTTATTGCCTATTGTGTTTTTGCCTACATGTATAATTCCATGTACCAGCGTCTGTTTGAAACCAACCTGGAATTACAATCACAAGTGACCGAACTTAAAAACCAGAATGAAGCATTATTGGAGGATAAAAAGGATTTGGATGAGAAAAACGAAGAGCAATTAACCATCGAATCCATGGAGGTCACCATTGCAAATGCTAAAACCTTAAAGCTTAGCCAATTGGTCGTCTATCAAATGGAGGAAATGATCAAAGAAGAACTAAAACATGTAATCGGCCAAAAAGTAAGTATTGTTTCAGAGAGTGACCAACTTCTAACCAGTACGATCGAAAACAAAGAATTCGCCATTGAGGATTTCAACTATTATTTTACCGTAACAAAAATAACATTTGCCAGAACGTTAAAAATAACCGTGACAGCAAAAAACAATAGTCCTGCGTGAATGTTTTGTGAAATTTATAAAAATTTATAGCGTAAGTTTCCCGCTTTTTGTATAATGAACATATAGAAATCATCCACAAAAAATCGCGAAAAGGGTTTCATTTATTTTACCAGCTTCATATACTACCTTTATGGAAAGGAGTGGTAAGCATGCTTATCATGCCAGAAAATCAAATTCGCGATGAAAAGATTAAGCAACTTAAATCCGGGCAAACGGTCTATGCTGAATCCAGTGAGTTAATTCGCCTGATCAAGCGTCAAATCATTAAACAACAGTTACAAGTTGTTTATGACCAAACGGACGCAGGATGCTGGTTTTTACCACTTCAGGAAAAAGTGAGCAGCTAATCGTAAAGTCCAAAGAGCGAATCAATAAACTGTGCTGATTTCCCACTATGGAAACCAGCACTTCTTTAGATTTATATTACCTATCCCTGGTAGTTTTTACATACCCTTTCCAAATCACGGACAACCCGCTCTGTCTCTTCCCAATTGGCAACGGTAGCCCCTGCAGCCATTGGATGACCACCGCCGCCAAACTTTGCAGCAACGGTATTCACGACCGGACCTTTTGATCTTAGTCGAACACGAATATCGTTCGCTTCTTCAATAAATATAACCCAAGCCTTAATCCCCGAAATATCGCCCAATGTACCAACAATTTGACTTGTTTCCTCCGGTTTTATGCGGTATTCACTCAATAATTGACTGGTTATTTTAATACTGCACATTCCTGAAGGTGTCAGGGTATAGTTTTGTAATATGTATCCCTGTAGGCGGGCAATGTTTTCATCCATCTGATACATGCCATCGTAGAGTTGTGTCCGATCAAATGAATAGGTTACAAGTTCAGCCGCATATTGAAAGGTTTTCTTCGTTGTACTTGGAAACAGAAATCTCCCTGTATCTCCGACAATCCCGCCATAAATCAATCTGGCAGCTTCATTGTTCATTTGATAACCCGCTGCTTTTGCGTGGACATATAAATCGTAAATAATTTCACTAGTTGAGCTTGCCTCGGTATCCACCAAGACAATATCACCGTATGGATCAACATTTGGGTGATGGTCGATTTTGATCAATTTATCACCTTTATCATAGCGGGTATCATCAATTCGTTCAGTATTGGCAGTATCACATACAATTACCAATGCCCCTTGGTAGACATTGTCATCGATCGTATCCATTCGTGCAAGAAATGTAAGTGAC
Organism: Lentibacillus daqui; assembly: GCF_027186265.1. Taxonomy (NCBI): domain Bacteria; kingdom Bacillati; phylum Bacillota; class Bacilli; order Caryophanales; family Bacillaceae; genus Lentibacillus; species Lentibacillus daqui. Next base: position 1,435,069 of record NZ_CP114176.1, on the reverse strand, counting down.
GGGTCTTCTTCCCCAGCTAAATAAACTTGCTTATTTGGATACGTTTGTTTGATCAACTGTCCTAATCCAGCTTGTGATCCGTATGCATCGGGATCCGGTCGGACATGACGGTGAATGATAATGATCCCATAATCCTCAATCGCCTGGATGATTGCGTCAAAATTCATCGTAAGTTCTCCTTCTGTTTTAAGTTTATTCTGGCTTAATTCATAAAAACAAGCTACAATAGATGTTAGTTATCGCAGTTACTCATGTCTGCAAAACTAATACAGGAGCGAAAATTCTGATGGTCATTCTACCAATTATTGTTGCGATTGCACTTGTTTTATATATTTATTACAAGGTTGCCGTTATACGAAACAAGGATAAGCTAACACAAGCCTATTTTAACGCAAAATCCCGGATATGTCTTGGTATATTTGTGCTTGTATTTGGCATTAACCAATACTTATATTATCAAACCAAGCTCTCCCTGTTCATTGGGATAATTTTTCTGATTCTAGGGGGCATGCAGCTTAATTTGGGAATAAAGGAATCCAAACACTACCGCAACGAATGGAAACGTCTGTACCCTAACGGGAATGAAAGCTGATTATCATCCGATAGTCAGCTTTTTTCATGTAATACACTAAATAACTGCAAGGCAAAATCCGTTTCCAAGCCCGATTAACGGTCAATAAGCTGCGCCATTAATAACCCTTTCCCGATTAACTGCTGATCATTATACACTTCGACATCGATTTTTGCATAAATTCTTCCTACATCAACCAATCGCGGTTTAATCATAACCTTGCTGTCAATTTGTACTGGTTTCAGAAAGTATACCGTTATATTCTCCACAACCAGTTCACCCCGTTTCGCCTGCAACAGCAAACGACTGCTTGCTTCAGTGATCAATGATGTAAATACCCCGTTCGATAACGTACCAAGCTGGTTTGTCATTTGCGGGGTTACTTCAGCTTGAAAAACCGACTCTTCCCCCTCAACAGTGCTAATGGTTGACGATACAATATCATCGATGGTGTCGCCAATTTGTGGCTGCCGCTGGATTTGCTGCAGCGCCTTTAAAACGTCCTGCCGGGAGATAATTCCCCGCAGTTCATGGGATTGGTTGACGACAGGGACCAGTTCAATGCCTTCCCAAACCATCATATGTGCGACATAGGCAAGCGAGGTTTTTGCCTGTACTACGGTAGGGTTTTTGGTCATTACTTTTTCGATCAATGTGTCCGGACTTTTGCCGATAATGTCTCTTGAGGTTACCATTCCAGCCACACGGTTCTTTTCCCCCACAACCGGAAATCTGGAGTGCTCCGACAGTTCATTCAATTCGTACCATCGTTGTAAAGGATCCTTCGTATTTAAATAGAAAGATTGTTCAAGCGGTGTTGAGATGTCTTCTACAAAAACGATTTCTTTTTTAATTAACTGGTCATAGATGGCCCGATTAATCATGGAGGCCACCGTAAACGTGTCATAACTTGTTGACATGATTGGAATTTGCTTTTCATCTGCCAATGCCTTGATATGATCAGCCGTGTCAAACCCGCCTGTTATTAACACGGAGGCACCCGCTTTGATGGCCAATTCATGGGCTTTAACCCGATTACCAACAATCAAAAGGGAATCTGCTTCCGTGTAGCGCATCATTGCTTCCAGCTGCATTGCCCCGATCAAAAATTTATTCAAGGTTTTGTGCAGGCCTTCCTTTCCCCCCAAAACCTGTCCATCTACAATATTGATCACTTCGGCAAATGTTAATCGCTCAAAGTTTTCTTTTCTCTTTCGCTCGATTCTTATGGTTCCAACGCGTTCGATGGTACTTACCAGCCCTTGATTTTCCGCTTCTTTTATCGCCCGGTATGCGGTGCCTTCACTTACATTTAAGTCTTTGGCAATTTGTCGTACGGATATTTTATTGCCTACTCCTAACGCCATAATATGTTGTAATATCTGCTCATGCTTTGTTGCCATTTGTTCACCGACTTTCAACTGTACTAACCATTATGATTTTTCTTTATTATACAGTTGATTTGGTTTCACCTCAATATTTTAGCGTTTGCCGCTCTCTAACACGTTCCTGTTCCATAACCGGCGGATTGTTCATTTGTAAAAGCACAGCAAGGTTCGCACCAACTACCAGCAAGAAAAACAGCAGCCAAAGCCCCCAAAAAATGAATTCCAATTGAGACGAGGCTTCAGGGATATATGGCCAGGCAAAATATAGAAAAAAACCTGCCAATAATAAACGCAAAACTGCATAGTGACGCATCATTAATCACCTCCATATGCTTATAGTTTATGAAGGAGATAATTATTTCATGCTTGTACACCATATACGCTGTTACCAACTATGAAAATAATTGCATATACCAGTTTATAAGGGAATATCCATCAAAATAGCTGATGATCGCTGCTACAACAATGTATGGACCAAATGGGAAAGGCTGTCGGCGATTAATTCGTTTCAATAATAGCAAAAACAAACTAACAATGGCACCAATCATACACGATAAAATGAAAGCCAGCATCACTTGTTTGACTCCTAGTACAATGCCAAGTACACCGAATAATTTCATGTCGCCAGCGCCCATACCACCGCGGCTAACAAGAATGATAACAGCAATTAGAACAAAGGCAAGGATTCCACCAACGATAGAGGACCACCATGGATGAAGAGGTTGAATGACACGCAGGATAATAAATAGTGGTAAAAAAAATAGCAAGACACGATCCGGAATGAGCATATAGCTGATATCAGCAACCAAAATAATGACAAGCATGGACATGAAGCAGATGGCAATGACGAGTTCCAACCCCAACCCATGCCGGAGATAACTATATGCAAAGAGCAATCCAGTCAGAACTTCTATGACCGGATACATTAGCGAGATAGCTGTATGGCAATGTCTGCATCTTCCTAATTGCTTCAGGTAGGACAGAACCGGCACAAGCTCATACCAGGAAAGTATATGCTTACATTGCGGACACATGGATCGATCGTTCGCAAATGACAGTTTTGCCGGTAATCGTAATCCGACAACATTAAAAAACGAACCAAAGATAAGACCCAGTGTAAAAAATAAGACCGTTATTTGTACAGTCATTTTTCGCGTCACATCCAATACTATAGAACTATAACTATAGTACTATATAGTGACCAAAAAATCTACTAACTTTACTAAATACTGCATAGTAATAAAAAATTGGGGCTCTTAACCCAAAATTGGAATTTAAAAAACGCAAGCCATCAAATAAGGCCTGCGTTTGTATGTTTTTCTTTAAAGTTCCATTGATTCACCGATCTCCAACACTTTTCCCTCTCCGGCTTTAACCTTGTCAGCGAACGCACCAGCATCTTGTTCAATTAACGGGAAAGTATTATAGTGTATTGGAACAACTGTTTTTGCCTGAATCCAATCCGCAGCAACTAGTGCATCTTCCGGACCCATGGTAAAGTTATCGCCAATTGGTACAAAGGCAACATCGATATCATTTCGATCACCAATCAACTTCAAATCGGAGAACAGTCCGGTGTCACCGACGTGGTAGATTGTTTTACCCTCAACAGTTAATAAGATTCCAGCAGGCATTCCCGTGTATATAATACTGCCATCATCCTCAGTATAGGAAGAACCGTGAAATGCTTGAGTTAGTTTCACTTTTCCAAATTCAAATTGATGTGCCCCGCCAATATGCATTGCGTGGGTGCGGAGTCCTTTTGTAGCCATATAATTGGCCAGTTCATTTGGTGCTACAACCAGGGCATCATTTCGCTTGGCAATATCTACTGTATCGCCAACATGATCATTATGCCCATGTGTAAGCAAAATAACATCTGCTTTAACTGTGCTGGCATCCAGATCACACTTGTCATTACCGGAAATAAATGGATCAAATAATATCCTGTGTTTCGACGTTTCAACAAGTACAACGGATTGACCATGGTATGATAACTTCATGTCTATCTCTCCTTCTCTTTTTGCTCCAATTATATATTTCGATAAAAGTTACATATATCCTCTACCCGTTTTATGTTTTTTTCATGCGTCGATTAAAAACATTTTAACGTATCATTTTATTCTCTTCCCATCTTCCGTTTTAAGGCAGCCAATTCATCATCAATCTTTTTATCGCTGTTCAATTCCTCAAATTCATCTTCCAATGTACGGGAAGTACGCAGATCTTCACTCGTTTCTGCTTCGGCCTCATACTGCATTACCTTTTCCTCCATACGCTCAAAACCCTGTTTCGATTCGTCACTGCCAATTGCAGACATGGTTCGATTCATTTTCGTCCTTGTCTTTGCTGATTCAGCCCGAGCTTGCAATGTATCTTTCTTTAATTTCATTTCCTGATATTCCTTCTTCATCTCGGCAAGCTTATCACGGGATATTTCTGTATCAGCATTAGCTTGCTCCCATGATGCAGTCAACGCCTCTGCCTGTTGTTCATGTTCGTGCTTATCCTCCAGCGCACGGCGCGCCATGTCATCATTACCGGCCTCAATTGCTTGTTCTGCTTGTTTTTGACGTTTTTCAATCAGTGTCAATACATCATCTTTTTTACGCTTTAACATCTTTTCATTTGCCATCTGCTTGGCAACACCAGTTTCCACTTCACGGATGTCCTCTGCCATATCCCGCATAAACTGGTCAAGCATTTTCACCGGATCTTCTGCCTTGTCAAGGGATGCATTCAGTTCCGATCGCACTAAAGTAGATACTCGTTTAAAAAATTTAAACATATGCCGACCTCCTATTTTATTTTGACACCATTTATTCGGCACAAATTCAACGGCTATATAACAGCCACCCCCTGCCAAAATACCAATCTTTGTTAGGTTGGGCCTGGTGTACCGGAAACATACATACCAATATACCGAAAAATAGCGCGATTGTATCAATCTATACGAATCGGATGTAGCAAAGGTTTCAATTTTTAGAACAAAGGCGTAAGCGCCCGGTTAGCAACGTACAAACTGGAGCACTTCGCAATGAGATAAAGGAAACACGGTGAGCTGGAAGCGAACCGATGTTGACTTATCGTAGTGAAGAAGTGTGAAGTTTGCTAGTTGCTGGGCGCTGGAGCCAGACGTGGCCTGCTTTGTCACGAGCTGAATAAAGCCTAGATTTTTATATTTTCTTTACTTGTCAAAAAAGGAGACTATCCAATGTGGAATTAGCCTCCTTCAGCATCATTTATTTCTCCAATAGCGTATCGGTAGAGCTATAATCTAAACCATGTGCCTCAGCTACAGCCTGATAGGTGACATAGCCATCCAATGTGTTGATTCCTTTTACTTTTTTCTCAATCATCGTCCTCGTTAACTCAGGTTCATTTGCCAAGTGTAAATATGTAAATAAAATTAGCCCTTCATAAAAATAATTGTATTCCTCTGGAAGTGGTTCTTTTACTTTCATAACCATTTCTTGTGCCCAAGCTTCTTTTGCTGTAGGTGTAACAATAGCTCCGGCTGCTTCATATTCATCGTCCGTGAAGCTTGAACCAAGGCCGGCGCCTGTTTCCACGTATACGTCATGTCCGGCGTTTTTCAATGTTACTACTCCAGCTGGCGTCATTGCTACCCTGTTTTCATTGTTTTTTATTTCCTTAGGTACCCCTATTTTCACCTCAAAACCTCCCTGTACTTTTTAGGCGATCGCTACAACCTGTAACAACGGTTAACGAAAACGATTGATTACATCCAAACCACCGGTGATTTCAAAAACAGTTCCCGTGATCATATCAGAGTCCTGATCACATAAAAACAAAATCATCCGGGCGATATCTTCACCGGTTCCAGATCTCCCTATTGGTGTCTGGTCATCATATTTCATCCGGCTTTTTGCGATTGTTGATTCCTTCATTTCCCCTTCAATATTACCCGGACAAACCATATTTGCCGTGATTTGGTACTCCGCTTCCTCAAAAGCTACCGATTTGGTCAATGAAGCCAAGCCACTTTTAGCGGCCGCAAACGCCGAGCGGTATATCCAGCCTGAAGCTGTATTTGCACCTTGAAATCCGTAGTTGACAATACGCCCAAATCGCTGCTTACGCATATATGGAACCGTTAATTTTAATAAATAAAAAATGGCATCCAAATTTCCATACATCATTTCATGCCATTCATCTTCCGTATAATCAAGCAATTTTTTACGTTCAAAAATAAATGGGCCGGCATTATTAATCAGATAATCAACACCCCCATATTTGTTTACTGCTTTAGTCACCAACTGTTCAATGCTTTGTTTATCCGTAACATCGGCTTGCACAATATTTAATGCATCTTGATAGGAGGAAAGGTTCTGTTTTACCTGCATCGCCTTTTCCTTATTGCTATGATAAGTTGTTGTTACATGATGACCATGTTGCAAGAATAATTCGGTTACCATTCTTCCCAAACCGGAAGTTCCTGCTGTTATCAGTGCATGCCCCAAATTTTCCCCTCCCTTTCAATAAGAACACCTATATTATGAATCGAATTATACCATAAGATTGCGGCCAATCAAATAAAATTGAAAACAGCATCTGTCGTCCCATTGTAAAAATCCACCCCGAAAAGCGGGATGGATTTGATCAACTTATTTTTTCTGATTGTTAAACGTGTGGATACTTCTGTTATTGGATAAATTATCCTTATCCTCAATTACACCGCTTTGATAACTTTCAATCAATTGATTTTGTACCGCTTCAATACCCTTTTTATCCTCAATAAACTTATTGCTCTTTCCCAATAAAATCACCTCCAAAATTAGTATGTGTTAAAGGCGACGATCCATAGGTTATTTTTAAATCCATTATTAAACAAGATTACCATACACAAAAATGGGGTATAGACGTATAGATGAAAAAAGGGGGAGTTACTCATGGATTTTGCATATAAGCATATTGTTGTTGCCCTGGATGGTTCCGATGCGTCTGATGCAGCGTTTAAAAAATCACTGGATATTGCCAAACGAAATGATTCCCAGCTCATTCTTACCCATATTGTTGACTCTCGTACATTCGCCACAGCGGAGGCATATGATAAAACCCTTTCTGAGCGTGCAGAACGCTATGCAAACGATTTACTGAATGGCTATTCAAAAAAAGCAAGGGCAGCTGGTGTCGAAAATCTGGCACATTGCATTGAATATGGTTCACCCAAGGTAAAAATCGCAAAAGATGTCGCTGCCGCATATGAAGCAGATTTAATCATTTGTGGCGCAACCGGATTAAATGCGGTGGAACGATTTCTTATTGGCAGTGTTTCTGAAAGCATCACCCGTTATGCCAATTGTGATGTATTGGTGGTACGATAATTGGATGTACTGTTACAATGCTTCCTGTCCCGGACGCTCTTATTATAATAAACAAAAATAAAACGCTCCTTTTATTAAAGGCAGCGTTTTTTCTTCAATTCTTATTTAGTTCGTGAACAACATGGGGAAGCTCGGGAATGATTAATTTATTCATTGCCAGTCTAACAGCCCCTGTCGATCCTGGTGTGGAAAATAGTGCTGTACCTTCAATCGTGCCGGCAATTGCCCGTGAAAGAATTGCTGGCGATCCGATATCTTCTTGATAACTTAGCATCCGAAAAATTTCTCCAAAGCCGCTTATTTCTTTATGCAACATTCCTTTAACCGTTTCAATCGTCACATCACGCGCTGAAATGCCTGTCCCGCCGTTCAACAAGATAACTTCAATATTGGCATCTTGCACGCCTCTTTCCACCATCGTTTGAATGGCTATTTCATCATCCGTTACAATTTCCGCAAACTTCACATGATGACCTGCCTGTTCAAGCAGTTCTGCCATTAGCTTTCCACTTTTATCCGTCTCTTTCGTACGCGTATCACTAACTGTAATAATCATGCAGTTTACTTTTTTATGTGCAACCTGATGTACCATTGTCTGTCCCCCATATTCATTATCCCTGCATATTTTCGAATCATGTTGTCAAGCGTACCGTATCACGCGCAATCATTACCTCTTCGTTTGTTGGAATGATGAGGACCTTTACTGGTGAGTGCGGATAATTGATAAAGGTTTCTTTTCCATGTACATTGTTTCGTGCCGGATCCCAGTATACTCCCATAAATTCCAATCCGGTTAATACCTTTTCGCGAATTGTTGTACTGTTTTCACCAACTCCTGCAGTAAAAATAATTGCATCAACACCAGACATCCTGGCAGCATATGAGCCTAAATATTTATGAATTCTTGCCGCAAAAACCTCCAAAGCCAGTTCCGCCCGATCATTCTCATCCTTTTTTTCCTCAATGTCACGTAAATCACTTGAAAACCCGGATAATGCAAGCATTCCACTTTGTTTATTGAGAACGTTAATAACCTCCTCAGCAGTTTGTCCGGTTTTTTCCATGATGTAGGGAATAAGCGCCGGGTCAATATTACCGGAACGAGTTCCCATGGTAACACCAGCAAGTGGGGTAAAGCCCATCGATGTATCAATTGATTTTCCTTTATCAATTGCTGTGATACTTGCACCATTTCCCAGATGGCAGGAAATAAGACGCAACTGATCCAACGGTATTTCCAATAACTCTGAAGCCCGCTGCGAAACATATTTGTGTGATGTACCGTGAAACCCGTATTTACGGATTCCGTATTGCTCATAATATTCATATGGCAAACTATATAAATACGACCGTTCCGGCATGGTTTGATGAAAAGCAGTATCAAATACCGCAACCATTGGGACATTTGGCAGTACTTCCCGGAATGCTTGAATTCCCAGTAAATTGGCCGGGTTATGCAATGGAGCCAATTCAGATACTGCTTCAATCTGCTGAATTACTTCATCGGTTATTTTCACCGAGTCTGTAAACCGTTCCCCACCGTGTACTACCCTATGACCAACTGCACCAATCTCGTCCAGTGACTGAATGACTCCAGAAGTTTTTAATTGTTCCAATAACCATTTAACTGCGGCCTCATGATCCGGTAGATCCCCGGCCATTTTTTCCTTTTCCCCATTAATTTCGTAGGTGAATATCGAATCAGAAAGCCCAATACGTTCAAATAACCCTTTGGCCAATACATGTTCCTCCGGCATTTGAATTAACTGAAACTTCAACGATGAACTTCCTGCATTAATTGCTAAAATAAGCATATTGTTTAACTCCTCACATTTAAATAATTCGCAAACCAGCTGTTCATTTGATCCAATATATCATTCATTGCTTTGGTATTTTTGAATGATGGTAAATGAACAAGCAACGGCTGTTTTGGTGTGCTTGTTTGTTGGCCTTTTTTCTGTAAAACCAATAAACTTTTTCCGTTTTTATCTGATTTAACTGCACTATCCGGTAAACGCAGCACCCCAACAATATGGGCGTGTTGCTGTAGATACGCATGCAGTTTATCTGATTGATCACTATCAAACAAAAAATCAGGAATGACAAAAATTAAATAACCCGCTTCTTTCGTATAGTTCATGCTTTGTTCAATAAACAAATGATGTGCATAGGAATGACCCTGTTCGGCATGTAATTCATACTCATTTGCCCGCAGATCATCCGGATAATATCCCACCGGCAAATCGGCAACAACCAGGTCAACAGGATCCAGCAAAAACGGACGCAAACTATCCTGATGAAAGAATTCAATCGGTTCCTCGTACAGATTTGCAGTTACCAGGGCAAGTCTGATTAAAGTTGGATCTATTTCACTGCCGAATGCCGTTGTTTTTTTCTTTACCTGTTTTATTACTGTGGACAGTAAGCTCCCTGTCCCACAGGCTGGATCAAAAACACGTAATGTCTCCTTACCCGCAAACAACTTTTCAGCCAGATAGGCGATCAATAATGACACAGTCTCCGGGGTCATGAAATGTTGTTGTTGGGTGGAATTTCTCATACCTTTTAAAATAGCAAACTCGATCGCTGTTTTTATTTCCTCTGGTTTATAATAATCAAGCTCGATATCTTGAATGAACTGTTGTATTTTTTGTTTTTGAATATCATCGCTTGTGTTTACATCATTATTGAAAAGACATTCAAGCACGATTACCAGGCTGTCCAAATAAGGTTCATTTTCTTGTTGCTGGATATTTTCTACTGCATCATCGATTAATGCAAAAAGTGTTTCCATATTTGTTTTTTTCATATGTTTTTCCTCCGATCCTAGCCCTTAAACGTTCCTATTGTACCAAAATCCGAGGGGGGATGTACAAAAATTGGAGGTATTTTTTCGATCTGAGGGCTCTTCTCAAAAAAATCTCTCCAGCTAGCAGCAAGAGAGACTTTTTTCATTATTTCGCAGCTTTAACGGCTTCCAATGCCTTGTCATAATCGGGATGATTCGTTACTTCGTCGACATATTCAACATATGTAACCGTATTGTTTGAATCAACCACAAAAATGGCCCGCGCCAATAACCGAAGTTCCTTGATTAATACGCCATATTTCTCTCCAAAATCAGCATCGCGATGATCTGATAATGTGTCAAGATTTTTAATACCGTTTGCTGCGCACCAACGGTTTTGTGCAAAAGGCAGATCCATACTAATCGTTAATACTTGAACACCTGGAATTTTATCAGCCTCTTCATTAAAGCGTTTGGTTTCTGCAGAACATACCCCTGTATCAACTGATGGTACGGATGCAATCAATTTAACTTTTCCCTGATAGTTATCCAGTGATACCTCCTGCATATCATTGGATAATACCGTAAAGTTTGGTGCACTATCCCCTACCTTAATTTCCGTTCCAAGAAGTGTGACAGGATCTTGAGCGAATGTGACATTTGCCATATGAATCATTCCTCCTTATTCATTGTCTTCACTTCTTATTATGGATAATCCTTAGATAGGTGTCCATTATCTTGCCCGTCGAAATAACAACATTTTTGTGAACCTACCATTAAGCAGGACAATACGCATTTATATATCATAAATGGATTGTTCCTTTTCGGACTTCTCTTCCTTTTGCTGTTTCTCTTCTTTCTGCCCCTTTTGTTCTTTTTGTTTGGATGATTTTTTTGAACTACCGGATTCGCGAATCATTTGCTGAATTTTTTCCACCACTTGTGGGGCAAACTCAAGCATTTTTTCAACCAAATGCGTATTCCCATCCAAATGAACCATCTTGATACCTTTTGCACTAACGATTAAAAAAGCAACGGGTGTGATGGACACTCCTCCGCCACTTCCTCCACCAAACGGCAGGCTATCTTGTCCACTACTACTGTCACCACCACTATCACTGTCGTCTTGATCGGATCCTTGACTTTTTCCGTTAAATTCACTACCACCTGCAGCAAAACCAAATCCGACTTTTGAAACAGGTATAATCACACTTCCGTCGGGTGACTCGACCGGATCACCGATAATTGTATTGACCTCAACCATATCTTTCAGGTTTTCCATTGCTGTTGTCATTAGGCCTTGAATTGGATGTTCCGCCATTTTATAATCCTCCTTCTTAAATGAATGATTCCCTTTCTCTTTTTCGAAACGATGACTTTTGGATCGCTTTAAAAAACGCGTGTATAGCTTGTCCAATTCTAATCGATACCATACAATCAAATTCGGAATATACATATTTCCGATTAAACTCAGGTACAACACCAAAGTCCGGTGAACATTTCAGTTGGCTCCATTGATCTAACATACCGACCACCATTCCTTTTGTTGCCCATACACCTCCAGTTGCCATCCCTGTCGTACTAGCATCACCTGTCCCAATACGCGTATGCCACTTGAGTTGATGGAAATATACTTTATCTAGGAATGTCTGTGCTATCGTAACCATGTCTCGAATGGATTCAAAAAAGTGTCTAATGGCGGATTGGATCATTTCAAGTTTTTCACGGATATCCTTATTAACTAATTTCTGCTCCCATCGATTAGTTGTTTCCAATTGTGCCAAATCGATTTCTTTGGTAAAGAAGCGAATCCCGTAAAACCGAAATTGCAAAGTCAATCGCTGTTTTTGGTTACTGCAGGTTAATGAACAGGTAATATGTACCCGTGAAAATAACAGGATTATAAAAATAATGACTAACAATATCCCTACAATAATCCATACCAAAGCTATCGACTCCCCATAATGGAAATTTTATTCATTCTATTTCTATTTTGATACATCATTACAGTTTTTAACCAGTAAAACGATAATCAACCAGCTCACACGCTTGAAACTGGAGTGCCTTTAGCTATTAATAGAAATAACAGCAACAACATGATACACTTACATTGTGAATACCGCTTGTTACGAACTAAGTCGGCAATTTACTATATAAACCATATAACTACTCTAAATGGAGGCAATGACTAACATGCCAAACCGTAAAAACATCTATTTCTATTATAATCAAGCACCAAATATAGAGGATACATTAACACCATTATTTGACTTAGCCCAAAAAAACGGCTTTACTATTGTCACGGAACCGAAAGATGCAAGCATTATTATTAGTATTGGCGGAGATGGAAGCTTTTTACAGGGGGTACGTAAAACAGATTTTCGCCAAGATTGTTTGTATGTGGGAATTACCCGCTCAGATGAATCTGGCCTTTATTGTGATTTTAATTTGGATAGCTTTGACGATATACTTGATACCATAGAGAATGCCGAAGTGGAAGTACGCAAATTCCCGGTCATTGACGTGCAAATTAACCAAGGGACGACATTTCATTGTTTAAACGAGGTCAGTGTACGTTCTACTATTATTAAAACAATCGTTATCGACGTGCAAATCGATGACCATTATTTCGAAACATTTCGCGGAGATGGATTAATTATTGCTACACCTACTGGATCAACCGGTTATAACAGGTCAACCAACGGTGCGGTAATTGATCCCAAAATACCATGTTTTCAAGTATCAGAGCTCGCCTCTCTTAACAACAACCGCTATCGTACACTTGGTTCATCATTTGTGCTTAACAGTGATCGTAAATTAACCTTGGATATTGTACAAGATGGCAACGACTATCCGATTATTGGTCTGGACAATGAGGCTTTTCCTGTAAAGAACATCCAAAATATCACTGTAACCTTGAGCGACAAGGTAATCAAAACGGTAAAACTAAAAAACAATTCCTATTGGGATCGTGTAAAACGAACATTTTTATAAAGTGAAACTTCATTAAGTGGGGGTTTCCTTGCCCCCACTGAAAACCGGACATTTACCGGCAGTTGTTCCTCGCTTATTTGCCCTCATTTGATCTTGAAATCTTGAAGCAAGGGTCTCATGCGAAATAAAACATTAGAAACAATAAGAGGACTATCCTAATAGGACAGCCCTCAAGCCAAATCATATTGAATTGTTGTTATTGATGACCCCCAAATTGTTGCTCGGCCATTGTTACAAGACGTTTTGTAATTTCTCCACCTACAGAACCGTTAGCGCGGGAAGTAGTGTCAGCACCAAGATTTACACCAAATTCTTGAGCAATCTCAGTCTTCATTTGATCCAATGCTTGTTGTACACCAGGTACAACCAATTGGTTTGAGTTGTTAGAAGCCATTGTTCCTCACCTCCTTGGTACCTATAGAATGTGTAACAAGGAAGGCAAACATACAGGTTTTCTATTGGTAGTTCCTGTTAGTTACAAACCAATTTACCAGTGAGTTAATCTTTTGGATTGGAATACACACTTAAAGCAATCCATCAAATTCCTGCATTGTATCCAACTTACCGGTCATCCTGACTGTTTCCGAGTTCTGAACAGCTTCATGAAGCATTTCTGTAACATCCATTTGCCCTTCAAAATAATTAACCTTTTCCCTTGATGGTCTTGTTTTGGGTGATTTCGGTACAAAAATGGTGCAGCAATCTTCATACGGTCGAATCGAGATATCATACGTATTAATCCGGCGGGAAATCTGGATGATATCATTCTTATCCATCGCAATTAACGGCCGCAGTACTGGCAAACTGGTTACTTCATTAATAGCATGCATACTTTCCATTGTTTGGCTTGCGACTTGTCCAAGACTTTCCCCTGTAGTGATCGAAAGAATATTTTCTCGCTCGCAAAGCATTTGGCTAATACGGAACATCATACGCCGCATAATTGTCATCGCATATCCATCAGGCATTTCCCGGAAGATATGCTGCTGGAGTTTTGTAAATGGTATAACATGAACCTTGACGGAATTGCCGTATTCCGTTAATTTGCTTGCCAAATCCAAAACCTTTTGCTTTGCCCGCTCACTCGTGAATGGTGGGGAATGAAAATGAATGGCTTCGATTTCAACACCGCGTTTCATTGCCAAATACCCAGCAACAGGACTATCAATTCCACCGGATAACATCAGTAAAGTCTTTCCCGACGTGCCAACTGGTAATCCTCCCAAACCCGGAACAACGCTAGATGTAATATAGGTGGCTTCAGTACGGATTTCGACCTTGATCTCCAAATCCGGATGATGAACATCGACCGTATAACCGGACGTATTGCTTAACAAGTGCCCACCAATAACCTGATTCATTTGCTGTGACCGGATCGGGAAATTTTTATCAATTCGTTTTACGGAAACCTTGAACGTCTTTACATCATTACTGTTCACTAACGCATATAAGGCCGCATCTTTTATTTGTTGTTCCTCATTTTCCACTTTAATCGCCAGACTCAAACTTTGAATACCAAAAATTTGTTTGCATTTTGCAATAATCGGTTCCGGATCCTGTCCATTTAACTGCACAAACATTCTTCCTTGTGTCCGTTTCACCTTTACTTTGGGATAATCATGCAATTTTTGCTGGATATTCTCCTGCAATTTCACAATAAATTGTTTAATGTTTTTTCCTTTTAAAGCCATTTCACCGTAACGAATTAGTAAGTGATCAAACTCCATGTATATCTACTCCAGTACTTCTTTAAGTTGTTTAATTGCATTATCTAACGTTTTGACGAACGTGGCCAATTCTTCCATTGTCGTATCATACGATATACTTATCCGTAAAGCAGATGTTGTCCGTGCTTTATCCAAATCACAAGCGGCTAAAATTTTACTTTCATCCGTTAGTTTGGAAGAACAAGCTGATTTGGTTGAGATATAGATT
The DNA here is from genome assembly GCF_027186265.1 of Lentibacillus daqui. Taxonomy (NCBI): domain Bacteria; kingdom Bacillati; phylum Bacillota; class Bacilli; order Caryophanales; family Bacillaceae; genus Lentibacillus; species Lentibacillus daqui. Next base: position 1,420,045 of record NZ_CP114176.1, on the reverse strand, counting down.
TCCTGCTCCCCAAGCATGTGAATCAAAACCTCAGGCTTTAACCCGGGAACAGAGAAATTGATAATATGTGGTGCAGCCTGTTCGGGTGTGTTGATGATAACACCATTGAGTTTACCTAACTCGCTGCGAAGATATTTGTTTAGCTTGTACAATTTCGTAGCATCATTTTTTTGTTTAACCATTATTAACCGGAGTGCTTTGGCAAGCGAAACAGCACCGGCCAAATTTTCCGTGCCGGATCGGACAGCGTGCTCCTGATTACCACCATGAATTAAGGGAAACAACCGTACATGCTTATTCACATAAAGGATACCCGTTCCCTTTACCCCGTGAATTTTATGTCCGGACATGGTACAAAGATCAATTCCACTCTCCGCAAGCTGTAACGGTAGTTTGCCCAACCCTTGTACATCATCCACATGGAACATTAATTTGGGATATTGCTTTGCGATCTGCCCAATTTCTTCAACTGGCTGAATAGATCCAAGCTCATTATTGACATGCATGACAGTGATGAGAATCGTGTCATTTCGAATCGCTTCTTTTACGTCCGTTATAGATACTACACCATTTTGATTTACAGGTAAATACGTAACCTCAAACCCTAATTTTTCCAATGATTGACATGTTTCCAGAACTGACGGATGCTCAATTTCTGTTGTAATGATATGTTTGCCTCTTTCATGATGCTGCAAAGCGATTCCTTTTAGCGCCGTATTGTTCCCTTCTGTTCCACCTGACGTGAAAATAATTTCACCCGAATCAACATGTAATAACTGTGCCACCTGCTCCCTTGCTTTCATTAACAGCTTTTCTGCTTCCCCCCCAAATTGATGTATTGAAGAAGGGTTGGCAAAAAAGGTTTCCGAAACTTGCTGAAAACTTTTTAATACTTCTGGATGGGGTTTTGTTGTTGCACTATTATCTAAATAAATCATCATTCTAACCTCTTTTTATGGAAAATAGATAAGGCTGACTCAAAAGAAAAGAAGTTTAATCTTCCATTCCATAAGACAGCCTTCTGTATTATTAATACGTGACTTCTTCCTGACTTGCTTCAATTCGCTTTAACGCATCGGGGTCAATTTCTTCCAAAGCTTTTGCAGCCTGCTCCAATGATAATTCATATTCGTACGATCTAAACAGCCGTTCCGCTTCCGCTAATTTCGCTCCCAACAACGGATACTTGCTTCGATACCGGTTCGCATATTGGATGACCTGCTCTGTTAAATATGCTTGATCCAACATGAGATCTGTTTGTTCCACAAGTGCATTTATTTCGTTCTTTGCTTCTGCCAGGGCATATTGAACTTCTGTGACATCCAATGGCTGCTTTTCCAATGCCTTTAATACTTGCATATTTTTTTCATTCGCTGTTTCCGCCATTCCCCAAATAAAAGCAGGTACACCCGGGACATTACTTTTATTCAGTCTTCTTATCGTATCATTCAATTCAGCCTTTATATTCGCGAGTTCTTCTTTCGCTTCCAATTCGTCCTTTCGTAAATTGCGGATGCGTTTTTTAAAGTCCTCATGTGCAGCCTGTATTGAGTCGATTTGTTGGAATCCCGCCTCGACGATTTCACGTAACTCGGCATGAGATTTGGTATCATTTTCTATTTCATTCGACAACTCATTTAGTTGGTTTTTTAGCTGGGTAATGGAATTTGCCAAAGTTAAATATTTTTCCATATCATCATCTTCAAAGTAATAGGCTTTTTTTAGGGATTCTACTTCTGTCTTTGTTTCCAGAAATGATTGATCCAGCTCCTGAATTAAGCGTCCATAGTTGGGAACTTGCGTCTCGATATAATTTTTTGCGATTGCTTCCTTTTCCAGAAGTGTATACATTTCTTTCATACGTTCTTCCAGTTCCGGAATTAGCGATTTTGCCTCTTCCAAATTCCCTTTGTCCAACAGACGAACACAGTCAGCTAACCGTTGCTGGTAATTATAAATTTCTTTTTCAAACCCGAGATGTTCTACACGATAGCCATCTTGTTTCATACTCTTTAAACCGGCATATAACTCATCTAACTGGGCAGGCAGTTCTTGTTTGCAGGCTTTATAAATAGACGGGAAAGCCTCCATTTGTTCTTTTAGCGTTGCCAATTCCTGTTTCAGCATGTCAACAACTTGCTGTGCTTCATAATAATCGCCGGAATTCGTCAAAGTGTAATAACTTGTCAGCTTTTCTTCCAGTTCATCTAACGCCAGCTCAAAATGGTTCTCTGCTTTACCATACTGATAACGATATTGGGACAGCTTTTTCCGCAGTGCCTTTATTTCCGGTTCCATTTGTTCTACTTCCAACCGGCTTGTTTCCTCGGAATCAAGTAACTGTTCCAATTCCTGTACGATCTGTTCAATATTTGCTTCAATCGATGTTAATGTTTGTTCAGAAACACGTAAAATTTTCTTGGCTTTTGAGAAACGGTACCTGTCAGCAGCTTGTTCGGCATCAAGCAAATGTTCTTCAATGTCAGGTAGTTCCTTGGTTACAACCGATTCCCAGCGTTCTTTCCATGTTTCAAATTTCTCCTGGGTTTCACCTGATAAATTTAAACTTTTAATTCGTTGAAGTTCAGCTGCAACATTCCGGTTTAAAATATCCATTTTCCAGCTTTCTTGCTGGTCCACAACATCATATACCCGTTTTCGTAAAATAAGGCCAACAATAATTAAAGCGATGATAACCAATATTGTTCCAATGATAACTGCCATACGAGACCTCCTAGCCATGATTCTTTCCTGTATAAGAGGATATTTCCATAGTAAAATATCTTGAAAAACAGGTATTATTTTAATTTATATAGGTTCATTCAATTATTAATATACTTATGATACCATGTAAACGGCAATTTTGGCTAAAAAAAATCAAATAAATTAATGATTTGACAAATTTTTTCTTGAAAAGCAGGAAAAAGAACATGGCTTGTTCATTTTATCCTCTGTTTTTAATCCTGTACAATATAATCCAGCCAATCGTGGATGATTCGTACATATTTTCTGACAAACGCGGTATGTGAGAATTCGCCAACGACTTGATTTTTCCATTCGTTTTGTAAAACGTACGGAGTGATCAGCATTCCCTTTAACTGCATTAATAAAAATTGCTGATCCGGTTTTTGCTTTTTGTTCAATATCGAATAGAAGGTATTGCTTATATAGTGATTTTCTTTAGCGATGTACGTAACCGCCATTTCTCTGACAAATACGGAGTCAAGAGAGAGTTCACGTAAAATAAAACAAGAAAATTGATGATTCTTTTGCCGATACTGTATAATGGTTTCAATAAGTTTTTTCAATCTGGTTATTGCAGAATCGTTCTCGGATGCCTGTAACGTTTCTTCTATCAACTGAAGGTATAATTCATAGTATGTTGTTACTCCATGTTCCAGGAGACCTTGTTTACTTTTAAAATAATAACTTATGAGTGATACGTTAACACAGGCCTTATCAGCAATATCCCGAACTGAAGTACCGTGAAACCCCTTTTGAAAAAACAAGGAAGAAGCAGCATCCATAACTTTTTGTTTTGAGGGATTATTTTTCAATGTACTCATGTACTCATCTCCTTATTTCCTATTTACGACAAAGTGAACGAATATCCTGCAATTTCTTCTCGACATTTCCCGCTGAATAATGTCGAATATACCTATTGAGGAAAGGAAAATGACCTATGTTTCAAGCACAAACTTATTCCGGAAGTAAACAAGAAGATTACGAATTAGTACTCAAACAACTGCAGGCATTATCAGAGGGAGAAACAGATCCAATCGCAATCATGGCTAACGCATCCGCTTTGTTAAACCAATTTTTAACTGATGTCAATTGGGTCGGATTCTATCTTTGGAAGGAAGATGAACTGGTTCTTGGGCCATTTCAAGGACTGCCTGCCTGTATCCGGATTCCATATGGCAAAGGTGTTTGTGGAACTGCATTAAAAGAACGTACCACCCAGCGTGTTGCCGATGTCAATCAATTCCCTGGACATATCGCTTGTGATAGTGCCAGCAGGTCGGAGATTGTTGTACCCTTGATTATTGATGATGCACCATATGGGGTACTTGATATTGACAGTCCAATCCCCCACCGTTTTGACGAAACAGACGAACAATATATTGAAAAATTTGCCAGGATAGTAGAGGAATTTTTAAGTGTGAAATAAAAGCAATAACTGCAGCCTTTCCATAAAGCTGCAGTTATTCTACTTTTAAAATACTCGGATTATTTCCTCCCTTTTTTAAATAACCACCTGTACATTGTTTAAATACCTTCCTATCAGGAAATAATTAATAGAAAATCATTGACTTTGACCGATTAAACTTATATACTATGCTTTGTGTAAAATAAAAGCGGCCTATGTGAACCACGTATGTTATCATTTTGTTCCTTTGGGATATATCCCCTAAAAGGTGTATCGTGTAACTCTCTGCTGCTGGAGCGATGGTACATGAAAACAAAATGAGCAGGCGGAGGAACACGGTTTTTATTTTTATGCAAAATTTATATAAAGGAGGAAATGTCTAATGGCACGATTTACTGGATCTGTATGGAAAAAATCCCGTCGTCTTGGCATTTCATTAACTGGAACTGGTAAGGAATTGGATAAACGCCCTTACGCTCCTGGGCAACATGGCCCGAACCAACGCAAGAAAGTTTCCGAATATGGCTTGCAACAGCAAGAGAAGCAAAAACTTCGCTTCCTGTACGGCTTGAATGAGCGTCAATTTAAAAATACATTCAACCAGGCTGGTAAAATGAAAGGTGTCCATGGTGAAAACTTCATGATATTACTTGAATCCCGCTTGGACAACATTGTATTCCGCCTTGGTTTAGCTCGTACACGCAGTCAGGCACGTCAGCTGGTAAACCATGGTCATGTTACAGTCGATGGTAAACGTGTGGATATCCCATCATACCGTCTAAAACCAGGTCAAGTTATCGGCTTACGTGAACGTTCACGTAACCTCGACATCGTAAAAGAAGCCATCGAAGTAAATAACTTTGTACCGGAATATCTAACCTTTGATGAAGATAAATTGGAAGGTACGTATTCCCGTTATCCGGAACGTTCCGAGCTTCCAGCAGAAATCAATGAAGCGTTAATCGTTGAGTTCTACTCTCGTTAAGCATTTGGACTCAGAAGCTTTCCCCCTTGGGCACATTGCATCCCAGGGGGTTTTTATCATTCAATATAAAAATATAGTTTTCATGAATCAAGCGGGTACCCCATTATGGATACCCGCTTTTATTAAATCATGCATTAGCGGTTTGTAACCCCCCACTCCCTGTTTTTAGTTACTCTCACTGATAGAGGTTGGGGGAGCCCATTAATGCGTGATAAATTCATGGCACTATGTGCGTTTATTACTCCATTTATAAAGCCAAATTAATGGAATGATAATGACAAAGGGCAAGCCAATAATTAAAAATGAAAAAGGGATAAGATACGTGCTACTATCAAAAATACCAAAAAAATCATCTATATCCGTTTCCACACCTGAAAGAGCAGCATCCGATATCATTCTTGCAAAAAATATCATTACAAAACCAGCTATAGTCAAGGAAAGTCCAAAATTAAAAGCTCTGTATAACATAAAAACCACCTCTAAATAACAAATTAGTCAATATCCTTTTCATCAAGTAATTGTTAGTTCAGAATCTGTTATCATGTTAAGACCAACCTCAATATAACCGGCAATGGTGATACAAAAGCGTCTGAACTACATTCAATGATAAAGGTCCATTTTACTGATACTGAACCAAAAAGTACTTTTTCTTCCCTCTTCGAATGATCGTAAACGTATCCTCAATCCGATCGTCCGCAGTAAGTGTGTATTGCATATCCTGGTTTCGCTCGCCATTAATATAGATCGCACCATTCTTGATGTCTTCCCTTGCCTGCCGTTTAGACGAAGAAATAGATGCATTTACCAACAAGTCAATTAACCCGATGTCCTCTTTCTCCATATCATATGTTGGTACATCTTTGAATCCTTGTTCAATATCCTTTGCAGACAGTTGTTTTAAATCCCCACTGAATAAGGATGCTGAGATTTTTTGCGCCTGTTCCAGAGCTTCCTGGCTGTGTACCATCCTCGTGACTTCTTCAGCCAGTCGTTTTTGTGCTACACGATTTTCCGGATGGTGCTGAACCTCCTGTTGCAATTGCTCAATCTCATCTTGCTGCAAAAAGGTAAAGTATTGTAAAAACTTGATGACATCACGATCATCGGTATTAATCCAGAACTGATAAAATTCATATGGGGTTGTTTTTTCCGGATCAAGCCATATCGCTCCACCCGCCGTTTTTCCAAACTTGGTACCATCCGCTTTCGTAATAAGCGGTACTGTCAACCCAAAAACGTTTATCTCCTCATCTGCTTGTCCATTTGTCCGGCGGATTAATTCCATTCCCGCTGTAATATTACCCCATTGATCACTGCCACCAATTTGCAGGCGACAATCCTCTTGCTCGTATAATTTAAGAAAATCCAACGATTGTAAAATCATGTAACTGAATTCTGTATACGATATTCCTTGTTCAATTCGCGCTGAAACCGATTCTTTGGCAAGCATATAATTAATGCCAAAATGTTTCCCGGCATCACGTAAGAAATCAATCACTGTCATACTCGCCAGCCAATCATGATTGTTTCGGGCAACTGCTGCATTATCACCATGATCAAACTCAAGGATATGAGCCAATTGCTGTTTAATACGGTCGCTAAATCCTTTGACAACCGCGGCCTCATTTAATGAGCGCTCAGTTGAACGACCACTTGGATCACCAATCATCCCGGTTCCACCACCGATTAAAGCTATGGGTCTGTGCCCTGCTTCCTGAAATCGTTTCAACATCAGGATGGGAACCAAATGACCAATGTGCAGACTGTCTGCCGTTGGGTCAAAGCCAGCATATAATGTTACTTGATTGTTTTGTAAATAGTCTTGCAACCCTTCAAAATCGGTTGTTTGTTGAATGAGTCCTCGATTTTGTAAATCATCCAAAATATTCATCGTATTTATCGATTCTCCTTTGTGCATATTGATCTTTGAATAAATAAAAAAATCCCATCCCTTAGAAAATAAGGGACGAGACTCTTGACTCGCGGTACCACCCTTGTTGCACAAAATGCACCACTTTGGGGTTGTTAACGATGGATACACCGTTTTCCAGGTGGATACCAGGATCCACCGGAAAAAAGCTCCAGATTGTAATTCGTTTGGCAAATATATACCAGTTCCCACCACCACTGGCTCGCTTAAACAGGGATTTGCCTCACTACTGCGATCTTTCCTAGCTTTATACATATATTATTATTTACTTTTATCATATCAGCAGGTAAATTGCAACTATTTGATCTTTCATGTTGGTTTAATCCTGTAATATTTCGTGTTACCCTTGTACTTCATATTTTACCACAAAAACATAAGTGTTTACGAAAAATCTATTATTCTTTATTCTACTTAAAATACACCTATGCTATAATGAAATTTAGGAGGTCATATTGTGAACCAATTCAAACAATTGCTTCAAAAATACAATCAAAAATTCAAAGAGTATTGGAGGACGGGAAAGCTCCAACGATCCTCCCGCGTTACATATGATGTTGTTTGGAATGTTATCTTGTTTTTTATTATTGTTGGGATAATAGGCGGTTTCTTTGCTTTCGGGATTGGCGCAGGATATTTTGCCTCGCTCGTGAAAGATGAACCAATTCGCAGCCATGCAAGTATGGAAAAAGATATTAACAACTATGAGGAAACATCCAGACTTTACTTTGCCGATAACAAATATATTGGCGAGATCCAATCAGATATACATAGGGATGAGGTAGATTTAAAAGATGTCTCCGATGCACTAATAAATGCTGTTATCGCGACAGAAGACGAGAATTTTAAACAGCATAAAGGGGTTGTTCCAAAAGCGATAGTCCGGGCACTTGTTCAAGAGGCAACCAATTCCGATGTGAAGACGGGTGGCAGCACGTTAACCCAGCAACTAATTAAGAACCAAATATTAACAAACGAAGTATCATTTGAACGAAAAGCAAAAGAAATATTATTATCATTGCGCCTGGAGCGTTTCTTTACTAAAGACCAAATTCTTGAAGCCTATTTAAATATCATTCCCTATGGCAGGGATGCATCCGGTCAAACGATTGCAGGAATTCAAACGGCTGCACAGGGGGTTTTCGGCATCGATGCCAAAGATCTGAACTTACCGCAATCTGCTTATTTAGCCGGGCTGCCACAAAGTCCTTCCTACTACACACCATTTTTAACGAATGGGAAGAAAAAAAAGAAGGAACACTTACAGCCTGGAATCAAACGGATGAAATCAGTGTTAAAACGGATGTATGAAGAAAAATATATTTCCAAGAAGGAATATGAAAAAGCGATCGATTATGACATCACAGCTGACTTTACCAAGGCAAAAAAATCATCGCTGGAAAAGTATCCTTATTTAACTGTAGAAATTGAGACACGAGCAAAAAAAATCATTGCCAAAAAATTAGCCAAGTCAGATGGTTACACAAACAAGGATCTGCAAAAGGACAAAAAGCTGCGTAAAGAATATATGATTTTGGCTGACCGCGATTTACGACAAAAAGGATATGAAGTCCATTCGACGATTGATAAAAAAACGTACGATGCCTTCCAAAAAATCGTTAAGGAATATGATACCTATGGACCGGACAAACCGGAAACCGTCACAGATGAAAATGGCGAAGAAGTTCAAATCATGGAACCAGTACAGGTAGGCGGAATGTTAATCGAAAATAAAACTGGCCGAATCATTAGTTTCGTTGGCGGCCGGGACTACGATAATAGCCAAGTCAATCACATAACCAAAGCAGCTAAAAGGCCAAATGGAAGTACCATGAAACCATTACTTGTATATGGCCCGGCAATGGAAAAAGGAGTTATCCAGCCTGGTACGCCAATTTTGGATTATAAAATGTCCGGTAGTTACAGTCCGAATAACTATGCAGGTGGTTACCACGGAATCGTATCGGCACGTCAAGCATTGGCACAATCTCATAATATACCAGCAGTGAAAATTTACCAAAAAATTATTGGTGACGATCCTGCCAGTGAATATTTGGAAAAAATGGGAATCACCACCTTGACAGATGGGGATCACGAATATGAATCATTGGCACTTGGCCAGCCAACAGATGGGATTAGTATCGAGGAAAATATCAATGCTTATACAACATTTGGCAATAACGGCAAGTTTGTCGATGCCTATATGATTGATAGCATTACTACCAAGGATGGGGATGTCATTTATAAACATAAAAAAAGCAAGCCAACAAAAGTATTTTCACCGCAAACAAACTATCTGACACTTGATCTCATGCGTGGGGTCATTAAAAATGGTACAGCAACCTACTTAAATTCCCAATTAGCAAACCCCGGTGTAGATTGGGCAGGTAAAACAGGTACATCGCAAAACTGGGAGGATACCTGGTTTGTTGCGACAAATCCGAATGTAACATTTGGAACATGGATGGGTTATGATCATCCAAAGAGCCTGAAGTGCAGTGGCTGTTCCCTTGGCTACAGTGATCGTAATGTCAAGTTGTGGGCAAAGCTTGTCAATAAAGCAGCGGAGATTAATCCAGATTTAGTTACACCACAAAACCATTTTAAAAAGCCAAATAACATTGTATCCAAAAGTTATTGTGAACCATCCGGTATGTTGCCATCGGATGCATGCGAAAAAGCCGGTCTGGTTAATTCGGATATCTACAACGCTAAATATGTACCCAGCCAAACAGATGATAGTTTAATCAGTAGTCGCGGAGGAATTGCCTTTAATCCGGAATTTTTAAAGCGAAACGGTTATGACGTGTATAACGATTTATCTATTTTGTATCCAAGGACAAATCGGGAAAAATGGGAGAAAATTGGTACCCACGGTACGAGCAGTAAAAACGGTAATAAAGAAAAGAACAATGATGATTAAAAAAGAGTGGGTGGACATTCCTCCCATTCTTTTTTTGTACTACCCCATTGTAACAATTTTGACAAATGCATCGGCAAATCTGTCAAAACATTGATCACTTTGCTAAAAATTCATAAAACAATCCTGTATACTGGAACTATAGCATTCTTTAAAACAATAAAAAGGTGGTGAGTAAATGAATCATACAAAGGTATATCATGCCATAACAAAGGATACACCGCACGGGATGATTACAATTGAAGGACCGCTTCCATCAACAGAATTGAAGAAATACCAATTTCATAATGATTTAACCGCATTTCGTCCTGCCGATAAACAATTTGCAGCTATATTGGAGATTGCCGATTTTCTGGAGGGCAGACTGATCATTGCCAGGACGGAAGATACAATTATTGGTTATGTCACTTATCTGCATCCTGATCCATTGGAACGGTGGTCAACATTTAATATGGATGACCTCATTGAGCTGGGGGCAATTGAGGTTATCCCAAAATATCGTGGAGCAAAAATCGCTTCCAGTTTACTGGAGGTTTCCATGATGGACGATTATATGGAAAATTATATTATTATCTCAACCGAGTATTATTGGCATTGGGATTTGGATGGCACGAAACTAAGTGTCTGGGGATATCGCAACATTATGGAAAAAATGATGGCAGCCGGTGGACTTTCCCCTGCACCAACAGATGATCCTGAGATTATCTCGCACCCGGCCAACTGTTTAATGGTTCGGATTGGTAAATATGTACCAGAGGAATCAATTGCCCGATTTGATACATTACGTTTTTTACAACGCCATCAACACCGTACAATGAGAGGAGGATTTTAATGCTTGTCGAAAGTATTATGACGAAAAATATACAAACACTGCCACCAGATGCAACTATTGCCGAAGCTTTACAGCTATTACAACAATACCATATACGCCATATTCCGATCACCAACGAAAAAAACCATGTCATTGGAATCGTATCGGATCGGGATATTCGGGATGCGAGTCCATCTGTTTTTAGTAAATCCGCAGTCCAATCGGAATTACAACATGAATTGCAATCTATTATGAGTCAGCCGGTAATTACCATTCATCCGCTTGATTTTGTTGAAGAAATAGCCAGTATCTTTTATGAGAAAGAATTTGCCTGTCTTCCTGTGGTAAGCAATAATGAACTTATCGGAATAGTAACTGAAAAGGATATGCTTCATACGTTAATTCAACTAACCGGGACAAATGTACAAAGTTCCCATATTGAACTAAAGGTTCCACACCGCCCTGGTATCTTACCCGAAGTTACAGCAATATTTGGCAAACATAAAACCAATATTACATCTGTACTTGTATACCCATATCATGATGATCCGAATTATAAAATACTTGTCTTTCGCATCCAAACAATGAACCCGGTTCCGGTCATTGAGGATTTACGAAAAGCGGGTTATGAGCTGTTATGGCCAAACCATATGGCAGGGCCAACGCGATGACTTGCAACGCTTCTTTTGTGTTTTCAGATAGCTATTTAAATTATCATTTTCACTCGGATCATCCTTTTAATCAACTGCGGGTAGTATTGGCAAAAGAATTATTGGAAGCCGTTAATACACTTCAACCCTCCGATATGATTGAACCAAGACAGGCAACAGACGCGGAACTAGAATTATTTCATGATAAAGCATATATTCAGGCGGTGAAACAAGCAAGTACAGGTAAATTACCTGAAGAAAAAGGATTGGAATTTGGTCTTGGAACCGAGGATACACCCGTGTTCACCAATATGCATGAGGCCTCCAGCATGCTTGTCGGCGGATCTTTAAATGCTGTGGATGCGGTACTGGAAGGGAAATCAACCCACTCCCTTAATTTAGGTGGCGGACTGCACCACGGTTTAAAACGAAAGGCATCGGGTTTCTGCGTTTATAATGATGGTGCCATCGCTATTAAATATTTACGAAAAAAATACGATGTGAAGGTCCTCTATGTGGATACAGATGCACACCATGGGGATGGAGTACAATGGGCCTTTTATGAGGATCCAAATGTTTGCACACTAAGCATTCACGAAACCGGACGTTACCTATTTCCCGGCACTGGTAATGTTAATGAACGCGGAATTAAAGCGGGACATGGCTATTCATTTAATCTTCCTGTTGATGCATTTACAGAAGATGAATCTTTTTTACAGGTTTATGAATCTGCATTTGAGGAAATATGCGCCTTCTTCAAACCTGATATTATTGTCACACAGAATGGTGCTGATGCGCATGCGTACGATCCATTGACACATCTCTGTACGACAATGACTGCCTACGAAAGAATACCAATGTTGGCTCATAAAATGGCTCACGAATATTGCAATGGAAACTGGGTCGCCTTAGGTGGTGGCGGTTACGATATGTGGCGTGCTGTCCCCAGAGCATGGGCGCAAGTATGGAATGTCATGAAAACAGGCCAGCCGCAGACAGGTAAGATACCCGATATGTGGCTTAGAAAGTGGCAGCCACAAGCACCGGTTACATTACCGCAATACTGGCATGACGAGCCATCCATTGTTCCGGAAATACCAAGAAGAGCAGAGATCACCGAAAAAAACGCAAAATTTTTATTAAGTGCCTTGAAATATACGAAACAGAAATAATCAACAAATATATTTAAAGGGAGATGGAATATTCCCCCTCCCTTTCACTCATCCAATTGTTCTTGATTGTCATCAAGGTTTTATGTAAAAAACGGTTTCCCGGAATCACGAATCACCGCTTCTCCGGAATCAAATAAAATACTATCCTGTAAAACCAGTACAACCCCACGTTCAGTCGGCATCCTTGCTTCCTCCATTTGTCAATATTGCCAGCATGATCATGATAAAGCCAAGTGTAATGCGATCGGGGTTAATAGATCCCGTTTTTTCATCTCTATCTCTCCAAATCTGGATGAATCTTAGAGGGGCATCTTCCGGACAGTTCCTTGTATGTCCGGAAATATAACATCCCTCTAAATAATTATATCGGCATTATTTTCGATTTGTTGAGTCCCGCTGAATAATTCGATGTGGTAAAACCACTTTTTTCTCGCTTACTTCTTCTTTATTCATATATTTTGTTAACAGTCGCATTGCTACAGCACCAATATCATACATTGGCTGAACAATCGTTGATAAAGTTGGACGAACCATTGTCGCAATCCTGGTATTATTAAATCCAAACACTTCGACATCCTCAGGAACGTTCAGTCCTTTATCCTGTACCCCATGAATAACTCCTAATGCCATTTCATCCGATGCCACGAATATTGCGGTTGGTTTATTGTCGAGCGACAGAAAATGATCCGCAGCTTCAATACCTGAATCATAGGTGAAATCACCTTCCACCACATACTCCTCGTTCACAGTAACCCCTGATTCCTTTAGTGCCCGTACATAACCGTCGTGCTTAAGTTGGTTTATGAGTGTTCCATCACGTCCTGATAAAAAGGCGGGATGCTGATTACCCTGATCCAATAAAAACTTTGTCGCTTCGTATGAAGCAGCCTCATAGTCAATATTTACTGATGGGATGGTTTCTGTTTCATCGAATGTACCTGCCAGTACAACCGGAACAGATGAGGATTGAAACTGGTTTACATGTTCCTCAGTTATATCTCCACCCATGAACAAAATCCCGTCAACCTGTTTTCCCAGCATCGTATTGATTAACTGCAGTTCTTTGTCTTTGTTTTGGTCAGAATTACTCAAAATCATATTGTACTTGTACATTGTCGCAATATCCTCAATTCCCCTTGCCAACTCCGCAAAAAAGATGCTGGAAATATCCGGAATAATTGCTCCTACCGTTGTCGTCTTTTTACTTGCCAATCCACGGGCAACAGCATTGGGGCGATACCCAAGCCGTTCAATTGTAGCCAACACTTTTTTTCGTGTTACAGGTTTCACATTCGGATTTCCATTCACCACACGTGAAACAGTCGCCATGGATACGTTTGCTTCTCTTGCTACATCGTATATTGTAATATTCATTTGTTAAAAACCTCCTGAAATTAAACTAACGTTGTCACGTTCTAAAATGTATATACCTTACTCTACCACAAAATAAAGATTTAAAAAATAAAAAGGCTGATCAAAATCTCGATCAGCCTTTTTTGAAGACTAAAAAAGTATAAAGTGAACCTTCATTCAAAAAAACCTGTCAAAATAATTGTAAGTGCGGCTGCTTAAGAATGAACGGCCTGTGTCGAAAATTTCTCCAGCTCATCCATGAATGAATTAAATGTTGGAATATCCATTTGCTGAGCCGAATCGGACAAGGCAACAGCAGGATCAGGGTGTACCTCAGCCATCACACCGTCTGCGCCAATTGCCAATGCTGCTTTGGCAGTTGGAAGTAATAAATCCCTGCGACCTGTAGAATGGGTAACATCGACCATGACAGGTAAATGGGTTTCTTGTTTTAAGATTGGTACAGCGGAGATATCCAACGTATTTCTTGTCGCTTTTTCATATGTTCGAATTCCTCGTTCACAAAGTATAATATTACCATTACCACGAGAAATGATATACTCAGCAGCGTTAATAAATTCCGATATCGTTGCTGATAAGCCACGTTTTAATAAAATTGGTTTATTCACATCACCGGCCGCCTTCAGCAATTCGAAGTTCTGCATGTTTCGAGCACCGATTTGGATGACATCAAGGTAGTCCACTGCCTGTTCGATATGAGCCGGATTAACGATTTCACTGATAACCGCCAAGTCATGCTCATCAGCTACCTGTTTAAGGATTTGTAACCCTTCAATTCCAAGCCCTTGGAAATCATATGGCGATGTTCTCGGCTTAAATGCCCCACCTCTAAGCAGCTTAACACCCCTTTGTTTAACTGCTGCCGCCACTTCACTTGTTTGTTCATAACTTTCCACTGCACATGGCCCAAAGACAAAATGTGTTTGTCCATCTCCTACCTTTTCACCCTTAATATCAATTACTGTATCTTCCGGTTTCTTCTTACGCGATACAAGCAATGCTTTACGATGATCATCCTCTTGCAGTTCAAGACTTGCTTTAAAAATTTCCTTGAAAATATGTTCCACTGTAGTATTTTCAAATGGACCATCGTTGTTTTCAACCAGTTTATTCAGCATCTCCCGTTCGCGAACGGGATCAAAACGGTTCATGCCTTGTTGTTCTTTTATTTCACCAATTTGCTTCACAATGTCAGCACGTTGGTTAATCAGCTTTAACAATTCCAGGTTAACGCTATCCATCGAATCACGCAGTTGTTCCATGTTGTTGTTCATTGTTGATCTCCTCCCAGTTAGTCTAAATAAGATAAAAATTTTAATAATTAGTCACCATTATAGCTAAAATTTTTCTCTTTGTCAGTAAAAAGTTGATATTAATTATTATTTTCTTGCCAACATGGTATTTTACCAATTATAACAACCAGGGGGCTGCCGGTTTAGGCAGCCCCCTTAGTCTTAAAAAGGTTAATTATTTTTTCTTTTCCAATTCATCCGCAGCTTGTTCAATTGCTTCGGCAACTTCTTCCGCTGCTTCTAATGCTTCATCTTCTTTTGTACGTTTTTTCAATTTGTTTTGTACTGATTTCGTTAAATCGGCAGCAGAACTGACAGCCTTGTTTTTTACTTCTGATCCTTTTTCATAGGCAATATCTTTCCAGTCTTCTGCCCGATCCCTCAATTGCGAAGTCCCCTGATTAATATCAAATCTTAGGTCTTTCCCAGATTTTGGTGCATATAGTAATGCTGCTGATGCACCGACAAAACCTCCGATTAATGCCCCAATGATAAAATCCCTCGTGTCAATTGTAGAATTATCTTGTTTTTTTCCCATTCTTTTCCTCCTCAAAACACTATTTGTTTTTATTTTTCTTCCAAAGGTCAAACATGGCTGATCCCCACTTCACTGCTTGAGATGCCTTATCCTGATTTTCTGAAGCGGATTTACTGATACTGCTTGAAACCTGCTTTAATGATTGGCTAAAATCTTTTACCGTTTCCCCAATGCCTTTTACTCCATCAAAAAGACCATCCATTTTCGATGATTTTTGTTCGACATCTGCCATTAATTGATTAGTTTTATTCAATAATTCCTCAGTTTCTTTTGTAATGCCACGCATTTGTTTCTCCACATTTTCCATTGTATTGGCCAAATTATTTAGTGTACGTCGTGCTGCTAATAACGTTGCTGCTACATATGCTACCAATACGCAGAAAGCTACAGCAAAGACAAATGCAGCAATTGCTAATAAGTATCCCACCTACGTCAACTCCTTTTAATTGTATGTATTTTATGATAAACCGGTATTTTGATAATTAGTTATGAATATGAGGATCATCATTACCAACCTATATAGTAATCATACCCGTAAATTTCCCGATTAAACTTTTATCTCTCAACTATACCGGTTTGTATCACCATTTTCGATAAAAGTGAATTGCTTACATCAGTGCCTGTCCGAAATGTTTTAAATGGTGTCTGGCCTGATCACCTTTACTATCACAGACAGGTAGACACTATTCAATAGCAACCACTCCACAGCTCTCCCATATTACGCATTTTTTAATTTGTGATGAAACGACTGTAAATAATCTTCATACGCCTTTTGAAATTTTTGTATATCGCCGGCTCCCATGAAAATCAATACACTATCCGGGTAATGATATAAATTTTGCGTATGGGATAAATTTAAAATAGAACTTCCGTCAATTCGTTTTTGCAGATCATTAATGGTGAGCTTCCCATTCTCTTCCCTTGCTGAACCAAATATATCACATAAAAACACTTGATCCGCCAGTCTTAAACTATCTGCAAATTCTTGCAAAAATGTTTTTGTCCTTGTAAAGGTGTGTGGCTGAAAAATGGCGACAATCGATTTATCCGGATATTTTTTTCGGGCGGAATCAATTGTTGCTTCTATTTCCTTTGGATGATGGGCATAATCATCAATTAAAATTTGGCTGCCGCATTGTTTTTCAGTAAAACGACGCTTCACGCCCTCAAATGTACTAATCTTTTTAATATCCTCTACACGCATTCCTTCATAATGACAAATTGCAATAACAGAGAGTGCGTTCAAAACATTATGATCCCCATAAAATGGTATTCTAAATGTATCATAAAATGTATTGCGAACAAACACATCAAACTCCGTACCATGTTCGGTTTCTCTTATATTTTGTGCCTGAAAGTCATTCGTATCGGCAAAACCGTAATAAACGACCGGGACCTTTGCCTGAATTTGTTGCAACTTCTCATCATCTCCACAGGCAATTATCCCTTTTTTCACCCTGTCAGCCATTGACTGAAAAGCATTGAATACATCCTCAACACTTGTAAAATAATCGGGATGATCAAAATCGATGTTTGTCATTATTGCATAATTTGGCTCATATTGCAGAAAATGACGACGATATTCACATGCTTCAAAGACAAAATACTTACTTTCCACATGACCTTTTCCGGTACCATCACCAATCAAAAAGGAGATTGGGTATGTCTCACCCAAAACATGGGCCAGCAATCCAGTTGTCGATGTCTTTCCGTGAGTGCCGGTTACAGCAATACTTGTATATTGTTTTAACCATTCACCTAAAAATTCATGATAGCGATAAAATGTATTCCCTTTTTGTTTAGCCGTTTTAATTTCAATATGATCTTCAGAAAAAGCATTTCCAGCAATAATTGTATAATCATCTTTGATGTTATCTTCTGAAAAGGGAAGGATCGGAATATTTTTCTTTTCTAATGCCTCTTGTGTGAAAAATCGCTTTTCCACATCAGATCCCTGAACCTTTTCTCCAGAATCATAAAGTATATGGGCAAGGGAACTCATTCCTGTCCCTTTAATACCAATAAAATGGTAAGTTGTCATAACCAAGTACCTCCAACTATATGTCTAAAAGGATAAACTAATCCATTTTTGCCTAGCTATTAAATAATTATAGCAAAACTTGATTGATAGTAAAATAAAATATATTTTCTTTACCGTCAGAATATAATAGCAGTACCCAATTTTCCTGATCCGTCTGCATCAAATTTGGTTTTACAGCATTATATACTTTTTCAGCCAATGACGTTCTTTCGTATATTTTTTGTGCCAGCACACGCCTGTGATAAGTATAATATCACAGGGCATGCAGCAGGCTTATTTATTGGAAAAAATCACTCCATCGATAGTTGTGAATCAGAAATAAGAACTTCCCGCGGTTTGCTTCCATTTTGCTGGGCAATAATTCCTTTTAACTCCATTGTATCCATTAAACGGGCAGCACGGTTATAACCGATTTTAAAGTGGCGCTGTAACAAGGATGTACTGGCACTATTTTGCTGCACAACAAACCTAATGGCCTCCTCCAGAAGATCATCCTCTACCTCGCCATCAACCGCAACTTGTTCCAATAAATCGTCTTGTTCAAATAAATACTCGGCTGGGGCGATGGAGCGTGCATATTTAGTTACCCGCTCGATTTCATCATCCGAGACAAATGCTCCCTGCAGCCTGACACTTTTTCCTGCACCGTTTTCGACAAACAGCATATCCCCTTTTCCCAATAATTTTTCTGCACCGCTTGTATCAATAATTGTGCGTGAATCGACTTGTGAAGAAACACTAAACGCAATTCTTGTCGGGATGTTTGCCTTGATTAATCCCGTAATAACATCGACGGACGGCCGCTGCGTAGCCAATAACAAATGGATTCCACAAGCTCTTGCCTTTTGGGCAATTCGGCATATCGCATCCTCAACATCCTGTGGAGCAACCATCATTAGATCTGCCAACTCATCGATTACAATCACAAGAAACGGCATCTTGTCATCCGGTCGATTTTCCCTGCTCATTTTTTGATTATATCGTTCAATGTCCCGAACACCTTCCTGGACAAACTTTTCGTAGCGATCTTCCATTTCATTTACAGCCCATTTTAAAGATTGTGTGGCAGCCTTTACGTCTGTGATTACAGGTGCTACCAAATGTGGGATGCTATTAAATGGAGCAAGTTCAACCATTTTTGGATCAATCAGCAAAAATTTCACATCTTTATAGTTCGCTTTATAAATAAGGCTGATCAGAATGGTGTTAATACACACACTTTTACCCGCCCCCGTTGCACCGGCAATTAACCCATGCGGCATTTTTTTAATGTTCGTTATTAACGGTGATCCCTCAATCGTCAACCCTAATGCAATGGTTAATGGGGATTGACTGTTTTTAAAGGCTTCCGTCGCAAAAATTTCCTGTAAACCAACCATTTGCGGCTTCGGATTAGGGATTTCAATTCCCACCGTATTTTTTCCGGGTATTGGTGCCTCAATGCGAATATCCTTTGCTGCCATGTTTAATTTAAGATCATCACTTAAGTTTTTAATCTTGCTAACCTTAACACCCATATCAGGATGCACTTCAAATCTTGTCACAGATGGCCCTTGCGTAGCGTTTACCACCTTTGCCTTGACGTGAAAATGTTTTAGTGTTTCCTCCAACAGCTCCTTTTGCTCAGCTACCCAAATCTGATCCTGACTGTTTGTTGGAACCGGATCATTCAGTAAATGATAAGGAATATCTGTCTTTTGCTTAGTGGCAATGGGGTGAATACTGCCCACCCGCTGTTTTCGCTCATGATGCCGTTTATCATTGGCACTCATCATGACATTAAACGGAATACTTGAATTTGTATTTTGATTATTTTGCCGGTTCATTTGTTTTCGTTTGTTCCTCTGTTTGCCACGATTAGGTGATGTACCAGGACCTTGCTTGTTTGCTTCTTCATTAGGTTGCTGTATCTCTTGTTCTTGTCTGTCGCTATAAGAAGATTGCTCCTCCGGTTTGCGATCAATAACTATTGAATCATTGTTTTCATATGTTGGTTCAATTGACTGTATCTCTTCTGTTCCAGTATCAATAGCGTCATGTATTTCCGATGATTCGGTTTCCATAATTGCCGGTTCTGGATCAAGCTCCTCTGCAGTTATCGATTCCATCTGCCCGGCTGCTACTTCATTCTCCGCAGAAACAGATATTTCTTCTGTTTCGGATTTTTCTGGTACTATTTCCGGTTGCTGGTAGCGAACAAATGCAGGGATATCCTCAAGCTCTTTTTCCTCATGCCGGTTATGAAACCCATAAATTGGTGACGGAACCTCTGATGGCTGAAATGGCTCTTTCCTGGGTTGTACTTGTTTGCTTGGTTTTTGTACTATTTCTGGTTCTTCTTTTTGTTCTGCAGGGTCCTCTCTTCTCCTGTATGTTTGTTCAAGTGGACGCTCTCTAACACGATTCTGATATTTATCCCGTCTTTGGGGTTTCCGTTCAAATGCTGGTCTGTCCGTTTCCCGATTCAGGTTTGGATTATCAGGGATCACTGGAAAATGAAATGAGTTTCGATTTGGATACTTATATACAACCTTGGTATGTACATCCGGATCATGTAAGCTGTTGATATCCCGTGGTTTCCGTTCAACCTCTTCCTCTTCAATTACCTCTGTAAAAAACAAGTTTGCTATTCTTTTCTTCCATCGTTCCCACATTTTTTTCACTCATTTCTTAAAAATCTTCTATTAGAGGATGTTCAAAAAGTCCGGTAAAAATGACGTGCCCCTGCAAAAGGGGTATGCCGACGCCTGAGCGCAAAGCCCGTTTTTAGTCGGCCTTCCTTTGAAGAAGTTCGTTGGCTTGCTTTTCCGCTCCTCATGTACCTTCTATGTACACTCCGGTGCTCAAAGCTACGCCGCCTTGAACTTCTCGGTCCTTTTTATCCTTCTTTTGAACGGGCTCTATTATATTTTACTTTACTCTATTTTATCAGTTTTCCCTCCAGTTTGTTAGTTAAAATAATATAAAAGCAACCTTAGTCCTGAAGACAATAGGTTGCTTTTGAAAAATTAAATGCTGTGGGCTAACTTGGTTATCGGGATTGGAGAAGTTCGGCTAAGCCCGCGACGTCCTGTCGCAACGCCGAACTGACCTACGTCCTGTAGCCCTCCGTCCGTCTCCTGTGCCCCGCGGCTAATATGCTTAAAAATTAAACGGTTCACCAATTGTATAACTGTCTTCCAGCACATAAATACCTTTTTCTTTTGGTGCATTTGGCAAGCCTAATTCTTTTTGCGAACATATCATACCATTCGATGGAACCCCACGTAATTTTGTCGGTTTGATTTGAAGTCCGTTCGGCATTGTTGCACCAACTTTGGCAACAACAACCTTCTGACCTGCATCAACGTTTGGCGCGCCACATACAATCTGCAATGTTTCATCGCCCGTATCTACCTGGCAGACACTTAATTTATCAGCATTTTCATGTGGGGTCTTCTCACGAACATAGCCGACAACAAATTTTGGACGCAAATCAAAATCAAGTGAATCGTGCAGCCCATTTTTTTCAAAGAATATCTGTAATGTATCAAGCATGTCCGCTGTGAGCATGATTTTTCCTGTTGCAGGTAGCTCAAAATGTTGTGACGCATGAAAAATGTTATAACCAAGCACATTCCCGTCTGTACTGATAATTTTCGTAATGTCGCCATATTGCTCATGCTTTAGTTCATAACGATTCCCTTCCTGCAGAGGGATAATTAAAACATCACCAATACCTGTTGGATTATAAAATACATCCACTGATTTCATCCTTTCTATTTCTCGGGTTTGTTTTTTGCCAAAATAAATATCGGTTCCAGTTTTTTATCTTCGTAAAGAAACGATAAGGAAGTGATTGGTATTCTTCCTTCCGCGAAAAACTTCATTGTCATTTGCGCCAGTATATCATAGCCTGTTTTATTTTGAATATCGGCGGCAATTAGAACATCTTGATGGGGGACAGCTAATGCTAATTCCCCTTTACTATTAGCCTTTAATTCCTCCAAAAATGCTTCATTTAAAATTCTGCTTGCATCATATCCATCCTGTGTAGCCAGGAAATAAAAGTCATTATCAGCAACCGTATCCTTTTTCATTTCGGTGGATAAAGAACGAACATTAAATGAGGCAATTTCATCAACCCGCTCGCTGGTCCAACCTTCTTTGTCCAGCATCGGCTCATCAATTAACCGATACGATTTCCCAAGGTCCAACGCATAAAAAATTCTTGTTTCAGCGGTGTGTTCTTTCGTAGCAAGCTTGGTTTTCGCTTTCGTCTCTGTCGGGAAAGACGTAGCGCGAATAACAGGAAAAATTGATTTCTCCATTCCCGTTAACTCATAATTCCGGTGCATCATCCGCAATGACTCTGTTATATGGTCGACAATGTCGTTAACTGCTTGATTTCCCCGCTCATTATATTTCCCGACTACATTGGGAAGGGTAATCGTTACTCCCTGTTTTGTATCTTTCCATTCGATGCGAAGCGTATCTTTATCCCGATTATATGATGTTTGATAATCCGGATTAGCCAATCGTTCTTCCAGCAATTTTTTCATTTTGATACTTGTCATCTTCATGTGTTTCTCCCCTTTTTTTGGAGAATTTTAAATCACCCGGCATCACTAAGCGGGTAAATTATCGATAAAAGCAATGACTTCTTCTTTTGTTTTCCGATCCTTGCTGACAAATCGGCCAATTTCTGCACCATCACGAAAGGCAATAAAACTTGGAATACCAAAAATATCGTAATCTTGGCAGATATCAATAAATTGGTCACGATCAATTATAACAAATGTGAATCCCGGATAAGCCTGTTCGATTTCAGGTAATACAGGTTCAATTATCCGGCAATCCGGGCACCAGTCTGCAGTGAATATGGCAATTACCGGTTCATTTTCGATATATGTTGAAAATTGTTCTTTTGTTTCAAGTGTTTTCATAGTTATCAGCCTCCAGTGTAATAGTATCTTTGTTTTTCATGAATGGCAAATAAAAAAGTGTAAGTTCATTCCTTGGTTTCTGACGATTTTAAGTGGCACTGATGTGGTACAAAATCTATTGCAACATGTTAAGATATTGTTACAATGGTATATAGTATAGTCTTCATTGGAGGGATAATAATGGAATTAACCGTTTATTTAGCTGGACAAATTCACACAAATTGGCGTGAAGAACTAAAACAGAAGGCAAGTGAGAAAAAGCTTCCCTTAACATTTGTTGCACCACAAACAGACCATGACCGGTCAGATAATATTGGCGAGGATGTGTTGGGAGAGCAGCCTGGAAAAGTGTATAAGGATGATGCTGCATCAAGTATTAATAATCTGCGAACTCAGGTACTAATGCAAAAATCAGATGTTGTCATTGCATTGTTTGGCGAACAATATAAACAATGGAATACAGCGATGGATCTAAGTGCTGCAATCACCATGAATAAACCAACCATCCTTGTCAGACCTGAATCCCTGATCCATCCTTTAAAAGAATTATCCAATAAGGCAAACGTTACGGTTGAAACGGTTGACCAAGCACTGGATGTACTGAATTATATTTTTGAATAAGGAGACATGTAGCGGGGCATTAGACGGCATCTCTTCCCATTTGCAGATTTCATTCAGTTAGTTTTTCGAATGACTTGGCGTATCTCATTTATTTTTAGGGCTGTTTACCTTCCCCACTTTTTTATTTTGGTTACTCACACATGCAGGGAGGTATTACAGCCCGTTGATAAGTTTATGGTAAAACTCCCACTGACCTCGCAATAATTTTACAAGATGGCTGAACATTTCCTTTCTTGTTATCATTTCATTGGTAAAAATACCAATTGCTCCTTCATTTTTCCGGACTTCCTGTTTTTCGGCATATTGATCCATCACGTCACCAAGTTCATGACCCTTACACAATTCATTATGTATTTCATCCGGCAAAGGGATTCTTGCACCACTTGCTGTAAACATATGTTTATCCTGATCAACCATCGCACCCCAATTACACAAATAAAGTTGGTCTTCTACATACATCACACCGCCTTCCAGACCAATTCCGACTGAATCCGGGTTGTTTCGCGTACATTCCAATGCACGATTCATGGCACCTACTTTTGTCTCTTCATCGGAAAATGGCTGTGCGGAAACGCCGGAAGATGCGTTTATTTCCAGTACTGTATAGCCAGCAAATATTTCTTTAACGGCATTTATTTTGGCTGGATTATTGGATCCAATCATAATCTTCATCTACATATCCCCACAATCATGGGCAAGCTGTTACCATAAAACAGCAGTTTCTTATTTCATGGCAGAGCAAGCCCGGAAAGAATGTTCAATCTAATTAAATTTATTTACCGCATATCTGATCTACTGTATTTTGATCCGTGGTTTTGACAAGTTTAACTAACAGTTCCTTGGCTGCCTGATAATCATCGACATGAATAATCGAGGCCGCGGTATGAATGTAACGGGAACAAATGCCAATGACCGCAGACGGAACCCCATTACCCGTTAGATGAACCCGTCCTGCATCTGTACCACCTTGTGAAACAAAATATTGATATGGGATGTTGTTTGATTCTGCTGTATCCAAAACAAATTCACGCAATTGGGTGTGAGTGATCATCGTCCGGTCAAAAATGCGTAGTAATGCCCCTTCTCCCAATTGACCGAATGCATCTTTATCACCTGACATATCATTCGCCGGTGACGCATCCAACGCATAAAAAATGTCTGGCTCAATCATATGGGCAGCCACCTGTGCACCTCTTGTACCAACCTCTTCCTGAACAGTAGCCCCACTAAACAATTGATTTGGTACCGTCTCATGTTGTAGTTCCTTTAACAGCTCAATGGAGAGCCCGCATCCATAGCGATTGTCCCAGGATTTGGCCAGAATTTTTTTAGGGTTCGCCATTGGTGTAAAGGGACATATTGGCAAAACGGCTTGCCCAGGTTTAATTCCAATTTTTAGTGCATCATCACGATCATCTGCACCAATGTCAATCAACATATTCTCTGGTTCCATCGGTTTTTTCCGTTGCTCAGGTGTAAGATTATGTGGTGGAATGGAACCGATGACACCAGTCACTGGACCATTATCAGTCATCACTTGTACTCGTTGTGCCAACATGACCTGATTCCACCAGCCGCCGAGCGTTTGAAAACGAAGCATACCATTTTTTGTGATTTGCGTTACCATAAAGCCTACTTCATCCATATGTCCAGCAACCATTACCTTAGGTCCGCTTCCTTGTTTAACCCCAAATATCCCACCTAGATTATCTTGAATAATGGAATCTGCATATTTTTGTAATTCGCTGCGCATAAACGCTCGTACAGGATGCTCATTACCGGGAGCCCCTTGCAATTCAGTTAGCGTTTTGAACAGATCCAATGTTTCTTGTTTCATGATTTCCCTTCATCCCTTCGTATGTATTGAAATCTTTAAACTAAGTATAACGGAACAAGAGAGGTCCTTTCCACTATCACCTACCATTTTTCATTTTCTATTTTGTCTTATTTGCGGTATACTATCTTATGAAAGTAAAGATTACCGGGTCTAAATTAGCTTTATGGGGTGATAAAAAATGGGAATGAAAAAAGCTGTATTGGCTACCGGTTTAGGTGTAGCCGTTGGTTATTTAGCAAGACAGCAAATGGAACAAATCCAAAAAATAACACCGGAAAAAGCATTAAAACAAGCAAAGGAAGCATTTAAGCGACAAGGACCCATTAGTGGTTCATGGATTTATATGAAACCTGAATCAGTCGAGAAAAACGGGTTAACGTATCAAGCTTATCGCGGTGGAATCACCCGTAATATTGATGGGGAAAACAAGCCATATGAATTCCATGTCGATCTGGAAACAGGCGCAGTGATAGATGCTGTCCCAACAACTTGATTGGGAAACCAAAAAGCACCCGTTTGATAGCCAATAATGAGCAAAAAGAGCTGTCCTAAAATAAAAAGGATAGCTCTTTTTGGCTTATTTATACGTATAACGCTCTCGTTTTACTTCATCATTTTCTTCAGTATCCAGCACCTTTGTTATACAAAGCGCGCACGGCAACGATAGATAGCTTGTCCCTTGGCGGAAAACTTCTCTTCATATTCGGTCATTATGTTTGTCGGATCTTGCAACTGATGCAAATCCAAATTAACCTCTTGCAGTTGCATTCCAAAAGTTGAGAAACTGACAAGTGAATACTCAAATAATCCGCGATTGTCGGTTTTCATAATTATTTCTCCATCGTGTTTGAGAAGTTGTTGATATTTTTTTAAGAATGCTGAAAAGGTTAAGCGCCGTTTTTCATGTCGATTTTTCGGCCACGGATCAGAAAAGTTCAAATAAATGTTCGTAATTTCGTGATCAGCAAACACATCCAATAGATCGGCTGCATTCATATTTACTAATAATATGTTTGACATCCCTGCATCGATAATTTTTTCAGCAGCTGTTACAATAACACTTTTACTTAACTCGATCCCGATAAAATTCACATCTTTGTATTGGTTTGCCATTCCAGTTAAAAACTGACCTTTTCCGGTACCTATTTCCAAATGGATGGGATTGTTATTACCAAAGACGGATTGCCATTCCCCTTTATAGTTTTTTGGATCAGGGATAATTAAATTGCTGTTGGCAGCTATAAATTCATCAGCCCATGGTTTATGACGTTGACGCATCTTGAAAATCTCTCCTCCTCGTTAAATATCACCAATTTACCATGTAAGAAAAGCACCCACTGAAATGAAGCATAATCTGGTTACATATGTTGAACACTAAGCATGAGGTGATTTTCTCATGACAATAACTGTTCACGATCAATTAATGGTTTTACATGATATATTAGGTGAACATGCTGCTGAATGTTCTGGTGAAGTGGCGGAATACCAGCAAATTAAACGATTGGTTAAATCAATGATGGCTAACAACAGCATAACAGACAAGCAACTCCTAAACCTGCTTCCAGAAATTTATAATTATGGTCACGATGGAGAAACTGTTCAAAACCCGCCTGATCATATCACAACCAACAAACATAAGATTGAAAACTGGATGAACGCCATTACAAATGTCGATTTAGAATAACACGGTTGATATGCATATTTAAGTCATGCAGATCATCAAGACGTTCCTGAACTTTTAGTTGTTCTTTCCGTTCCTCATGCCAATGTAAATAATTCAGGGAATCGGAAATAAGATACCAATACATCCGGTCAAAAAGTTGTTTATTATTGTTAACGCCATATTGTTGTAACCAATCATCCCAATCATTTATCGGGATATACCTTTTTAATACCATCCCAAAATCCATTACCGGGTCAGCTATCATTGCATTATCCCAATCAATTAAATAAAGCTGACCTTCTTTTGTTAGCAACAGATTATTATGATTTAAGTCGCAGTGGCAAACGACCTGTTTCTGTTTACGGGTAACTGGCAACAATAAATGCAAATAATACAGTGCATCCCTTACTACACCATATCTCTGGTAAAGACCGCTTGTATGTAGTTGTCTTTGCAAATAGTGATAGCTTGCATCGGGTGTGATCGGTTTTTTTCCCAGCCGCATTAACATATGCAGCAATTCAGACGAATGGTGAATCCTTCGTAACAATTCAGCAACTTGACGATGTTGCATTTCTTCAGGTTTTAGCTCTCTTCCCTCAATCCATTCCTGGGCCGTAACAACATCACCGTTTTCCAACCGCTTTGTCCAAATAAGTTTTGGAACAATTTTTTCAGCGGAAAGAACTGCCAAAAATGGTGATGAGTTACGTTTAAGAAATAATCGCTTCCCCTGATTTTCGGCAATATAGGCATCACCGGTCAACCCGCCAGCAGGTGTTATATTCCATTCATTTCCGAGTATATGGTTAAACCAATTCACCGTTCATTCCTCAAATCTTTAATGAAAGTGTTCACTTTTTCTTAATAATCTCAAAAAATAACATGCATCTTTTTAATAGTCCAATTATATATTTTATAACGTTGACGGCAAAATTACAAATATGTTTATCGGAAATTTCCTTTCAACACGTTATCAATCATCCTATGTATTTGATTCTTCCCAATCCATTGCAAACGCTTCTGTCTCCTCCTCCCATTCCGGACGCTTTACCGAGGTTGTTTGACAATGCTTTAATAGGGCATGGGCGGCTTTTAATTGTTGATTCTTCATTGGTGAAACGAGACTTCTTTTTTCAGAAAACCATGACTGATACCTTTCATAGCGCGAAATATAATTTTTCAGCTTAATGAGCTGTGCCATCTATACCACCTCTTAATTCATAACTGGAGATGACTTTATATTTTGGTATTTCACTGGGAAAAATCTGAAATAATACAATCCGCGTAACTTGCATTTTTACCGTTTGTTGCCGGTATTTTTCCTTGACATTGGCCAACTCACCGTCATCACTGGCACCGATCCACTTCTTTCCCAGTGTAATATGTGGTTGATATGCCCGTTTTTCTTGGGAAAATCCACATGCTGTCAAACTGGTCTCAATATAATCGTGTAACGATATTAACTGAGGGTGCTTCTCGACGCCGGCCCATAACACGCGGGGGCTTTTCGTTTTTCCAAAGGTGCCAATACCACCGACATGAAGCGTAAAGCTCTCCTGATTCTCGATCGGTTGTAATGTTTTGATAACGGTTTGAATCGTTTTATCATCCACTGCACCCAAAAATTTCAGAGTAATATGCAGGTCATGTTGATTGGTCCATTGCTTGTATGGAAATAATAAACGGAAATCATCCTGCCAATCCGATAGTTTATCTCTTATATCCATGGAAATCGGTATACCAATAAAATAATGCGGAAATGATGTCATCACTATCCGCCCTCCTTTTTGTTTACATCGTGCTGAACCTTTTTCCTTTCATCCACAATAAATTAGGTGTAAAATAAAATTAGAAAAATACATCAAATATGTCTGAGATTCACAGCACCACATAATTAATGACACATTAGGGAGTGGTTTTTTGAATCAACCAACATCAAGAATGCTAACAAGAGTCAAGTCTGTCTACCTTTACATCAGGAAAAATGGAACAGTCACGACCCAGGAGTTGGCCGATGAATTTGGAACGACAGACAGAACCATCCAACGGGATTTGCGTGTATTAGTTTATAACGGTCTCGTTAATAGCCCGATTCGCGGAAAATGGAAAATTACAAATAAAAAAGTGAAAATCTCATAAACAGTAATGCACAAAAAGAACATAGTACATGATATCAAATAAAGCTTGAGCCGACACTACTTCATGTCGGCTCTTTTGTTAGTGACTGACAATAAGCAAGTTCTGCTTGTGTTAGTTCCCGATACGCTCCTAAAGCTAATTGCTGATCAAGTTTTAATTTGCCCATTGACAGACGTTTTAAATAGGTTACGCGTTTCTCAACTGCCGCAAACATCCGTTTAATTTGATGATACTTGCCTTCTGAAATAGAAATAATGATCTCGGACGTGTTTCCAGCCTTGCGTATACTTAATATTGCCGGTTTTGTTGTGTACCCATCATCCAATTGAATGCCATTGCGGAATAAATCAACATCCCTCTGGGTAACATGACCATCAATTGTTGCAAAATATGTTTTGGTAATGGCCTTTTTTGGTGAGGTTAGCTTATGGGCAAGTTCCCCGTCATTCGTTAACAATAACAGCCCTTCTGTGTCTTTATCCAGTCTGCCTACAGGAAACAAATCAACATATTGAAAATCATCTCTAACCAGATCAATCACCGTTGTATCCCGGCTGTCCGTCGTTGCTGACACCACTCCTTTGGGCTTGTGCAACATGATATAGTGATATTTTTGATATCCTATTTGTTTACCTGAAGCTTTAATAATATCTGTTTTCGGGTCAACATGCAGCCCACCATCTTTAACAACCGTATCATTAACCGTAACCTGCCGTTTTTTTAATAAGGACTTTACATCTTTGCGGCTGCCAATCCCCATATTTGCCAGTAATTTATCAAGTCGCACAAACATTCTCCTATCTGCGTAATATGCGATCCAATATCCGAATTCGATTTCCTAAAATCCGTTCCAGTAATGTAGAATAATAACCAAGCAACAGATAGACGCCACCGCCAAGGACAACGCCAATTCCGAGCACAACAATTGCGGCTAAACGGTCGGTTTTGTACGGAAGGAACATCCCGCATACCCATTCTACAACCCATAGTACGATTGCCATGATTAACGAAAAAATCAGGATTAATACTGTACGCTTGATCGTTTGTCGTAGCGGGAAGTGAATAGACACACATACCCGCCATAAATTAAGGATGACTGCTGTTCCAACAGCTAATCCCGTACCGAAGATAGCCCCTTTTGCACCAAACATATGGATCAGTTGGATATTGAACAGTATTTTTAATAAAAGACCTGCTGACAAACTAATGGCCGCAAAGCGCTGCTGGTTGATTCCCTGCAATATGGATGCAGATACCGTAAACAAAGCAAACAGCAAGGCAATCGGTGCATACCATGCCAGTAACGGACCGGTAATATCAATATGATCTAATCCAAACAAAGAACCATACGCTACATCGGATAACATCAACAGCCCAACTACTGCGGGGATGACAAGTACCATAACGATTTGCAAGGCCTGGTTTATTTGCTGGTACATCAATGGCCAGTTCTTCTGGGTAAATGTTTTCGTCAATGCGGGCAAGATCGCTAACGATAAACCAGTTGCGATGGTAACCGGAATAAGGATGAGTTTATGTCCGTTAGAACCGATAACCGCATAGGAAGTTATCCAATTTTCGTGGTCCACTACTGCCATGGCCCGTTCAAAAGTAAATTGATCGACCAATTGATATAGCGGTGTTGCTAAGCCAACTAGCACAAATGGACCTGCATAACGAAATAATTCGACAAATAAATCCTTTGTTGGTATCTGGTGTTCCTGTTCCTGCTGTTGCACCTGTTGTTTAATACTTGTCTTTCGTTTTTGCCAGTATACCCATAATACAAGACAAGATGCTAATCCCCCAATAAAAGCCGCAAATGTGGCAAAACCAACTGCGGTAGTAATGGAACCATGAAACAGTTTCAGTACGATGAATGCAGCGCCCAACAAGAACACAATACGAATGATTTGTTCTACAACTTGTGAGACAGCCGTTGGCCCCATGGATTGATACCCTTGGAAAAAACCACGAACAAGACTCATCGCCGGAATAATTATTAATGCAAAGCTTACCATCCGGATCACTATTGCCACATCAGCAGCTGAAATAGCTCCCGCATCTTTATTCGTGATCATCAAATGAGCAATCGGTTCTGCGCTAAAAAATAATACCAAAAAGGCTATCAGTCCGGTAACACTCATTAGCAACATACCTGCACGAAACATGCGCATGCCTGTCCGGTAATCGCCCAGTGAATTATATTTTGCAACAAATTTGGAAACGGCTAACGGTACCCCGACCGTGGAAATGCTCATTAAAATGTTATATGGTGCGTAAGCATAGGCATTAAGTGTGACCCCTGTTTCACCAACCAATTCATTAAACGGGATAATATAGATCATTCCCAAAAACTTTGATAAAAACGTCGCACCTGTCAATAACATGGTGCCTCTGACAATATTCGACATTGTTTCACCTGCGTCTTCTCATAATTACATCTTCATTAGCTTATTTTATCACAGAAAACAAAAAGTGGGATAACGAATTCTCTTCAATCCAGAATAAATAGTAATAAAATGGATGTGCATTTCATGAAAAACATGATAAGCTGTTTGCAGTGAAAGGACTGAGATTCATTGACATATGATGTAGTTGTGATTGGCGGCGGTCCATCCGGATTGATGGCCTCCATCGCTGCCGCAGAACAAGGCGCCAAAACACTTTTAATCGAAAAAGGAAAAAAACTCGGAAAGAAACTTGCCATTTCCGGTGGTGGCCGTTGTAATGTTACCAACCGTCTGCCACAGGAAGAAGTGATTAGACATATTCCCGGTAATGGAAAATTTCTGTACAGTGCGTTTTCTGTCTTTAATAATTATGATATCATCGACTTTTTTGAAAACATGGGAGTCAAGCTAAAGGAGGAAGATCATGGTCGCATGTTCCCTGTCTCTAATTCAGCCAAAACCGTGGTTAATGCGCTGATTAACAAGCTTTATGACCTTAACGTAGAAATTCGTATGAACACTATGGTACAAGCCATTCACTATGATACTGATTGTCACACGGTCATCATGGATCAGGAGAAATTCAACACAAAAGCGGTCGTTATTGCGGTTGGTGGAAAAGCTGTCCCACATACAGGTTCTACCGGCGATGGCTATGCTTGGGCGAAAAAAGCTGGACATACTATTACCACGCTATACCCGACAGAAGTTGCATTGACATCCAATGAAGATTTTATTCAACAAAAGGAGCTGCAAGGGCTATCATTGAGAGACGTGTCCCTAACTGTATTAAATAAGAAACAAAAAGCAATCATTACTCACCGAATGGATATGCTATTTACTCATTTTGGCATTTCCGGTCCAGCTGTTTTACGCTGTTCGCAATTTGTCGTAAAAGAACTGATGCGTGGCAATTCCGAGGTCAAGATGGTGTTAGATGTACTGCCTGATGCAAATGAACAGCAACTGGTAAAATCGGTGTGGCAAACAATGGAACAACATCCCAAGAAAACAGTAAAAAATAATTTAAAAGGACTGATCCCTGAGCGTTTGCTCGATTTTATCCTGACCAATCATCGCGTCATGCCAGAAGAAAAAGCTGCCAACATCGGCAAGGATACTATTCGTTCCATTGTCAGCAACATGAAACATTTCACTTTTTCCGTTCATGGTTCATTACCATTAAAGAAGGCCTTTGTAACTGGTGGCGGTGTGTCTTTAAAAGAGGTTGACCCGCGTACGATAAAATCGAAAAAGATGCATGGATTGTATTTTTGTGGTGAAATTTTGGATATTCACGGCTATACTGGCGGTTACAATATTACCTCAGCACTGGTAACAGGAAGGCTAGCCGGGACAAATGCTGCATCTGAAGCCAAAGCATTGTTGTAATACCTTATTGGCAGCTCATTCCTTGTATGATTTCTACCTACAAAGTTCATCCTAAACATGTACGGGGACAACCAAAAACGAGAGAGGATTTGGTATAAAATGCAAAAGAGTGGAATATGGATACCATTAGTCGCTTCTGTCGGTGTTGGGGCAGCAACGTTTTATTCCATGACAAAGAACCAGCAAGGATTGGGACAAACCATGGAAAAAATGGTACCGTTTGTTTCGCAAATGAGCGGTAGTGGAAATATGGGAATGGGTAATAACCAACAAATGAATGCCAATAGTAATATGCAGAACCAAAACCAAAATAGCCAAAACCTGGGGACCTTCGGGATGAGCTAATAAAGTAAAAAGACGTGTCATTCAAATGGACACGTCTTTTGACATATACGTCACATTTTATTCATCCTATTGTGATACGCATCACAGTTTAAATGATCCATTCCCATTATCATTAACCTTGTAAGTAAAATGATTTTCCTAGGAGTGGTCATAATGGCAAAAACAGTAGAAACATTTGATGGATGGTATGCATTGCATGATTTTCGTACGATAAATTGGGAAAATGGCAGCTAGCTACTGAAACAGAACGTACCGATGCCCTCAATGTATTCCATGAACTGGAAAACAAATGGCAGACAACGGAGGACCATCACGAGGGGAGCCATGTCATTCATTCGATTGTTGGGCAAAAGGCAGACTTGATGTTTATGTTGCTGCGTCCAACCATGAAAGATTTAAACAAACTTGAAAATGAATTTAATAAAACAGCGCTCGCACACTACATGCAGCCTGCTTACTCCTATGTTTCCATTATTGAAAAAAGCAGTTACACAAAGCTGGAAACAGATCCATATAAAAATCCGGTAATGCGCGCAAAACTTTATCCCACGATTCCCAAAACGGAATACATGTGCTTTTACCCTATGAGTAAACTACGCGGTGAAAACAATAACTGGTTTACCTTATCGAAGGCGGAACGCGGCCGCTTGATGTACGAACATATTGATACGTGTAAAATATATACTGATGAAGTAAAGCGGATTATTACTGGATCGATTGGGTTTGATGATTATGAATGGGGAGTCAGCCTATTTTGCGATGACGTATTAAAATTCAAGAAGTTAATTTATGATACACGTTTTGATGAGGTCAGTGCCAAATATGGAATTTTTGGTTCGTTCTTTATTGGGTGTTACTTACCTGAAGGGGACTTTACCGACTATTTTAATGTTTGATTTTAAAAATTTACTGGATGTTAAAATAGATGCTGGAAATTTCTGATTCCAATTTCAAATAAACACTTTAAAAGGTGATGGCATATATTCCATCACCTTTTAAAACAACCTTTATTCAATCTTTTTCGACTGAAGAAGCTGTCTCCTGAATCACTTTATTCAATGTTTCGATATTTTCCTTCCCCTGCGTTTGCAGCCATTCCTTTGCTTTATCCGCGCCTGATTCGGAATATATTTTTACACCATCTTTCCAAGTAGCGCGGCCACAGAGTACACCATTAAAACGTGACCCTGCTTCATGTGCGAAACGTAATGTCTCCTGAAACATCTCCGCACTTACTCCGGCACTCAGAAAAATAAACGGTAAATCACTTGCATTGCTCTGCGATTTAAAATGTTCCCGCGCTTCCTGTTTGGAATACACGGCCTCTGCTCCATATCCTTCTACATACTCCATATTGACTGGAACCTCCACTTTTAATACATCTACATGATATTCCGGTTTGGAAAATTCCTTCATGGCATCATTTACTTTATGTGGCTTCACTTTTGCATAGTCCTTGCTTTTTGCATCCGTAATTGTTGCATCATACGTAACAATCTCCAAAAAGAACGGGATACCCTCTGCTTCACATTCGGAGCCAATACGTTCAACAAATGCATGTTTTTGTTCATTAATAGTGACAGGCTCATCAATATCATAATAAAGCAGAAATTTCACTGCATCCGCTCCCTGCTCTTTTAACCGGCGCGCTGACCAGATTGGCAAGAGATCCGGCAATCTACCTGGTTTGGTTGTATCATAGCCGGTTTTTTCATATGCAAGAAGCAATCCTGCACTGGAGGCCCTTTTTTTCGTGGCAGGCAGTCCATACTCGGGATCCAACAAAATGGAAGATGCGTAAGGTGTCAGTACTTCGGAAACAAGACCTTTAAAAGCTTCAATTGACTCTGTTGTTGTTGCCTCACCCATCATCCTTTTTAATGCACCTCGCTGGTCTATCGCCAGTGCACTGATAATCCCATTTTCGTTCATGATTTTTTTCAAAGCTAATCTTTTTTTATCGCTTATAGGTTTCATTTATGATTCTCCTTTTTATTGTACACGTTCCATAAACATGTGATATATTTCATTGGTATTTTTCGCCTGATGCAACTGATCGATGAATTCCTGATGAATTAAAAGCTTGGATACCTCAGACAAATACTTCAAATGATCATTGCTTTTTCCTTTCGGTATGAACATGGCAATGACGACATTGGTAGGCTTCCCGTCAAGTGCATGCCAGTCTACACTTTCATTAAGTTTTAATATAACAATACTGGCTTTGTGAATACTATCCAGTTCTGTATGCGGAATTGCTATACCTTGTTCCATGCCTGTTGAACCTAGCTTTTCCCTTTCCATAAACCCTTTTATAACTGCATCCTTATCATTACCAATTCCATCCGATATAGCGATATCAGCCAATTTTTCAAAAACTGCCTTTTGGCTTGCTGCATGCACATCACAATAAATATGGTTCGCATCAAGTACGGAAGCCAGGTTTCCGGATTCTTCCTTCGTAGTTGGCTTTGTCTCGTCAACCACATTTACTGGCTTTTCAGCAACGTTACTTTTTGCAGCTGCTCTTTTTTGATCCGCGGCCATTAAGAATCCGCTGACAAACGAACCAATGATGATTGCCAATACCCAAAGTATAGCATGGGTAACAATCGGCAAAACAATGAATCCGCCGTGTGGTGCAGGAACCTGAACCTTAAATAAATACGTTAATATTGCCGCAATGGAAGAACCCAACATAAGCATTGGAATGACCTTAATTGGTTTCTTTGCCGCAAACGGAATGGCTCCTTCTGTAATATGGGTAGAACCCAGCAGGAAATTCACATATCCAGCACTGCGCTCATTCGTTGAATAAGCCTTACCCCCAAACAACACAGCAAACCCAGTTGCAAGCGGAGGGGCAATACAAGCTGCCGATACACCTGCCATGAAGAAATAATCTCCCTGAGCCAGCAATGCGGTACCGGTAACATATGCCGCTTTATTGACAGGACCGCCCATATCAAATGCACTCATACAGCCGACAATTAATCCCAACAGAATTGGATTGGAGTCTTGTACGCTCGTTAAAAACGACATCATGCCTTGATTGATGGATTCCATCGGTGCGGAAAGGAACCACATGGCAAATCCGGCAATAAAGATTCCCAAAACAGGAAAGAGGAAAATTGCTTTTAGGCCATCCAATTGCTTTGGCATACCTTTTAACAGGTGTGCCAAACCAAGCATGATATAACCAGCCAGAAAACCGCCAACAATTCCACCTAAGAATCCGGTGCCATTTACATACGCAATCATACCAACAATGAATCCGATAATTATCCCCGGCCTTTTGGCAATGGATTCAGCGATATACGCACATAACACGGGTACCATCAGATTCATAGCAATACCGCCAATTGTATTTAAATAATACGCGAACTGATTATACTCTGCGCTGTCAGGATCAGCAGAATTAATACCAAACATGAAAGAAATAGCCGTCATGACACCACCAGCAACCACAAGTGGCAGCATGTGAGATACACCATTCATTAGAGAAACATAAATGTTGTGCCAAATTGAATTTTTTTGGCTCTCTTGGCTTGTTAGCTGCGTCTCTACGGATTGGTTTTCTTTATACCGGGAAACATTGCCTGATAACATTTGATCTATGAGTTTATCGGGCTCTTTTATTCCCTTGCTGACAGAAACATTGATGACAGGTTTACCAATAAAGCGATCGGCATTCACATCTTTATCAGCAGCAATAATCACACCATCCGCTGCCTTGATTTCTTCATTGGTTAAAGCGTTTTTGACGCCTTCCTGACCATGCGTCTCCACTTTAATGGTGATGCCTTTTCGTTTCGCAGCTTCTTCTAAGGCCTCTTGTGCCATATACGTATGCGCAATTCCTGTGGGACATCCAGTAGCCGCAATAATTTTATATGTCTTCATCTAGACTACCACCTTTCTTAATTGAATTTGTTCTTTTAACTGTGGTACATCCTTTAAATCACTCAATCCTGCCGAAAAAGCTGTTGACGAGCCGGCAGCCGTTGCACTGACTAATGCCGTTTCCAAATTATTCGTTTGTAACATCTTTCCTGCAAACACACCGAGCATCGTATCTCCAGCACAAGCCGTATTTACCACTTTTCCTTTTGGAGCTGTCGTGAATAAAATATTTTCCTTATCCACATATAACGCCCCCTTCTCACCACGTGATACCAATACCCTCTCTGCTCCTAGATCCAGCATTTTTTTTGCACCAGCAACTAACCCTTCGTCTGTTTTGAATGCTGGAACACCTAATAGTTGTGCCAATTCCTCATCGTTTGGTTTAATAAGAAACGGCTGATAGTCCAAACAATCTATTAAACGATCTGAACTAATATCTAGGATTAGTTGAAAGCTCTGCTTTCTAGATAATTTGGCAATCTCTACAAAAATTTCATCTTTTATTCCTTTTGGTAAACTTCCTGAAACA
Organism: Lentibacillus daqui; assembly: GCF_027186265.1. Classification (NCBI taxonomy): domain Bacteria; kingdom Bacillati; phylum Bacillota; class Bacilli; order Caryophanales; family Bacillaceae; genus Lentibacillus; species Lentibacillus daqui. The sequence continues at coordinate 1,382,372 of NZ_CP114176.1, read as the reverse complement.
AACAGCATATCCTCTTCTGTTAACATTTGCAGATTTTGAAGAAGTTTTTCTTGTGCCGTTTGACTGATTTCCGGCCCCTTATTAACTGCTTTATATTCTTTATCACCTGATCGGATAAAGGTATTAATTCTTGTTATTCCATCCACTTTGATAAAGTCAACACCGATCGACTTTTTGCGTAATTCCGACTCGATAAAGTCTCCAGTGAATCCTCCTAAAAATCCTGTAGCTGTGCTATCAATACCTATTTTCTTTAATATAAATGATATATTGATAGCTTTTCCATTCGCTTGATAATCTTCCTGGGTACTGCGATTGACGACAAATGGGGCGAAATGTTCAAATTCCGTAAACAAATCAATGGCAGGATTCATTGTACAAGTATATATCATGGGTTATTCCCTCTTTCTTTTGTTACTTAGCAATTCACTTTGTATTCTAATTATGGCACAATAGATGACGAAAATGTTTACAAAACAGGGCGTTTTCAATGTAAAACTTTACTTATTGGAGCTGGTCTAAGTGTCAGAGACATTTTTAAACAGGGTTAAAAACGAGCATGAATCTTTAAGTGAAACTGAACGCTATTTAATTGATTATATGAAACAGCATATAAATGCAATCCCGCAAATTTCCATCGTCAAACTAAGCGAACAGGCGAATGTATCCACTGCTACCATTGTTAGGACCATGCAGAAGCTTGGATATAGTGGTTTTACTGCATTTAAAATTCATTTAAAGGATGAGTTTGATGCCAGTCCCGCATTTTCCGCGGTGGAGAAAATCGATAAAGAAATAAAAGAGGCTATTTTAAAAAATGAACAGGAAGTCATCAAAACGATCGAACTGCTCGACAGCGGGACGATTGAAGATGCACTGCAAAAGATTATTCATTCAAATAAAATTACAATCTTTGCACGAGGGTTTTCAGAACTAATAGCAAAGGAAATGATGGTTAAATTTCAATTGTTGGGGAAAAGTTGTGAGTTGCATGATGACCCAAATATTATCCGAACCATTAGTAAAAAAATTGATAAGAGAAACATCGTTATTTTTGTTTCTTTAAATGGAAAAACAGAAGAACTTGTTGAAGCAGCTTCCAATTGTCAAAAAAATGCTGTAAGTACCATTCTCTTGACCGCAAATCAAAACAGTCCTTTATATGAATTATGTGAAATCTCATTGGTAGGTTTTAAATCGAAAAAATCTTATTTTCCGGATTATGAAGTACGCTCACGCCTGCCGATACAGGTAATAGCCCGCATCATCCTGGATGCTTACGCTATTCGTATGTAAAAAATCAGGACAACAGAATTTTGTCCGTTTACTGCCCTTTCATCATTTTTAGATTCCTTTGTTGTTTCTCCATTATCAAAATGATGCTCACCCACCTCTCTATACTGGCGGATGAGCATCATTACTTCTTTAGTTTTTTCCTACCTCGTTGGTCAAACGAATAAATTCTTCGGCATCTTTTGCCATTAATTGAATCCCCGCAGCCCAAAACTCCTGTTTGGTTAAATCAACGCCCAAATGTTTTTCAGCAAGGTCTTCTACTTTCATCGAACCGGTATCCCTCAGTAAGGCGATATATTTATCCTCAAAGCCTTCAGGGTTTTTCAGGTATTCCGCATAGATCCCTAAGCTGAACAAATAGCCGAATGTATACGGGAAATTGTAGAACGGCACATCATCGATAAAGAAGTGCAATTTGCTGCACCAGAAATGCGGATGATAACCGGACAAACTGTCACAATATGCTTCCTTTTGTGCTTCAATCATTAATTCATTCAACCGTTTTTCCGAGACAATGCCTTTCGAACGCTCCTCGTAAAAAGCATTTTCAAATAAGAACCGTGCATGAATATTTAAAAACATCGCCGTTGCATTTTCCAGTTTCGCACTTAATAGTTGAATTTTTTCCGCTTCTGATTTTGCATTTGCTACGGTTGCATTACCAATAATTGTTTCGGCAAACGTACTTGCTGTTTCCGCCACATTCATAGCATATTCTTGATTTAAATCGGGCAAATCGTTCATGACATGACTATGAAATGCATGACCCAATTCATGAGCCAAGGTACTGGTATCATTTGGTGATCCGGTAAAGGTCATAAATATCCGGGATTCTTTAAATTCCGGAAGTTCTGTACAATATCCGCCCGGGCGTTTATTTGGGCGATCCTCTGCTTCCACCCAGCGATTTCTGAGTGCATGTTTGGCAAAATCTGATAGTTTTGGACCAAAGGAAGCAAAATGATTAATCACAAAGTCGCATGCCTCATCATATGTAAAACGAGTTGGTTTGACATTACCTAATGCAACTGGGGCATCGACATCCTGCCAGCCCAACTTTTCCATCCCAAACAGGTTTGCCTTTTGGTTTAAAAAGTCAATAAAAGGTTGTTTATGGTTGGCAACTGCTGACCACATTGCATCGAGCGTTTTTTTGGTCATACGATTATATTCCAATGGTTCTTCCAAATAACCCTCCCGTTTATGGGCCTTTTGCAGTGTCAGCCGGTAGCCAACTAAATGATTGATGTTATCAGCAAAAATGGGTGCATATTTTGCCCATGCCGTCTCCCAATTTTCAAAAAGCTGTTTCCTAACTTCGGGATCTGGGTCAGTATACATCAGGTTCATGGCTTGTCCAACAGATAATTCAGTAGTTTTTCCCTCTTTATCTGTAAATGGAATAGTCATAATGGAAACGATGGTGTCATATAGATGGCTCCAAGCGGTCAAACCATCTTTGTTTAAATCGGAAATCAGCTTTTCTTCTTCCTCCGATAAGAGACGTTTCCCCTGATCACGTCTTTCATTTAATGCAAAGGAAATTTCTTTTAATGTTTCATCTGCTAAAAGATTTTGCCAATCATCATCTGAAATAGCCACAAGTTTTTTCGTAAAGGTGTTGGACAGCTTTTGCATCTCGCTGTACAGATCCATTACTTGCCCCATCACCACATTGGCATGTTCGTCGTCCATGAATGCGTCATGCCACATTTGAACGAAGGTAGCAGACTGACCGAGACCCTTACCAATTGTTTCTTGTTTTTGCAAAATCGCCTTGAATGTTTTGACTGATGGATCTGTAGCAAAATCCCAATCATTCAACAATTTTTGGTATGCATCGATTTCTTCTTTGATTGTTTTCAATTTTGTTTGTAATTCTTTGGATTTCGTACCCCCGGGAAAAATGCTATCTAAATCCCACGTATCTTCATATTTCATTTCTTTCTTCACTCTCCTTTTCCTCTATTTTAAACGTTTTGAATATAATTAGAAACTTCTATGATTTTTCAGATTGGATTATTCATTGGTCTTTGCCAATTCATAAATGGCCTGTGCATAAATCGCAGTTGCCTTTAATAAATCATCTACAATGGCATATTCATCTTTTTGATGCATGACATCTTCACGTCCGGGAAATAAAGCTCCAAATGCAACTCCATGGTCAAGCGCCCGCGCATAAGTTCCTCCACCGATAGCAAGCAGTTCGGCTTTTTCTCCGGTTTGTTCCTCATATACTTTTTTTAGTGTTTGGATAAGTGGATCGTTTTTTTCCACATAAGCCGGCTTGGAATCGGTGAAATTCTCTAATTGAAGCCCGCTATTTTGTAATGTGTCTTGTATTTTTTGCTTTCCTTTTTCAATGTCAAATGTAACTGGATAACGCATGTTTAATCCAATACGGCCACCTGTTTCCTTGCTGTAGTCCATGATTCCCACGTTGATGGTTAGCTCACCAGAGACATCATCCTGATAAGAAACGCCAAACATCTCTCCACGGGAATGATTAAAAAATTGCGCAACAGTGTCAACAAATTTCTTTCCTTGTACATCCAGTTCCATTGCTTGCAGAAATTGTGCCATAAAAATACCAGCGTTTTTGCCATTTCGCGGTTCCGCACCATGAGCACTTACGCCAACCAATGTCAAAACGACTTGATCATTATTTGTGGTGGCATTACCATCTACTCCTGATTTGGAGAGAAATTCCTGATATTTTTGTTCTAAATTTATTGCATCTGATCCGTCTTGCATTTTTAAATGAACCTCCGCAAAATCAGGTACCATATTATATCTTCGTCCCGACTGAAACGACAATAATTCACATGTAGCATCGGATGGTTCAGTCGAGGCTGACTGTACCATGTCATAATCAGAGATACCCTTCTCCGCATAAATGATTGGGAAATCTGCATCTGGCACAAACCCCATGCTCGGCATTTCTTCCTTTTCAAAATAATGATTAACACCACGCCAGTCGCTTTCTTCATCTGTTCCAATAATCAAACGAACTCTTTTACCAAGAGGAATCCCAAGCTCTTTTACAATTTTCATGCCATAATAAGCAGCAATGGTCGGTCCTTTATCATCGCTGGACCCACGGGCATAAATCTTTCCATCCTTTATCACGGCACCATATGGATCAACACTCCAGCCATCCCCTTCAGGTACAACATCTACATGACCCAAGATACCGAGCATTTCATCTCCATCTCCCATTTCCAGATGCCCTGCCAAGTTTCCTACATTTTTAGAAGTAAAACCATCTTTCTCCCCAATGTCCAACATGTATTGCAAAGCATCTTTAACGCCTTGACCAAGTGGTGCATCTGGTGTAGTATCCTCTTCGTCCAAGACACTTTTTATTTGCAAAAGTCCTTGTAGATCCTTGATGAAATCCTCTTTTCGTTTTAACACTTCATCCATCCAATTGATATTAGCCATATTGTATCTTCACTCCTATGTTTCAATTTTATGCCTATGTATCCATCATACTCCTTTATTTTACCCATTTGAACTATCGTAATGACTTAGAAAATATTTCAATGTTAACCAACAGACTGATTTTCCTCAAACTTTGTAATTTGAAATGTTATTAGCAGGAACAATGTTTAGTTTTCTTGGTTAAATGAAAGCTTATCTCAATTAAACGATAAATCTTTTCTGTTGGATCGAAACGATTTAAAACAAGTGTGATCCAATGTTCTTTATTCATATGATATCCGGGTGGAATTCCTTGTCGTTTCCTTAGACTACCAAAAATAATTAAATTATACATTCTTCACCTTATGACAGTAAACTATTGGATTTAGCCAGTTTCTCTACTCTATAAAATGCCTGAAGCTATTTTAAAAGTAATTTTTGGTGGTTCACATTAAGGTTCCTGCATTTCTTCCGCCGGTTTATCTTCTTCCACTGGGCGTGCTCGATAAACGACAAATGACAATAACACTGTAACTATCGCAAAGATAAAGATAATAAAATAGACATGTTCTACCGCAACAACCACCGCCTCCGTCAAGGAAGCCTCTGACGTGGGAACTGCTACACCTTCCAGGTAACTTGCTTGTTTAGAATTCAAAAGACTGATAAATACCGAGACACCGATTGCACCACTTAACGGCTGTAATGTCGACATTACTGCTGTACCGTGCGGATATAAACGCTTAGGAAGCTGGTTCAATCCATTTGTTTCAGCAGGCATCATCGTTGCGGATATACTAAGCATAATCAGCATAAATCCTACGATAATGACCCACGGTGGTGTATCTGCTGTTAGTCGGCTAAACATAAACATTGTTCCTGTCAGAACGATGGTTGCTGGAATCATCATCACACGGGGCCCAACTTTATCAAATAAAGCACCCATAAACGGACTCATAATCCCATTTAAAATACTGCCCGGCAAAAGCAACATTCCCACTACTGCGGGCGCCAAGGCCATCGGACCCTGCATGAATACTGGTAAGATCAGTTCGGAAGCAAACATTGTCATTACAATAATAATGAACATAATAACCGCATGTGAAAACATCGGTAATTTGAATACTCGTAAATCCATTAGGGGTCCGTTAATTTTAAATTGTCTGATTGCAAACAGAATAATAGCTATTCCTCCAATAATAATGGAAAGTAATACTGTCGGGGATGAAAAGCCAGCTTCATTTTCCCCGACAGAACTGAATCCATATATCGTTGCTCCAAAGCCAACAGTTGATAAAAGAATAGAAATCCAATCAATTTTAGGCTTTGTAACTTCAGAGACATTGATTAAATATTTAAAAGCAAACAAGATTGAAAAAAGCGTAAAAGGGATGACGGAGATAAATAAAAATCTCCAACCTAAATAGTCGACAATTACACCTGAAAGCGTTGGACCAATTGCCGGAGCAAATATAATTACTAACCCGACAATCCCCATAATCTTCCCTCTTTTATGCGGAGGATATATCAATAAGAATACATTGTATATGACCGGCATTAATAGTCCAGTGCCAATAGCTTGAATCAAACGTCCAACGAGCAGAATAGAAAATGTAGGTGCGATTGATGCGATTGCTGTACCAATTGTAAATACTGTCATCGTTCCAATGAAGAGCTGTCTTGTCGTAAGCCATTGCATTAGAAGCGGCGATATTGGAATGACAATCGCCGTAACCAACAAAAATCCAGTAGCAACCCACTGCACAGTCGGTAATGTAATATCAAACGCATGCATTAATGTTGTCAAGGCAATGTTTAGAAGCGTTTCATTCAACAATGCAAAAAAAGCACCAATAATTAACGCTGCCATAATTGGCAACGTTTTGACATTCGGATTTTCAGATAAAAATTCATACTTTGTTTCTGTTGAGTTTGTCATGGTTTTCCCTCGTTTTTTTATTTGACATAATTTAAATTGAAGAGAATGCTCATGAAAAGCTATTCTATTTCTTCTTGCTTCATATAATATTCCATCGCTTGATTAAGCCAGTTTTGTTCATCTTTTGTGAAAGGAAAAGGTGTTATAAGTTCTTGAATATCTAATTCTTCTATATTAGTATCAGCCAGTTTTTGCATCAATTCCTCTCCAAAGAATAAAAAAGATGCTTTTAAATAGATCTTAACCATCTCTTGTACTTTTGGGTCCTCTACTGGTTTACCATATAATTGTTTTACTTCTTTAGACAATTGAATAAACGTTTTATCTAAAGAGATTTTATCCTCTTCCGATTTCTTTGATAACTCTTCCACGACATCCGTTAACATATGACGATCCATCCATTCTTCATGTATATGTTCAGCACGCATACCATGAATAAGGCTAAATAATAAGGTACTATCCACTTTTCCTTCTTCATCGACTAACTTAATTACTCTTTTAATTGATTGTATGGATTACTCGATTTGTTCTTTTTCTTTTTCTAAAGTTTGCAAATGAAGGGACAAACTTTCATTCAAATCAGCGGTAAAACTTGATTCATGTAATAAATTAGCGATTCTATCCAGACTATACCCTAGGAATTTAAGACTTAAAATTTTTTGTAAGGTTATAATATCTTGATAATTGTAAATACGGTGCCCTGAAGAAGGTTTCTTTTCTGGTCGTAATAAACCAATTTCATCATAGTAATGCAAAGTAGGAATAGGTATTCCTGTCCTTTCTGAAAATTCTCCAATGGAAAACTTGTTTTTCTTATTCACCAAAATTCCTCCTATTAAAGTATGTATTCATTATAAAACCTCAAGCAACTGGAGGTTCAAGAGGAAAATTTGAAAAATAATATAGTATGTGTAATCAATACCATTTTGCACTATCCCCGTTAATTCAAGAGTCCCCGACTTTTTGATGGCATGGAACAAGTTTTACACCGCTTGATTTTAGTCTTACAGCGAAAAATCTTTGAAACGCAAGTATTAGAAAAAGTAATACAAAAAAGAAAGAAACCCGAAATCAAATGGAGCAAAACGAATGAAATATCGACAAAATTACAAGTTTATAAATGATAACCTAAGGATGTACACAAGTTCCCTTCATGCTTAAAAGAGCTGTCAAACATGACTTTCATGCAAGATATGTGCTGTGGACAGCTGGTTCCCAACCAAAGATTCCCTATTCACTGTCAGAGGCATCAAGAACGGGGCAACGCACGTTATTTGTGCTGTTCGCTACCACAGCAAATACAGCTATAATAATGAAGAACTCAACGCAAAGGAGATTTTCAAAGTTCTTAAAAAGGAGAAAAAGCTGCCGCAAAATGAACGTACGCTATTTTGAAGCTGTTGTTTATTATTCAGATATTGAAGAAAGAGTCGAGGTTTACTTTGTCGTTATCCCTATCACAAAAGCACTGGGAGCTCTATCTTTCCACAGATGAACCCCTGTCCCTTTTAAAAATGCTGGAAATCTACGCTGTCCGCTGTTCAATCGAGGTTTTCTTTAAGGAAAACAAGCAAATTGCTTCGCTAAAGAAAATGCCAATCCCAGGATTTCGATGCCCAAATAGCACATATTACAACAACGTATATTTTATATGCTTTTTTATCGTACTTCCGCAGAATAAATGATTATGAGACGTTGGGCGGTCTCTTTAAGGACATGAGAAATGAAATGGAAGAAAAAAACATAGCCGAACTTTTATGGGAAATGTTCGATGAGCTATTGGACGTTGTCATCGTGGCAATTTCTGAATCTGGCCTCATTGATATTCAATTTTTTAAAAATCCCCGGAATACAAATATCTGGAGGATCTATTTGAGGTGTCATTTTTGGGAAATCAATTGTTGGAAGAAGATCATGCAGCCTGAATGCGCTAAATGGAATGACTGAAAAATACTATAAGAACAGGGGAAGTTCGTTTTTTTAACTTGAAATTCCCCCAAACTTTGGGGTTCCAAAACAGTTTAATCTAAATTATTTAAAATTAATTACTTTTTAGCAGGATTCTCGCATTTTATGTCGAACTTTGTTATGTAGAAAAATAAGGAGGATCGCTAAAATGTATACCATCGATGAAGCATCCAGCATACTTGGTGTTCATCCCACTACATTAAGAAGGTGGGAGAAAGAGGGGAGATAACATCCTCTCGAACCACCGGTGGCCATAGAAGATATGCTGTAGAAGACCTTAGTGCTATCAAGCATGATCTGAAACCACTTCAAGACAAAATTGTTATTGGGTATTGCCGTGTATCATCATCGGACCAAAAGGAAGATTTAAAAAGGCAGGTCCATACCGTTTCGCAGTATTGTTCGGCAAATGGATATCAGTTTCGTATTATAAAAGATCTGGGAAGTGGTTTGAATGACGATAAGAAGGGGCTAAAGGAATTAATCCGGCTGGCGCAAAGCAATCAGGTGGAGAAAGTTGTCGTCAACTACAAGGATAGGTTACTACGTTTTGGGTATGAATTGTTGGAACAAATATGTGCCTTCCATCATGTGAAAATTGAAATCGTCAACCATACAGAGGATAAAACATATGAGCAGGAGTTAGTCGAGGATATGCTTTCCATTATTACTGTCTTCAGCAGCCGCTTGTATGGAAGCAGAAGTCACAAGCGAAAGAAACTGCAACAAGCGGTGAAACAGGTCATTGAGGACAACGGCCATGCTTACGTATAATAAAAAGGTACGATTGGTGGTTACAAAGGAAAACAAGCAGTTACTCGATTCTCAATCCAGAATGTGCAACTGGCTGTACAATCAATTGCTTGATGCGGTGGAGGAAGATTATCGCAATGGAAAAAAGAAAAAACTGCTTTCCGGTAGAAACCTGAGGAATGAAGTACCGAAAATAAAAGGGGAAAACCCATTTTTGTTTAAAGTCCATTCCTCCCCATTGAAAAATACGGCATTACGGTTAAAAGATGCCTATGAACGATTTTTTGATCCAAAATTAATGAATGAGAAACCAAAATATCGTTCATGGAAAAAGAAGTGGTTTTCGCTATATTACGATGAACCAAAAAAAGGCTTTAAATTATTGGACGCCAATCTGCTTTCCTTAAGTTTTGGCAAATTAACAGATGAAGAACATAAGGAATTAAAGAAAAAAGATAAAAAGGCTAAGAAGACCATCAAAATCAAAGTTGGACTTGTGGAAGCGGTAGAACTAAGCGAAACGGAGAGAGTCAAAACCCTTCGCATCACAAAGGATCTGGATTCGTATTATGCCATTTTTACAATAGAAGATGCCAAGGAAATCACCAAGGTGGAGGAACAATCGTTTATTGTATTTGATCCCAACCATAAGAATTTGGCAATAGGATTAGGCAGTGATGGAAAATCATATGAATTGAAATCAATGAATGCACTGTTGAAGTATTGGGATAAACGAATCGATGAAATCAAATCAAAACGGGACAAATGTGAAAAGTTTAATAAGCTGGTATGCACCCCAAATGTTACGTATTTTGAGCCAAGCAAACGTTGGAAAAGACTCAATCATGCTTTGGAAGGGGCGCAATTAAAACGTCGAGAACAAATGAAGACGCTGTTATTTAGCTATGCGCATTATTTTTCCAAGCGTTACGATGCCATTTACATTGGTGACTATACTCCGACTCCCGATGTGGCAAAGTACGGGACGATGAGAAGGGCCATGTTAAATCAAACACCAGTTGGACAGTTTCGCCGTATATTAAACTGGGTGCAAGCGAAAAGTGGCAAGCATTATCAAAAGATTGATGAACGGGATACAACCAAAACCTGTTGTGTCTGTGGTCATCAGGAGAAAAAGGATCCATCTATTCGCAGCTTTACATGTGTAAACTGCGGTACAACGCTTTCGAGAGATATCAACAGTGCAGTTAATATCGGAAAGAAAGCCAAAAAGCGATTGCCTCGCGCAGGCTACATAGGTGTGGAATCCCCTATGTATACAGTGTGGTGGGATTTTAAACAGGCAAAGATTGCTTGTGGTTTGACCCCATCTGCTGGCCTCAGGAAGTAAATCCGGGGTTGAAATAAACATTCTTCTTGGTAACAGAGAAGAGGTCTTTGATTAATTTTAGGCTTAATTTCGGTTAGGTTTAAATAGACAAAGGAGTGCGGCGCGAAACTTAAGTTACCAATTAGCATTTAACGGATTTCAGCAAATATAAAAAACCACCAAGATATAAAACTTGGTGGTTTTTTATATTGCCTAGCGGCGTCCTACTCTTGCAGGGGCAAAGCCCCAACTACCATCGGCGCTGGAGAGCTTAACTGCTGTGTTCGGCATGGGAACAGGTGTGACCTCTCCGCTATGGCTACCAGACCTTTAGATATGATCACCTTGTTTATCTTCTCTTTACAGAAGTGTTAAAAACAAGGACAAGATATATTATATGCATTTCTGATAAAAAATGCAAATGTTTTTATATCCTGAAAACTAAATAAGAGAAGATGGTATCAACGAATCAAACAATATAGATAAGTCCTCGATCGATTAGTATCCGTCAGCTCCACGTGTCACCACGCTTCCACCTCGGACCTATCAACCTCATCGTCTCTGAGGGATCTTACTCACTCGAAGTGATGGGAAGTCTTATCTTGAGGGAGGCTTCATGCTTAGATGCTTTCAGCACTTATCCTTGCCACACGTAGCTACCCAGCTATGCTCCTGGCGGAACAACTGGTACACCAGCGGTGTGTCCATCCCGGTCCTCTCGTACTAAGGACAGCTCCTCTCAGACTTCCAACGCCCACGACGGATAGGGACCGAACTGTCTCACGACGTTCTGAACCCAGCTCGCGTACCGCTTTAATGGGCGAACAGCCCAACCCTTGGGACCGACTACAGCCCCAGGATGCGATGAGCCGACATCGAGGTGCCAAACCTCCCCGTCGATGTGAACTCTTGGGGGAGATAAGCCTGTTATCCCCGGGGTAGCTTTTATCCGTTGAGCGATGGCCCTTCCATGCGGAACCACCGGATCACTAAGCCCGACTTTCGTCCCTGCTCGACTTGTAGGTCTCGCAGTCAAGCTCCCTTGTGCCTTTACACTCTGCGAATGATTTCCAACCATTCTGAGGGAACCTTTGGGCGCCTCCGTTACCTTTTAGGAGGCGACCGCCCCAGTCAAACTGCCCGCCTGACACTGTCTCCGAACCGGATCACGGTTCTGGGTTAGAATGTCCGTACAACCAGGGTGGTATCCCACGGGTGCCTCCACCGAAGCTGGCGCTCCGGTTTCGATGGCTCCCACCTATCCTGTACAAGCTGTACCAACATGCAATATCAGGCTACAGTAAAGCTCCACGGGGTCTTTCCGTCCTGTCGCGGGTAATGCGCATCTTCACGCATCGTATAATTTCACCGGGTCTCTCGTTGAGACAGTGCCCAAGTCGTTGCACCTTTCGTGCGGGTCGGAACTTACCCGACAAGGAATTTCGCTACCTTAGGACCGTTATAGTTACGGCCGCCGTTTACTGGGGCTTCGGTTCAACGCTTCGCTCCTGTGAGCTAACGTTTCCCCTTAACCTTCCAGCACCGGGCAGGTGTCAGCCCCTATACTTCGCCTTTCGGCTTCGCAGAGACCTGTGTTTTTGCTAAACAGTCGCTTGGGCCTATTCACTGCGGCTTCTCATGCAAGAAGCACCCCTTCTCCCGAAGTTACGGGGTCATTTTGCCGAGTTCCTTAACGAGAGTTCTCCCGATCACCTTAGGATTCTCTCCTCGCCTACCTGTGTCGGTTTGCGGTACGGGCACCTGTGACCTCGCTAGAGGTTTTTCTTGGCAGTGTGAAATCGGGAACTTCGTGACCATTTTCACTCCCCATCACAGCTTGCGATTGCTGGACGGATTTGCCTATCCAACTCGCTTACTGCTTGGGCGCACACATCCATCGGTGCGCTTTCCCTATCCTTCTGCGTCTCCCCATTGCTCAAACGGTCATGAGGTGGTACAGGAATATCTGCCTGTTGTCCATCGCCTACGCCTGTCGGCCTCGGCTTAGGTCCCGACTAACCCTGAGAGGACGAGCCTTCCTCAGGAAACCTTAGGCATTCGGTGAAAGAGATTCTCACTCTTTTTCGCTACTCATACCGGCATTCTCACTTCAAAGCGCTCCACCAGTCCTCACGGTCTGACTTCACAGCACTTCGAACGCTCTCCTACCATTGTTCTTTCAGAACAATCCGCAGCTTCGGTGATACGTTTAGCCCCGGTACATTTTCGGCGCAGCGTCACTCGACCAGTGAGCTATTACGCACTCTTTAAATGATGGCTGCTTCTAAGCCAACATCCTGGTTGTCTAAGCAACGCCACATCCTTTTCCACTTAACGTATACTTTGGGACCTTAGCTGGCGGTCTGGGCTGTTTCCCTTTCGACTATGAACCTTATCACCCATAGTCTGACTCCCAAGAACAAGTAGCTGGCATTCGGAGTTTGACTGAATTCGGTAACCCGGTGAGGGCCCCTCGTCCAATCAGTGCTCTACCTCCAGTACTTCCTTTTCTTGAGGCTAGCCCTAAAGCTATTTCGGAGAGAACCAGCTATCTCCGTGTTCGATTGGCATTTCACCCCTACCCACACCTCATCCCCGCATTTTTCAACATACGTGGGTTCGGGCCTCCAGTCAGTGTTACCTGACCTTCACCCTGGACATGGGTAGATCACACGGTTTCGGGTCTACGACCGTATACTACAAACGCCCTGTTCAGACTCGCTTTCGCTACGGCTCCGTGTCTTCCACTTAACCTTGCATACGATCGTAACTCGCCGGTCCATTCTACAAAAGGTACGCCGTCACCCATTAACGGGCTTCGACTACTTGTAAGCACACGGTTTCAGGTTCTCTTTCACTCCCCTCCCGGGGTGCTTTTCACCTTTCCCTCACGGTACTGGTTCACTATCGGTCACTAGGGAGTATTTAGCCTTGGGAGATGGTCCTCCCGGATTCCGACGGAATTCCACGTGTTCCGCCGTACTCAGGATCCACTCCGGAGGAAATTCTCTTTCGATTACAGGGCTCTTACCCGCTATGGCTGATCGTTCCAGATCGATTCATCTAAAGAATTTCTTGGTAACTCCATTGGAGTGTCCTACAACCCCAACAGGCAAGCCTGTTGGTTTGGGCTGTTTCCGTTTCGCTCGCCGCTACTTGGGAAATCGCGTTTGCTTTCTCTTCCTCCGGGTACTGAGATGTTTCAGTTCCCCGGGTCTGCCTCACCTACCCTATGTATTCAGATAGGTGTACTGCTCCATTACGAGCAGCGGGTTCCCCCATTCGGAAATCCCCGGATCAGTCTACTTACGACTCCCCGAGGCATATCGGTGTTAGTCCCGTCCTTCATCGGCTCCTAGTGCCAAGGCATCCACCGTGCGCTCTTTTTCACTTAACTATATTTAAGAACTTTAAAAGTTGATGTCGTTGTTTGTCTTGCTCTTATTTAGTTTTCAAGGTACAAATAGAGAGATTTACTCTCTCAAAACTGAACCAAACAACCGAGTATGTCTTAGGAATAAACTTCCCGTTCCGTAATATAATCCTTAGAAAGGAGGTGATCCAGCCGCACCTTCCGATACGGCTACCTTGTTACGACTTCACCCCAATCATTGGCCCCACCTTCGGCGGCTGGCTCCAAAAGGTTACCTCACCGACTTCGGGTGTTGCCAACTCTCGTGGTGTGACGGGCGGTGTGTACAAGGCCCGGGAACGTATTCACCGCGGCATGCTGATCCGCGATTACTAGCGATTCCGGCTTCATGCAGGCGAGTTGCAGCCTGCAATCCGAACTGAGAATGGTTTTATGGGATTAGCTAATGCGTCGCCGCTTCGCTGCCCTTTGTTCCATCCATTGTAGCACGTGTGTAGCCCAGGTCATAAGGGGCATGATGATTTGACGTCATCCCCACCTTCCTCCGGTTTGTCACCGGCAGTCACCTTAGAGTGCCCAACTTAATGCTGGCAACTAAGATTAAGGGTTGCGCTCGTTGCGGGACTTAACCCAACATCTCACGACACGAGCTGACGACAACCATGCACCACCTGTCACTCTGTCCCCGAAGGGAACACGGTATCTCTACCGCCATCAGAGGATGTCAAGACCTGGTAAGGTTCTTCGCGTTGCTTCGAATTAAACCACATGCTCCACCGCTTGTGCGGGCCCCCGTCAATTCTTTTGAGTTTCAGCCTTGCGGCCGTACTCCCCAGGCGGAGTGCTTAATGCGTTAACTTCAGCACTAAGGGGCGGAAACCCCCTAACACCTAGCACTCATCGTTTACGGCGTGGACTACCAGGGTATCTAATCCTGTTCGCTACCCACGCTTTCGCGCCTCAGCGTCAGTTACAGACCAGAGAGTCGCCTTCGCCACTGGTGTTCCTCCACATCTCTACGCATTTCACCGCTACACGTGGAATTCCACTCTCCTCTTCTGCACTCAAGTCCTCCAGTTTCCAATGACCGCTTGCGGTTAAGCCGCAAGATTTCACATCAGACTTAAAAGACCGCCTGCGCGCGCTTTACGCCCAATAATTCCGGACAACGCTTGCCCCCTACGTATTACCGCGGCTGCTGGCACGTAGTTAGCCGGGGCTTTCTGGCGAGGTACCGTCAAGGTACTGCCCTGTTCGAACAATACTTGTTCTTCCCTCACAACAGAGTTTTACGATCCGAAGACCTTCATCACTCACGCGGCGTTGCTCCGTCAGACTTTCGTCCATTGCGGAAGATTCCCTACTGCTGCCTCCCGTAGGAGTCTGGGCCGTGTCTCAGTCCCAGTGTGGCCGATCACCCTCTCAGGTCGGCTACGCATCGTCGCCTTGGTGAGCCTTTACCCCACCAACTAGCTAATGCGCCGCGGGCCCATCTGTAAGTGATAGCCAAAGCCATCTTTCAACTTCCTCCCATGCAGGAAAAAGTATTATCCGGTATTAGCTCACGTTTCCGCGAGTTATCCCGATCTTACAGGCAGGTTGCCCACGTGTTACTCACCCGTCCGCCGCTCGTTCCACAAGTGTCACCTCAGATGAGGATCTACTTGCTTCCCGCGCTCGACTTGCATGTATTAGGCACGCCGCCAGCGTTCGTCCTGAGCCAAGATCAAACTCTCCAAAAAGTTTGTGATAAAATTAACACTAATTAATTTTATCTAAATTCTTAGCTGCAAAAATTGATTCCAGGGTCTGCGTTTTCCATCAAATCAATTGATCTAACTTCTAACCTCAACCTCTGACATCTGTTACATACTGGTTGTTTTGTTCAGTTTTCAAAGAGCAAATTTCTTTCACTGCCTCTCTCGACAGTAAAAGTATTTTATCATTTATAACGATTATTGTCAACAACAAAAACCATCATTTTTTTATTTAGCTGTGTCTCTTTCAACAGCAAAATCTATAATACTCTCCCACCATAAAAAAGTCAACACCCATTTCCCATCTTTAAGAAAAACCGGGCAAACCCCGCCCGGTCCTTTTGTATCCACCATAGTTAGAGAAAATCCGATAATTTATATTCCTGTCCATGTATGCCCTTATAATACTCCGGATACATGTCTCCCCCACATTGTTCACAACTAAATCTGGGTGGAGTTGTTGGATCTCCTCCATCCATCAAATCAAATTCCTGTACGACATCATAAGGAATCTTCTCCTCCTCATGACACACCAAACAATGATAATTGACAAACGTCTTCTTGGGGCGCAGATGGTCGGTTCCCTTTTTCCTCTTTTTGCTTTTCTTGCCCGTTGCCTTCGAGATGATGAATCACCCTTTCTAGATAGCTTTTTGCTTCTTTCGTTAATGCTATTTTTATTTCTAATCGTCCTCCCTCAAGACAGACTTCACCCATGTACTCATAATAGTTGTTGCAATGTGGGCAAATCATTGGATCTTTTTGTCCACTTGAAATAATACGCTCTCTCCATGTTTGGCGGCGTAATGTCTTTTTCACCTTCAGTATCCATCGTTTTGTTCCTTGTTGCCATGTAGCCAACAGCTTTTTACTTAACTTCTTGCTCCTTCTTGAGTACATGCCATAATGACGAATCGTTTTAAATTGTTCATCCGGAATATGACGTATTAAACGGATGATAAACTCTTCTACTGTAACTACTTCATGTTTTTCTTTCCCATCTGTCTTGTCCACATACTTAAAAGTTACAGTTTGACCATCATATGCCTCGATCCGATTGGTTCCAATCGCTGGTCGACGAATATAGCGGCCAATATAGCGAAGCTGCTCTTTTATCTTTCCTCTTTGTTTTGGGGCATACACATAGAAGCCTTCCCCATTTGCGGAAAAAGCCTTTTGTAATCTTGGCTGTATCCTTTTCTTTTCTTGCTTCGTCAAGTTTTTTCGGATGAGCTTCAACACTACCGTCTGCCATTGCTTTCGAAGCATCTTGAATGGTATAAAATCGTATCCTTTCCATTCCCCTTTTTTCGTGATTCCCCCATCGTTACCATCATATGTACATGGGGATTGAAATTCACTTTGGAACCAAACGTATGCAATCCAACTATAATCCCCGGTATCACCTTGGCTTTCTTCTGAAAATAGTCAGTAAGTAATTTGGCTGCTTCATCCATAAGTGGCTTTAAAAGCTCACGATGTAAAAGGAATATATCCCGTAGCCCTTCATCAATTGTGAGTATCACATGTCGGTGATTCACTTGTAATACGTCCTCAGACAATAGACGACTCCATTCTTCGCTTTCTCCAACAGAACAGGTTGTACAAAAACGTCCCTTACATCGGAAGGGAATACGCTTTACATCATGGCAGCCCTCGCAAACAAAAAGTTTGAATCCTTTTTTCATATCTCCACAGTCACGAAATTTCTCTACCTCCTTTATGACAATAGGACGGATTCTCTTTCCGTATTTCCTTTTGAATGATTCCCAATGTTGATTTTCGTCAAAGAAGATTTCTTTTAATATGTTTTTCCCCATACATAAAAAATACCACAGTAACACTCACTGCGGTAGACCCAAATTTTATACTTTCCTATCTTTTTATAAAAAATATACATCCTTTCAAAAAAAATATTCCATCCATAAAACATAAACATATTATCAGTCAGTTTCTGAAAGCCTTTATACTTCTCCACACAACGATAGCACGCTAATTTCCAGTCCAACACACTAATTTGCCCCGAATCCTACACAAAAAAATCACAACCTTACCCAAATATGCCCTTGAACGATCTGCATAAGATAACAACCTGTATCGCACACTAAACATAGTTCAACCACTTACGATAAGGAATGGAGATATATCATGAAAGGATTTTTCCAGCTTCTGATCCTGTTAACATTAACTCTGACGTTTGCAATACCTCTTTCGGCAGCAAGCGAGCCAGACAACCAAAAGACAATAGAAATTGCCACTTATCATGAAGATGTAACAGGTGATGGTCAGAAAGAGGAAATAAAACTCAAAGGAATTCGTTTTGGCCAAGATAGTAATTACTTCCACAATGTTTGGGCAGACATAAAAGGACCGCAAACAAAGCAGTGGAAAATCGTATACGAGGGCGGTTATAATCCTAGCCTTCAATTTAAGGATTTAAATCATGATGGAGTTAACGATGTGCTGTATCAAAATACAGAGAATGAAACAAAAGCATTACATCATTATCAGTTCAATACGTTAAAAGATGAAAAGCTTGAAAAAATAGAGGTTCCTGAATCTTACACTATCACAGGGGAGTTCAAACAAAACTTTAAAGCATCATTACTGCTAGACCCAAGCAAGGATCCCATTATCATTGATATAAAGGATCATGCAGCAACACATATACAACAGGGAATATACGACAAAAGTGGAAAGTTGTTACGCCAAAAACAATTAACTGTTGATCCGATTACTTATTTTGAACCAACATTTATTAGTAAAAGTAAAGGGTTTGGATTAAAGAGTTACCAACAAGTTAACGGATATAATCACCAGGACAAATTGGGATCCATTCGCGCACTTTGGTATTATGAGGATGGAAAGTGGATTAAATTGAAACAAGAATTTAAATCAAGCAGCGAACCAAAATAAAAAGTCAGCGGAATTTACGCTGGCTTTTTTCTATCCTTTCGTCAACCCGCTTCATTTTACAACATGCACTATCTCCTCTATATTAAACCTTGTAAATCATTGAACCAAAGAAGGATTGAGTATGAGCAAATTTATTATTATTGGTGCAGGGATTCTTGGTGCGACAACCGCATATCAACTTGCCAGAGCAAATGTCGAGGTAATAGTTATTGATCGAAATGATGATGGTCAGGCAACGGATGCAGCAGCAGGGATTGTTTGTCCTTGGCTATCCCAACGCCGTAACAAAGTCTGGTACCGATTAGCAAAAGGCGGTGCCCGTTTTTATCCGGAATTAATCAATCTGCTGGCGGAAGATGGGGAGACGAATACAGGTTATGATAAGGTTGGGGCAATCTCGATCCATCATGATGAGGATAAACTAGCTGCTATGGAAAAAAGAGCTATTAAGCGACGAGAGGATGCACCGGAGATCGGTGAAATTCGCATGTTGGATGCTGAACAGACACATGCATTGTTTCCCCTTCTAGCAGATGGATACCGCTCTGTTCATGTAAGCGGTGCTGCCCGTGTTAATGGCCGTCAATTGCGAAATGCTTTATTGAATGGTGCTATAAAACATGGTGCAATCATACGTCATGGTGATGCGCAATTAATTCATGAAGGGAAGCATGTTACCGGCGTTATGGTAAATCGCAAAACTATTTATGCTGGCACGGTTATTGCAGCAAATGGCGTTTGGATGAGTGAGCTGCTTGAACCATTGGGTGTTAAATTTGCAGTCACTTCACAGAAAGCACAAATTATGCATTTTCAAGTTCCCGATTTCACTACGGCTGGCCGTCCTGTTGTGATGCCACCAAATGACCAATATTTGGTACCGCTTGATAACAATCGCATTATCGCTGGTGCGACCCATGAAAACGAGGCTGGCTTCGACTACCGGATAACGGCGGGTGGAATCAATGAAATCTTAACAAAAGCACTTGATGTTTCCCCAGGTTTGACGAATGCAACCGTATTGGAAACAAGGATTGGCTTTCGTCCGTTCACACCTGGATTTTTGCCTGTGATTGGCCCATTACCTGGTTACCAAGGAATAATTCTGGCAAATGGCTTGGGAGCTTCCGGACTTACCATGGGTCCGTTCATCGGTACAGAGCTGGCCAAAATGGCACTTGGCAAGACACTTTTAATTGACACCGATGATTATCCCGTATCTGGTGCCATTAAATAAGAACAAATAAAAAGGATCCCCGCAGAATGAGCGGAGATCCTTTTTTGTGCGTTTTAATTAGCCACGATATTCACCAGTTTACCAGGTACAACGATAACTTTGCGAATGGTTTTTCCTTCTAGCCATTCCCGAACTTTTTCATCTTCGAGTGCTTGTTTTTCCAGTTCTTCCTTGGAAATGTCTTTGGCAACATTGATCTTTGATCGAACTTTTCCCATCACTTGTACCGCTACTTCAATTTCATCTTCTACCAGTTTTGCTTCATCAAAAGCCGGCCATGCTTCATAACTGATCGTGTCCGTGTGACCCAATTTATTCCACAATTCCTCGGCAATATGTGGTGCCACTGGAGAAAGCAATTTTACGAAGCCTTCCACATATTCTTTTGGTAGCTCATTAACCTTGTAGCCTTCGTTAACAAACACCATCATTTGTGAAATTCCCGTATTAAAATGCAGCTGTTCAAAATCCTCGGTCACTTTTTTCACCGTTTCATGATACACCTTATCCATTGATGTATCATTAGTTGATACGACAATACGTTCAGACAAATTTCCGTCATCATTTACGATTAAACGCCAAACCCGGTCAAGAAATCTACGCGCACCATCTAATCCATTGGTTGACCAGGCAACTGCTGCATCAAGCGGCCCCATGAACATCTCATACAATCTTAGTGTGTCCGCTCCGTGGGAAGTAATAATATCATCAGGATTAACCACATTCCCCTTCGATTTACTCATCTTTTCATTGCCTTCCCCAAGAATCATCCCTTGGTTAAACAGTTTCAAAAATGGCTCTTTGGTTGGTACCACGCCAATATCGTATAAAAATTTGTGCCAGAACCGGGCATACAACAGGTGTAATACTGCATGTTCCGCTCCGCCGATATAAACATTAACCGGCATCCATTCTGCCAATGCTTTTGGATCGGCAAGTTGTTGTGTGTTATTCGGGTCAACAAAGCGAAGGAAATACCAGCAACTTCCTGCCCACTGCGGCATCGTATTTGTCTCTCGGCGTCCTTTCATTCCGGTTTTGGGATCAGTAACATTAACCCATTCCTCACTATTTGCAAGCGGTGATTCACCAGTTCCGGACGGTTTTATTTCAGTCATTTCCGGCAATTCCAGCGGCAGATCCGCTTCAGGTACCGTACTCATGGTACCATCTTCCCAATGAATGATCGGAATCGGCTCACCCCAGTAGCGTTGTCGGGAAAATAGCCAGTCACGTAGACGATAGGTCACTTTTTTCGTTCCTAAGCCATTTTCCTCAAGCCAAGCAATCATTTTTGTAATGGCTGTTTCTTTGTCCAGTCCATTCAAAAAGTCAGAGTTTACGTGTTCCCCATCACCGGTGTACGCCTCTTTTGTTACATCTCCACCAGCAACAACCTCGACAATTGGCAATTCAAATTTCGAAGCAAATTCATAGTCACGTTCATCATGTGCCGGCACCGCCATGATTGCCCCCGTTCCGTAAGACATCAGCACATAATCCGCAATCCAAATCGGCATTTTTTGGTTATTTACTGGATTAATGACATAGGCACCGGTAAATACACCTGTTTTATCCTTGGCCAAATCCGTTCGTTCCAAATCTGATTTACTTTGCACATCATCTAAATATTTGCTAACCGCAGCCTGCTGTTCATCAGTGACGATTTTTTTCACTAATGGATGTTCTGGTGCAAGTACGGCATATGTTGCACCGAACAAAGTATCCGGACGGGTCGTAAATACAGTGATTGTTTCATCGTGCCCATCTACTGCAAATGTTACTTCTGCGCCTTCTGATCGGCCAATCCAATTACGCTGCATATCCTTTATGCTTTCTGACCAATCCAATTCTTCCAAATCATCCAGCAGCCGGTCAGCATATGCGGTGATTTTCAGCATCCATTGTTTCATTGGTTTGCGAATGACCGGATGTCCGCCGCGTTCACTCTTTCCATCAATTACTTCTTCATTGGCCAATACAGTGCCAAGCGCCGGACACCAATTCACCGCAACCTCATCCATATAGGCCAAGCCTTTTTCATACAGTTTTGTAAAAATCCATTGGGTCCATTTGTAGTAATTCGGATCGGTTGTATTGATTTCCCGATCCCAATCATAGGAAAAACCCAATTCCTTAATTTGCCGGCGAAATGTGTTGATATTGTGTTCTGTAAATTTGGCCGGACTATTTCCTGTATCAAGTGCATACTGTTCTGCCGGTAACCCAAATGCATCCCAGCCCATTGGGTGCAGAACTTCTTTTCCTTGCATTCGTTTCATACGGGAAAGAATATCTGTTGCGGTATAACCTTCCGGGTGTCCAACATGCAGACCGGCTCCCGATGGATAAGGAAACATATCCAATATGTATACCTTGTCTTTATCCGAAAAAGTGTCTGTTTTAAACGTTTTATGTTCTTGCCAATATGTTTGCCATTTCTTTTCAATTTCCCGATGATTAAAACTCATCTTTACTCCTCCTTCACTCTTGGGCTCAGACCCCCATAAAAAAAGCTGCCCATCCCATGTAAAGGGACGAGAAGCTTCTCCCGCGGTGCCACCCAAATTAACGCTACATTTTAAGCGTTCACTTTATATCCTTAACGCAGATGATACGACAGAACCTACTTGCTTCAATCCTGTAACTTAAAGGTGAGTTCACATAACATTCAGCAACAGTTTGCACCAACCACTGTTTCTCTAAACCCGAAATATTCTGTTACTATTCCTTCGCATTGTCGTTTTCCTATTCTAACGGCCGACCGAACACTGCAGTCCGTCTTCAACCCGCAAACTTGTCAATCTAGACTTCGTAATTACTATTATACCGGTTTGTTTCACCACTTAGGAAGAATATTTTATCATAGTACAGCAATGACTTTAATGGAACTATAGCCTTAACACTACTTTTATACTTATTATCGAATTTTAAGCAATGCTACATGCTTTGTCAAGTAAATTGTCAGACTATCGCGTATTAATGGAGGATTCGTTGTTACGTCCTATCCAAAATGCACCACAAAAACTTACTAAAATGTGCTAAAATAAGGATCGTACTATGACGAAAGGAACGATAAATCCATATGAAATCCGTTGTTGCATTTTCACATCAATTACTACAGGATGCGGTAATACCTGGTGATATCGTGATTGACGCCACTGCCGGTAATGGAAATGATACCATTTTCCTTAGTCAGCTTGTCGGCGAAAATGGTCAAGTTCTGGCTTTTGATATTCAAGATCAGGCAATTGCTGCAACAAACAAAAAATTAACTGAACACGCCATCCATAACACGAAAATCATTCAAGATTCGCATGAGCATGTGGCAGCATACTTAGATACAACTGACCAAATTAGTGGTGCTATTTTTAATTTAGGTTATTTGCCCGGAAGTGATAAAACTGTTATTACCCATGGTGCTTCCACCATTAAGGCCCTGAATTCCATGTTAGCCTTTCTTAGAAAACGTGGCGTTATCGTCTTGGTTATTTATCACGGTCACAAAGGTGGAACCGAAGAAAAAGAGACAATCTTGAATTATGCCAAAGCCCTTGACCAACAATCCTATAACGTATTGCAATATGGTTTTATCAACCAACGAAATCACCCGCCGTTTATCGTTGCCATTGATAAAAAATAACCAATAGAGCTCCCGGTGGCTAACGGGGCAGCTTCTGCTTTTCCTAATCATTTAACCAAACAGGCGGTGATATTGCCTGACATTCCAGTAAAAAAACTTTGCCTGTCTTCCACTTTTTCTTAATAAGACAGATGTCATCATATCCCCGCTATCCAAGCGCCTGACTTTTCCATCGGCAAGATACAACCCAACCAGCCCATGATGAATCATTTCATGAAATTTTCGATTGGGTAAAGACTGAACACAATGATTTGTTTGTTCAATAAAATAAATAAACCGCTCTAACATTTTTTCCCGCGACGGATAGTAACTGCAAAAATTCAAGTCCCCCTCCCGCTCATCCTCTTGTTGATCAATGTAATAATCAAGCAAAATATGTAATGCCTGCATATTAGGAAAGTAGCTGTAAAAAATATCTTTAGATAGAGCCGCTGTCATCTGTCCTCCAAGTGCATAGGATATAAAACAGAAGATACCGAGTGTGGAACCAGATGCAGCTGCAAATTCATACCAGCTCAAAGCGTCATCATTACTGTATTTTTGGCTAAACCAGTTCATCAATCTGGGGATGCGCTCGTTTACCGCCACATGTTTATGAACTTGTAAATCTCCGTATAATTGTTCTAACTTTAGCAATTTCGGCTGAATGAAGTGATACGTTGGGATTTGCTTTACAACTTGCTGACAGGTACGAACAAGATCAGCTAGATACGCCCCATCCGCCTGTTCCGTCCGTAGTTTATAATAATTTTTCACTGTGTTATCCGGGGTCAATGCATCCGCCATCGCCTCGTGTAACAGACGAAAATCAGCGGGATCCAATGATGTACTGCGGTCACATAAATTATCCAAATAATCACTAATGGTCTGGTAAGCAACAATAAATCGAATCGCTTCCTTCCAGTTACCAGCTGCAAGTAACGCATAAACTGCCCCACCTTGACAATGAAACCGTTTTGTATGAATACTTGCCAGCGCCTGTGCACGTAATTCTTCATCGGGAATTTGCCGGGCACGTTTTGTCCAGTAAGCCAACTCTTGTTTAACGGCTGGGAATATTTTACGATACACTTTTATCATTAATGTAGCTGCAGTTTGTGGTACATGGTTTCCCAACTTGCTCCCTCCATTTAATGGCCGTGATACCAAACATCCAAAAATATTTGCTATACTAATTATATCATCATATTTTTCCCTTAGATTCAACTTTTAACATGAGTAACTGGAGGTTTTGAAATTGATAAGCCATTATAAAAATATCACTCCAAAAATTGATGAAACAGCCTTTATCGCTAAGGATGCCACTATTATCGGTGATGTAATCATTGGTGAGCAATCAAGCATTTGGTTTCATACAGTTATCCGCGGGGATGTCGCACCAACCCGGATCGGAAAACGAGTTAGCATCCAGGATCTTTCCATGATTCATCAAAGCCCCGGAAATCCAGTTATTGTTGAGGATGATGTAACAATTGGCCATCAGGTGACATTGCATGGGGCAACCATCCGAAAAAATGCGTTAATCGGCATGGGCTCCATTATTCTCGATGGAGCCGAGATTGGAGAACATGCATTTCTTGGAGCTGGAAGTCTGGTACCCCCAGGAAAAACGATCCCGCCGCAAACATTAGCTTTGGGAAGACCTGCCAAAGTGGTGCGAAAACTAACCGATGCCGATTATGCAGAAATGGAGCGTGTGCGTAAATCATATGTAGAGAAAGGTCAATACTATAAATATCATACAGAATTAAACCAGGAATTTTAAACTTAGTGGAATTATGCCGATATTAAGATTACTACAGCTCAGATTTTAGGAGTGTATCATTGTGCACATCATGCTAGCAGTTATTACCTTTGTCATCGCAGTCTATTTTATAATTTTTCGCCGCAGGATTTCCACAAGCTGGATTCGTCGCTCGTTTGTTTTATATAGTGTTATTTTTACTATTACAGCAATCGTCATTAGTGGCATGTACATAAAGGAACACAAAAACTTCATCATCGCATCAATCACACATGTATTGCCCAAATCATTCATTGACTCGGCCATAGCAAAAACGTCCAACCAAGAACAGCCAATAGACGAAAAAGAATCGGTTCAGTTAAAAGCACCCCAAATTAGCCAATTACCGGAATTACCACGCGGTTGTGAAGTGACAAGCCTTGCGATGTTGCTTGCATACCACAATATTCAGGCAGATAAAATGAAACTGGCACAACAAATTAAAATTGATCCGACGCCATACCAAAAGACAAAAGAAGGCATTTATTTCGGTCATCCAAATAATGGTTTTGTTGGTGACATGTATTCCTTTGCCACCCCGGGACTTGGGGTTTATCATCAACCGATTACTGAACTGGCGTCGATTTATGCAGGAAACCGTGTATTTAATTTTACCGGGCAGGATTTTGATGAAATAATCCACCAATTGAATCAGGATCGACCGGTTTTGGTGATTATCAATGCCACATTTAAAAAGCTACCCAAAGAACAATTTATCACATGGCAAACACCAGACGGTCCTATTGAAGTAACCATGAGGGAGCACGCGGTATTGGTAACAGGCTATGATGACAAGTATATTTATTTCAATGATCCACTGGAACAGAATAATAAAGCACCAAGAACGGAATTCAAAGCTGCATGGAAGCAAATGGGAAAGCAGGCGATAACGATTTTATAACGTTACCGCCTGCTTTATTCTATGCTTATTTATTAACTGTCGCTGGTTCCACGGATACATCCGGTTTGCTTAACTCAGTTATATCAAATTTGTTTTCGACAAAAATCTGGTGCCACAGCATGAACATCAACACCGTCCAAATTTTCCGGCTATAGTCGCCTTTACCCTGACAGTGTGCATCAAGCAAATCAAGGATATAACGCTTATGCAGCAAATGGTCCGTTTCACTCTCTTTGATTAATTGTTTGGCCCAGCCATTCAGTTCATTTTTCAACCAATGGCGAATTGGTACAGGAAACCCTAATTTTTTACGGTCAAGTACATGATCAGGAATAATCCCCCGTGATGCTTCACGTAGCAAATTCTTTGTTGTGCCATTGGCAATTTTTAATTCAACTGGAATTTGGCTGGCAACACGGAAGACTTCCTTGTCCAGAAACGGAACTCGTAGCTCCAACGAATTGGCCATTGTCGTCCGGTCTGCTTTGAGTAAAATATCTCCTCGCATCCAAGTATGAATATCGACATATTGCATTTGATTCACCAATTCATCATCTGCTACATGATCAAATAGTTTCTCAGTAATTTGCCGGTATGATAGATTTTCATTGTAGTTTTTCAGGATTTGCCGTTTCTCTTCCTCCTCAAACATTTTCGCATTACCTATATATCGTTCGCGAAGTGGTGTCGTACCACGTTCGAGGAAGCTTTTTCCTTTTACACCTTCTGGCAGTACTTCAGCTACTCGAGCCAACAGATTCTTAGCCGGCTTCGGTATGGAATGGAATAGTTTCAATGATTCTGGTTCACGATAAATATTGTAACCGCCAAATAACTCATCTGAACCTTCACCAGATAGCACAACTGTTACATGTTTTCGTGCCTCCCTGGCGACAAAATACAATGGTACACATGCAGGGTCTGCCAGTGGATCATCCATATGCCACATGATTTTTGGCAGTTTTTCCACATACTCCTCGGGCGAGATAATGTAAGAAATATTTTCCACATTTAGTTTATCTGCTGTTTCTTTAGCAACATCCACTTCAGAAAAACCTTCCCGTTCAAAGCCAACTGAGAATGTTTTAATGTTCGGATTAAACTCCCGTGCCATCGCGACAATTAATGTAGAATCAATGCCACCGGATAAAAACGATCCAACCGGTACATCACTTCGCATATGCACATTCACCGAATCATACATCACATCTTGAACCCGCTTAATCCAATCTTGTTTGTCCATTAAGACAGGGTTAAACGATGCATGCCAATATCTTGTAAAGTTGATTGATTGCCCTGGTTTTTTCACAAAATAATGTCCTGGTTCCGCTTTTTTAATGCCGGCTGTCATCGTATATGGTTCCGGTACAAACTGAAAGCTTAAATAATGTTGCAATGATTCATTATCAACTTGTTCCGTTTCCGACATCAATGAAATACTTTTCTTCTCAGAAGCAAAAATTGTACCTTCTTCTGTTTCTTTATAGAACATTGGTTTAATGCCAAACGGATCACGTGCACCATACAACGTTTCATTTTCCTTATCCCAGATCAATATGGAAAACATGCCACGTAAATATTGAAATGCCTGTTCTTTATGTTTGGTAAATAGTGCGGCAATGACTTCTGTATCTGATTCCGTTGTAAATGTATAGCCTTCTTGACGTAGATCTTCCCGAAGTTCAACATAATTATAGATTTCACCATTGAAAATAAGCCATATTTTTTCATTTTGATAGCTGAGTGGCTGCTGACCACTTTCGATATCGATAATGCTTAAACGTCTAAATCCAAACGATACATAATGATCGTGAAAATAACCCTCGTCATCGGGTCCACGATGGGTTATAATGTTATTTTGCCGCTCAAAGGCCTGTATTGCCGTTTCATTTGGCAACCCCGGCTTATTGCGAATCATTCCGATAAATCCACACATTGGCTTTAGCCTCACTCTCTTGCTCTCGTAATCATATCTTTTTGAGTATATCACAAACGATGACCTATTTCGATAAGAATATCGGCTCAAAAAATATATAATAATAACGAAAAGTCATACCAATTGTTCTTATATCTGTACCAATGCTTTTAATTCCTCAACTTTATCCGTCTTCTCCCATGGGAATAGGATGTCGGTTCGGCCAAAATGTCCGTAGGCAGCTGTTTTTTTGAAAATAGGCCGTTGTAAATCAAGCATACGAATAATGCCGGCTGGGCGTAAATCAAACAATTCTCGAACCGCTTCAACCAATCTTTCTTCATTAACTGTTCCCGTGTCAAACGTGTTAATGGCTATCGATACTGGTTCAGCGACACCAATTGCATACGCAAGCTGTACTTCACATGTTTTGGCAAGCCCGGAAGCAACTATATTTTTGGCAACATAACGGGCGGCATATGCTGCGGAGCGATCCACTTTGGTTGAATCTTTACCACTAAATGCACCGCCGCCATGACGGGCATATCCTCCGTATGTGTCAACAATAATTTTCCGTCCCGTTAATCCGGCATCCCCTTGTGGACCGCCAATAACAAAGCGGCCTGTTGGATTAATGAAATATTTCGTTGTTTCATCCAGCAGGTATGCCGGAACGACTGGGCGAACGACATACTCAAGCAAATCCCTTTCAATTCGTTCAGTTGAAATATCCTGGTGATGCTGGGTGGAAATAACGATTGTATCCACTTTTACCGGATTATCCTGGTCATCATATTCTACTGTTACCTGGGTTTTCCCATCCGGTCTCAAGTAATCAAGTGTGCCATCTTTTCGCACGTCCGCCAAACGTTTTGCCATTTTATGCGCCAACGAAATCGGCATTGGCATGAACTCTTCTGTTTCATCACAGGCAAACCCAAACATCAAGCCTTGGTCCCCGGCACCGATCGCCGCGATTTCCTCATCCGACATTCGGCCTTGCCGTGCTTCCCAGGCGGTATCTACACCCTCGGCAATATCGGGCGATTGTTCATCAATCGCTGTAAGTACAGCACATGTTTCCGCATCAAAACCATATTTTGCTCTGGTATAACCGATATCTTTAATCGTTTGCCTGACTATTGCCGGAATATCCACATATGTGCTCGTCGTTATCTCGCCAGAAACCAATACCAAACCGGTTGTTACAGTGGTTTCACAAGCGACACGGGCGTTTGGATCCTTTGCTAAAATTTCATCCAAAATCGCATCCGAAATCTGATCGCAAATTTTATCAGGATGCCCTTCCGTGACCGATTCGGATGTGAATAAACGTCGATTTGCAGCCATAGGCCAAATCTCTCCCTTTAATTTTGGTACGGAACTCATCATTATTGATTATCATACATGTTGTTCAAACATCTTGGATGATGCATGTTTTTAATTGAATACAATTTCCTTAAAAACAAAAAAAGCCTTTCCCGTATGGAGGAAAGGGTTCGTGGCCTTTCGCTCTTATTGTTCAAGGAATTATCCTTGCATCAGATTAGCACCTTTTCACACGTTTGTGATGGTTGCCGGGTTTCATCGGGCCTGTCCCTCCACCAACTCTGAATAAGAGAGTCCGTTCGTCATTTATCGTAACGAAAACACCTGTTTATGTCAATGTTTTTATCCGTTATTCTGTTGTATCATAGAAGCCCTATGAGCCTTTGGGATCTATTTATATTTAAGTCACCAACAATAATAGTGACAATTAAAAAATCTTACAAAGGGGCTTGATAGTAAAATATACGGTGTTTACATATATTTAATATCTACTGAGTCTAGGAACTCTGCCACTTTATCATCATCTAAAGGGGCTACATCCATCTTTTCAGTATTATCCGTTAAATACTGAGTGTATTCCTGCATATCCATTCCTTCCTCCTCTTGAATAAATTCCTCTGGAGGAAATTGTGAAGGAATTGGGTAAATATTAATGGTTCCATCTCCATTACTTGAATAAGTAATAATACCATTTGCTGTCATGTCTGAAGTTAGAATCACAACATCTTCTGGATAATTAGAACTTTTATCAACGTGAGGATTAATAGGCGTCCCCACTGATACCTTGTTAACATTTAGTTCTGTAATATCCTGTACTTCCATAAACTGCATCCAGACACGAGCATATTCAATTTCTTCTTCTGAATAACTGTCTAAAGAAGCTGTTTCTTTTTTATCGTTTTGATCTAGTTCTGAATCCTCCTCCTTATCATTGGACTTGTTACTATCTTCTTTCTGATCAGTTTCTTCACTAAAGTGCCCTTCTATAGCCTCTTCAACAGTTGAATCCTCCAAATAGTCACTTTCGTCTGCCTCTATCCCACCTACGTAAACTTCTACATGATCTATATTATCCATATTGAATGGGACTGAGTCTAATGCCTCGACATTTTTAACCTTTCCAGATTTAAGAACATGATCATCTTCTAGATCCTCTGTATCTAAAACTGTTCCCAGCAGTTCCCCATCTTCATCGTAAACACCAATACCTGCATAGTACTTGGCGTCTCTGTCATCTTTATTTTCAATATTAAAGGTAATATCTGCATCAGTAACAGGAATGTCTTCCCTCCCCTGAATCGTTCCTTCAGACATATCTTCTTTTTTCCATTCTTCCGGTTCCTGTAATTCTCCCATTGGATTAATAGAATCTTTATCAAGCTCAATGTTTACTAGTTTATCCGCTGATATTGGCTTAGCTTCATAATCAATTTCTACGTGGTCTAATTCTTTGTATTTGTCCTTGTAGTCTAAATATAAATTAATAAAGCTTTTTTCATCAACATCCATAACAACTGGAGCAATAGCCGTACTATTAAAAATATCTTCCTGACCAGTATTTACTTCTATAGCCTTATCTTCATCATTAAACAGTGTAATTTCCACATCAGAGATAATTACAGGTGTTTCACCCTCATTTTTTAAAGTCCCATATACCCCAAGTGCGTCCATACCAAAGCTATCATTGAAAAACTTTTTATGGAATAGATCCGCAGTTACTACTTTAATTTCTTTTTCATCTTCCTGTTTTTCTGTATCTGATTTTGTATCCTCTTTATCTTCTTCACTATTTCCACATGCAACTAATACCATTGACAACAACCCCGCTAACAACATCATCATTAATTTTTTATTCATTTTTCCTATCTCCCTTTATTTTACGCTTCGGTGAAACTCCTCCAGTACAATCCGGTCTTTATACTTTATCCTTATCATTGTAGGGAACATATGTCAATGATCCTGGTTAGAACTTTCAATAAATTATCTAGGCTTTGTTTTTATGTACATGCTTCTAGTTACCCTTGTTCTGGCATTCAATTTAGTAGCTTTTTACAAATGAATATAATCACTTAAACGTTCACAACATTATAGTCATGGCAATAACCAATAAATTCTCCTTACAAACCAATGTAATTTAGATATGGTTTTTCTCCATTGTCTTGTTTAATCTCCCATCTTCCAAAAAGTCTCAATAAGCAAATTTGAACAACAAAAACCAACTCCCTTTTTAATGGAGAATTGGTCTGAAGTTAACTAAATATATGTACGCGTAATTGAAACTAACTCTCAAGGATATTGACATCAAACAGGCATTTTACCTTTACAACCCTTTTTAATCCTGTCCCTCCGCCAAAACCGAAGAAAGGAGTTCATTTACCATTAAACGTTCTTTAACTTTTGGTCGATTCCCATCAGGTTGATATCCGCTTTTTTAGGTTGATACTCCCCCTGTTTTCGGTTGATTCCGTCTTTTTCAGGTTGATACACCCGCACTTTTGGTTGATATCCGCCTTCTGAGGTTGATATCCCACCACTTTTGGTCGATTCCCGCTTTCTAAGGTCGATATCCCTCCGATTCTAACCGACACTTGCTTTTCCTGGTTGATGTTCTTCCGCTAATTCAACATTTCAAAGAAAATTAATACATTAGTATGGACTATATGAATTAATGTGTTATACTAATAATCAAACTTGAAATTTGACATATCGTAAGTATAACTTACACCAAAAGGAAGGTGGCTCACATGAAAGCGATGGAACGATCAACACTGGCCGATAAACTATTGGCAGAAGGAAATATCCTGCAAAACCTGTCTGTTCCAAGACTTGTTGAAAAAATTCTTGCCAGACGTGAAGGTATCTTAACTGAAACCGGTGCCATCCAGGCGACAACCGGCAAATACACCGGGCGTTCTCCACAAGACAAGTTTATTGTAAAAGATGACACATGTAAACAATTTATTGACTGGGGCCTTGTAAACCAGGCAATTGATGAGGATAAATTTGAACAATTATATGAAAAAGTTATTGTCCATTTAAAAAACCGGGATGAATTATATTCTTTTAAAGGCTTTGCTGGTGCCGATAAAAAGTACCGCTTGCCCATTCAAGTGATTAATGAATATGCCTGGCATAACTTATTTTCCAGACAATTATTTATCACACCAACCGAAGAGGAACTTGCCACGCATCATGCTGAATTCACGATCATTTCTGCACCTGAATTCAAAGCGGATCCAGCAGTGGACGGGACAAGTTCGGAGGTGTTTGTTCTGATTTCATTTAAACGGCGTACCATTTTAATTGGTGGAACCGAGTATGCCGGGGAAATTAAAAAATCGGTATTTTCCATTATGAATTATTTGCTTCCTCAAAAGAATATTCTGTCAATGCACTGTTCAGCAAATGTTGGGCAGGAAGGTGATGTAGCCTTGTTCTTTGGGCTATCAGGCACAGGGAAAACCACCCTGTCTGCTGATCCCTATCGCCGGCTGATTGGTGATGATGAACATGGCTGGAGCCCAAATGGTATCTTTAATATCGAGGGCGGATGTTATGCCAAATGCATTAATCTCTCGCAAAAAAAGGAACCACAAATTTATAATGCCATTCGATTTGGAACAGTACTCGAGAATGTGATGGTTGATGCAGAATCAAGGATGCCAGATTATGATAATACGATCTTAACTGAAAATACACGGGCAGCCTATCCATTGGAAAACATCGATAATATTGTCACGCCAAGTGTTGCTGGTCATCCAAATACAATCATTTTTTTAACAGCTGACGCGTCTGGTACATTGCCACCCATTAGCAAATTAACCAAGGAACAGGCTATGTATCATTTTCTGAGCGGTTATACCAGCAAACTAGCTGGTACAGAACGCGGTGTAACCGAACCACAAGCAACATTTTCGGCATGTTTTGGTGCACCATTTTTACCATTGGCACCATCAACCTATGCAGAAATGCTTGGTGAAAAAATTGATCAGTTCCAGTCAAGTGTCTTCTTAATCAATACTGGCTGGACTGGAGGTTCGTACGGTGTCGGACAACGTATGAAGCTTTCTTATACAAGAGCAATGGTTCATTCCGCATTGGAAGGTGAACTGAATACTGTTGAAACAGTAAAGGATGATATTTTTGGTTTGGATATTCCAGTTAATGTCCCTGGAGTACCAGATGATGTACTTGTACCGAAAACGACCTGGACTGATCCATCCGCCTATGATAAAGCAGCAAAAGAGCTGGCCATGAAATTCCATGATAATTTCCGCAAGTTTACGGAGGCAAGTGATGAAATTGTTCAGGCAGGTCCATTATATAAAGCGGACAACTAAAATATTTTTCCCAATCCTGTGGAAGGAAAACTGTTACATTGGTTAGTGATGAACTTCAACTTGGGAGAGAATGAGTATCATAAAAAGCATTTGTCAGCATGTACTGACAGCCGGTCTATCAATTAGAGACCGGCTTTTTTGTGCAGGACAACCCTCGACCGCGCTCCTTTGCCATCTAGGCATTCACACATTTTTCATTAAAACATACACTATTTTTGTAATACCCCATCTGAGCAGAAAGGAACGATCTGGATGAAAAAAATAATATATTGCCTGCTCTTTTCATGTATCCTATTTGTTTTTCTTTCGGCATGTGGTTCCAATGCTGAACAAGAGCAGACATCCATTAAATTAGGCGAAGTGACCAGATCCATTTTTTATGCACCGCAATATGTAGCAATTGAGAAAGGCTTTTTTGAAGAGGAAGGATTGGATGTTGATTTACAAACAACTTGGGGCGGTGACAAAACGATGACCGCATTATTATCCGACGGTATTGATGTCGCTCTTGTCGGGTCGGAAACATCCATGTATGTCTACGGGCAAGATTCCAAGGACTATGCTGTTAACTTTGCCCAGTTAACCCAAACGGATGGAACGTTTTTAGTCGCCAAAGGAGAACATCCTGATTTTTCCTGGGATGAATTAAAGGATAGTACCTTTTTGGGTCAACGAAAAGGCGGGATGCCACAAATGGTAGGTGAATATGTGTTAAAACAACACAATATTGACCCCCACGCTGATTTGAACCTACTGCAAAATGTTGAATTCGCCAATATACCAGGTGCCTTTACCTCCGGGGATGCGGAATATGTACAGCTATTTGAACCAACCGCAAGTATTTTTGAAAAGGAAGGAAAAGGACATATCATTGGTTCCTTTGGTGAGGAGTCCGGTCATGTTCCATATACCGTGTTTATGGCAAAGCGCGGGTTTATGAATGACAACGAAGAAACAATCCAACACTTTACCAATGCCATTTACAAAGCACAACAATGGGTGCAGGAAAACAGTGCTGAAGATATTGCAAAAGTTATTCAGCCTTATTTCGAGGATACTGACTTGGATATGATTGCTTCATCTGTCGACCGATATAAAAGTCAGGGTTCCTATGCTACTGATCCTTTGCTGGAAGAAGAGGAATGGAATAATTTACAGGAGATTATGGACGAAGCGGGCGAATTACCCGATGAAGTGCCATACAAAGATCTGGTTAATACCGAATTTGCCAAAGATACGATTGGTAAATAAGGAGGTGTAAATGGTGACATTTCTTACATTGGAGCATATCTCTCACCATTATTTTTCAAAAACTGGTTATACAAAAGCATTGGATGATATTTCATTCTCCATGGAAGAAGGCGAATTTGTAGCCTTGCTCGGTCCCAGTGGTTGTGGTAAATCTACACTTCTATCGATTATTGCCGGCATCATTCAACAAACAGCCGGTGACGTTCTTTTGGAAGGAAAGCCGTTACGTCCATCAGCTATGGCTATCGGGTATATGTTGCAACAAGATTACTTATTTCCATGGAAAACCATTATTGAAAACGTCTTGATCGGGCCGAAAATTAGCCGCAAGAATACAAATGAAGCAACAGGGAAGGCATTGGATTTACTAAATGAGGTCGGATTAACAAATGTTGCTAAAAGCTATCCGACTTCTCTCTCCGGTGGAATGCGTCAACGGGTTGCCCTGGTGCGGACATTAATGACCGATCCAAAAATTTTATTACTGGATGAACCTTTTTCCGCACTCGATTATCAAACAAAACTAAAATTGGAAGATATTGTTGCTGATTTACTACGGTCATACAAAAAAACGGCTGTATTGGTAACCCACGATATCGGTGAGGCCATTTCCATGAGTGACCGAATCCTGTTAATGAGGGCAAACCCGGGAGCAGTTGCCAATGTGTTTGAAGTTCCCATTGAATTGCGTAACGAAACACCATTTTATGTTCGCCGTCACCCTAAATACCAGCCATTGTTTGATAAAATTTGGGAGGCATTAAATCAAGGGGAGACTGCCGAAAAGGAAAAGGTGGTGACGAACTACCATGCAACCTAAATCGGATCAGCAACTATTTGCCGCATATAAGAATAAGTTAAAACGTGAAAAAAAGATTGTTTTCACATGGCAACTTATTATCCTGGTTGGTTTCCTCGCGCTATGGGAGGTTGCCAGCCGATTATATTGGATTGATCCACTCTTATTTAGTTCTCCGTCAAAAGTTGTGCACCAGCTGATCAATAAGTTTGCAGATGGATCGATTCTTCCCCATATTCAGGCAACCTTAATTGAAACTGTTCTGGGATTTATCATCGGAACAATTATGGGTATACTTATTGCAACTATCCTCTGGACATCATTACGATTATCCAAAATCATGGATCCCTATTTAGTTATTATGAATGCCATGCCTAAAGTCGCCCTTGGCCCTATTATCATTGTTGCACTCGGGCCAGGATATGTATCAATCATTGCGATGGGCGCGATTATTTCTGTAATTGTCACGGCTCTTGTTGTCTACTCGGGGTTTAGGGAAGTCGATCCGAACTATGAAAAGGTATTAAAAAGTTTTGGCGCCAGTCGCTGGCAATGCTTTAAGGAGGCTATTTTTCCGGCGACCATGCCCATTATGATATCCACGTTAAAGGTCAATGTTGGTCTGTCATGGGTTGGGGTCATTGTAGGTGAATTTCTGGTCTCGAAAGAAGGGCTCGGCTATTTAATTGTCTATGGTTTCCAGGTATTCGATTTCACCCTGGTGATGTCCAGTCTGATCGTCATCGCTATTGTTGCTGGAATTATGTATAAAATTGTCGAACGGATTGAAAAATGGCTTATCAAACATACAGCTTAAAAGAGACAGTTGAAAAAAGATGCATCCAAACGAATAACGCCTGTATACCTATCAAGCGTTATTCGTTCATATATCCGCATTTTTTCGCAAATATGCAAGACAGCATGGTAATACGTCATCTTTCATAATAAAACTATATTGGGCGTTATGTTTGACATCGTCTGGAATACTGTTTAGTAATACAGGACCTTGTGTTTCATAATAAGTGTGCTGCTGTTTTAATTCCTTAATGGTTGCAAAATAAACATTTTTGATAATCGTTTCTGCTTTTCCGGCAACTAGATATTGGCCAATATAGGTCATTTTCTCGACTGTTCCGCCGGTTTCCTCCATCACTTCACGAATGGCTGCCTCTTCGGCTGTTTCCCCTTTTTCCACTTTGCCACCAGGAAATTCGTAACCCCGGTCCTTATGATTGGTCAAAAGCCAATCGTTTTTGAATTTGCAAATCACCCACACATGTTTTGGGTGTTCGGAATAAGGATGGTCCGCAAAAGAAAGTTTTACTTGATTATTGTAATAATCTCTAAAAATATTCATTGTTCAACTGCCTTCATTTCAACATTATATTCAAAATCACTAACAGTCCTAATCGACCTAACTTATGTGCCATGGCCGGTTTATTTGGACTTGTTGTTAATCAATTGTATCACACCAGGGTCGATATTTTCACATGGCTCTATCCGAATCGTGAAGAAATAGTAACTCGAATAATTATTACTATTTCACGCTGGCTTAACGGTAATAAAAAGCCCCGGCCATTCTTTCACGAAGCCGGAGCTGCTTTTATCGTATAGCAATTTAACTTGCATATACTATACCAATTGCACAGTCATTGGTACTATAAAGGTCTGTCGCCTAAAACCCCCATATCTGTTATATGCCGCTTTGTCTCCTCATTACCAAGGTCATAGATCATTTTTAATGCTTCCGTTATTCCGCTATCATAATCATCATTGGCTTGATCGTGATGATAAGGCATTATTGGTACGTGCGCCCGCCAAAACGCACCTATATCCGCATCATTCATCCCTTCCATTTTCCCCCGTAATTCCCTGGCTTCATCCTCCGTGGCATAAATGACCAATTCCTCATTGTTACCATATTTAACTGATGAAATTTCTTGACTGCCCATATTTACAAAATACTTTTTCTTTTCCATACCGCAACACCTCCTGCTATTAATGTGGCTTAACCAATAAATTTTCATGTATTAAAAAAGCAGAAGTGTTGTTTTGTAAGTAAATGAAAGATTCCTATTATCCAGGCTTACTCCAGCAACTTTTTCAATTCACCGCGGACGAGTTTGTTGGATGCATTTCTTGGCAAGGAATCCACAAAATAAATTGCCTTAGGATGCTTATATTTCGCCAGATGCTGTGCCGCATAATCCATAATCTCAGCTTCTGTAATATGTCCTTCTCTAACCACAAACGCGACAGGTACTTGCCCC
The DNA here is from genome assembly GCF_027186265.1 of Lentibacillus daqui. Classification (NCBI taxonomy): domain Bacteria; kingdom Bacillati; phylum Bacillota; class Bacilli; order Caryophanales; family Bacillaceae; genus Lentibacillus; species Lentibacillus daqui. Next base: position 1,344,149 of record NZ_CP114176.1, on the reverse strand, counting down.
CATTTGTCATCCCGTTTTCCCACGACACCAATTTCGGCCACTTGTTCCATACCAGACAGAACACTCTCAACTTCGGAAGGATAAACATTCTCACCACCGGAAATAATTAAATCATTTCTTCGGTCCACTACATATAAGAACCCATCTTCATCCAAATAGCCAAGATCTCCGGTCGCAAGCCAGCCATTACGTATCTTCTGTTCGGTTGCGGCTTCATTGTTAAAATACCCATGGGTGACCATTGGACCTTTGACATAAATTTCACCAACAGGATTGTCATCCGGATGATCAATCTGTAATTGCGCAGGAACTAATGGCTTTCCAGCTGAGCCAATCTTCTTCAATGCATCAGGAGGACTTAAGGTCACAATTTGTGATGAAGTTTCTGTCATACCGTACGATTGAAACACCGGCACAGAGGAAGCTTTTGCTTTTTCTAACAGTGGTTTTGGAGCTGGTCCGCCACCAAGCAGCATACAGCGAAATGAATCAGGATACCTTTCCCCTTCCAGCATCTTTACCAGACGTTGCAACATAACCGTAACAACCGAAACAGCAGTTACCCCTCGGTTCATGATCGCATCATGGACAATACTTTCATTAAATTTATCCATAAAGTAGACAGGCATTCCATAGATCACACTTTTTATAAAGATAGACAGCCCACTCACATGAAATATGGGTAATGTACAAAGCCATTTATCATTTTCCTGCAACCCCAAGTTTAAAACCGAACCAATGGCACTCCACCAGTGGTTCCCATATGTATGCATGACACCTTTGGGGAAGCCGGTTGTACCTGATGTGTAAATGATCGTAAATGTATCATCTAAATCAAGCTCCGTTGCAAGGTTAACAGTGGCCTCCGGTAGTTCATCAATTTCCGCAAATGTTTTTGTTGGTACGGAAAATGCTTTCTGTTTTGTTTCAGCTAAATACTCAAGACTTGTTAATACAAGCGTTACCGCGGCATCATCCAATTGAAATGCTAATTCATCTGCAGTTAGACGGGTATTAAGCATAACGGAAACAGCGCCGAGATAACTTAATGCGTGGAGTGCAACAACCATTTTGGTATTATTGTTTGATAAAATTGCTACATGTGATCCCCGTTTAACCCCGGCATGTGCCAGTTGCTTGGCAAAACGTTGACTTTGTTCTTTCAATTGTCGAAAAGTTATTGTATCCCCATTTACTCGTTCGATAGCTGTTTGATCTGGTGCAATATTAGCTTGTTTTGTTAACCAATGTGGGATTGTTTCACTCATACATTAACCACCTTTGTTCAAGGATGTTCAAAAAGTCCAGTAAAATCACCTTTTTTAACGTCTCTATTTTACCGGAAAACCTTTGCCAACAATTGGCAAAGGTTTTCTATACCATTTTCTAAAATTAAGGAAAACGTGGAAATTGATCCCAATCCGGTTTCCTTTTTTCTTTAAATGCATCGCGACCTTCTTTTGCCTCATCGGTTGTATAATAAAGCAGAGTCGCGTCTCCACCCATTTGCTGCAGGCCAGCGAGACCATCTGTTGCAGCATTGAACGATGCTTTCATAAAGCGCAGTGCAGTTGGTGATTTTTCAAGAATTTCCTGACACCACTGCAATGTTTCGGATTCCAATTCTTCCAATGGTACGACCTTGTTAACCATGCCCATTTCATATGCTTCTTCTGCACTATATTGACGGCATAAATACCAAATTTCTCTTGCACGTTTTTGACCGACCATACTTGCCAGTAGTCCGGCACCATAACCGGCGTCAAAGCTGCCTACTTTAGGACCTGTTTGACCAAATCTGGCATTGTCAGCAGCAATGGTCAAATCGCAGCATATATGCAGAACGTGTCCGCCGCCAATCGCATATCCGGCTACCATCGCAATAACCGGTTTCGGAATCGTCCGCATTAACCGTTGTAAATCAAGAACATTTAGGCGTGGTACCTGGTCCTCGCCAACATATCCACCATGTCCGCGAACAGTCTGGTCACCGCCAGAACAAAATGCCTTATCCCCTGCACCGGTTAAAATGATGACACCAATTGATGAATCATCGCGGGCATCTGCAAACGCATCAATCATTTCATTCACTGTTAATGGTGTAAATGCATTGTGAACGCGCGGGCGGTTCATCGTTACTTTTGCGACACCATTATATTTTTCATAGATTATTTCTTTGTACTCTTTTGCTTGTTCCCATTGTACAGTCATGAATTTTCCTCCTTATATTTTTGCTATGATATGTAATTGTTAACGGCTCGTGGTTAACAAAAACTCCACTACTATTTTACCAAAAAAATCAGCTTGTTCCACGTGAATTGCATGTCCAGCTTGTTCAGCAATGACTAAATGGGCATTTTCCATTAGTTGTTCCATCCGCCGATTTAATTTGACAAACTTATCATCCTTGGCTCCTGCCAGCAATAAAACGGGAATGGATAGGTCATGAAGACGATCCCACCAGGACATTTGAGCGCCTGTTCCCATCAAACGAAGCGATTGGGCAAGGCCTGTTTTGTTCTGAGCAAGTCGTTCATTTCGTATTTTCTGTCTCACTTCTACCGGCAGATTTTTTTGCGTTTGAAAAAGTGGAATGTCCTCCCAAAAGTCGACGAATTTCGCGACACCTTCCTGCTCTATTTTTTCGGCCAACTGTTCATCACGGGTGATTCGTGCTTGCCGTTCGCTCTCGGTTGCCAGTCCTGGGGAAGTACTCTCCAACACAAGGGACTTAACCAGTTCCGGATACAGCATCGCAAACGATAGTGCTGTACGCCCCCCCATAGAGTACCCGATAAGCCGGATATCCGTTAACTCTAGCATTGAAAATAAGGCAAATAAGTCGCTGCAACACGTTTCCATGGAACGACCGGTTGCCATTTCGGTTTTTCCATGTCCTGGTAAATCAACGATCAGTACCTGAAATTCTTGCGCTAGGTTTTCGACAAACGGCTCCCATGTCGCTGAACTGCCGGTAAAACCATGCAACAATACAACCGTCGGCCCTTCACCCGTTAATTCATACCAATATGCTGCATCATTGATTGTATAGTACATACCATCATTCCTCATGATCATGAAGGATTTCAGTTTCAATGGCTTGCCATCTCTCACGGTGCCATTGCCTATTTTGCTCCCGATCCGTGTTCACTTCAATAACGGCCAGGCCTTTTTCCTGATAACTCTTCTCAAGTGCTCTTTGCAAATCGGTTTGTTGCGTTACCTGACAATAGTTCCCGCCATACATCTTGATGGCATGTTCAAATTCAATATCAACCGGGGTACCGAATAACGCTTCAAAATGATCTGGATGATTTACTTGTGGTAAAAAAGAAAAAATACCGCCACCATTATTATTGATCAATAAAATGGTAATGTTTACATGATATTGTTTGGCAGCAAGCAAGCCATTTAGATCATGGAAAAACGACAAATCTCCGAGCAATAGTGTAACTGGTGAACCATTGACTGCAGCAGCACCAAGCCCGCTTGACACCACGCCATCAATACCGTTTGCACCGCGATTTGCCAATACCCGGAGCTGTTTTGCCGTCGTCAGAAAAAATGTATCAACATCCCGAATCGCCATGCTATTGCCAACATACACCGTGTTGTTTTCCGGTAATACATCAAATAAACAACGAACGGCCTCCCCTTCTGTTAAACGTCCATTTGTCTTTGCCTGTAAATGCTTCTTGGTTATTTGGTTCATCTTCTCCCATTGCGCGAACCATGTTGCGTCCCGATCTCGATCCTCTAAAGCCAGTAGTAAATCTTCACACAGCAATGCCGGATCAGCATAAATAAATTCGGTCCTGTTCCCCGCTGGCTCCCGATGGCCCATATGTTCTTCGATGACAAATTGCTCCGCATCGTGGTGTTCCTTTGCATAAAATAAATAGGCTTTGGATACCGGCATCGCACCAAAGCGAATAATGTAGTCAGGTTTCAGTTGTTTACGTATGGTGTCATTGCGTAAAAATGCATCGTAGCCTTCAATCACATGTTTTTTACTGTGCATTCCAGATCTTAGTCCAGATAGTGGATCGGCTATAATAGGCATCTTCAATAATGATGCAAGGTGCACAATTCGCTCGGGTAAATCCTCCCGATCTTGCGGACCGCAAACAATAACGCCTTTCCCCTTTCCTTTGAGCCTGTTGCATAACGCTTGTATTTGCTCTGAGTCGAGGCGTTTTTTTCCGTCTGATACGGCATGATAACGTGTTGTTTGGCTTCCCCATAAATCCTTAATCTCAAAATCAGGAATCAGTGGTTCACGTAAAGGGAAATTCAAATGAACCGGACCACTATTCCCTTCCGTTGCCATATGGACAGCACGTGATGCTTTACTACGAACGTAAGCAAGCATGGTTTGGTCTGCTTCTGGTAACGCCATTTCATTAAACCACTTCACATAATCCCCGTACAATTTTAGCTGTTCGATTGCCTGCGGTGCACCAACATCCCTTAATTCGTGTGGTCGATCAGCAGTAAGAACAACCAGTGGTACCCGACTATAATGTGCCTCCACAATCGCCGGAAAATAATTAGCAGCTGCCGTTCCCGACGTACAAACAATAACAACCGGCCGCTTGTTTTTCTTGGCCATACCAAGCGCAAAAAAGGCAGCAGAACGTTCGTCAATAATCACCCATTGCCTGATATCCGGATGTTCCATGAATGTCATAGCCAGTGGTGTCGAACGCGAACCAGGTGAAATGACTACCTCTGTTAAACCACTCTTTGCCAATTCATCGACAAAATTCGCAATATAGCGTGTTAGTGTCTCTGTATGTTCCATCAAGATCCCCCCAATACGGAAAGCATTGGTGTGAATTTAATTAACGTTTCTTCATACTCCGCTTCCGGGTCCGAATCTTTAACAACACCGCATCCAGCAAAAATTGATGCCTCATTGCCCTGAACAAGACCTGATCTAATTGCGACTGCAAATTCCCCATTTCGATTGCTGTCCAGCCAGCCGACAGGGGCACCATACCAACCACGTTCCAGTAATTCGTGTTCCCGGATAAATGTCAATGATTTTTCCCTTGGCACTCCACCTAATGCTGGTGTCGGATGAAGTGCTTTTACAATTTCAAAGATGCTGTGTCCCTGTTTCAAGGTTGCTTTTACAGGTGTGTACAGATGTTGCAAATTTTTCAGCGGATAGATAACCGGGTTGTTTGGAATATCGACCCTTGAACAATATGGTTTTATCGCATTTCCAATCATTTTTACGACAAAATCATGCTCCTCACGATTTTTCGTATCTTGAAGCAATGTCCTGCCAATCTCTTTGTCTTGTACTGGTGTTGTCCCTCGTGGTGCAGTGCCGGCCAGACAGGTGGAAAGCAACTGCTCTTGTTCCAGCTTGACCAGCCTTTCAGGCGTTGCCCCAACAAAACAATCATCACCATGTTCGAAAGCAAAGACATAACTGTTTGTTTGCGATGATAACAACTTGTCTAGTACAGGGGTGACCTCTACCTGTTTGGAAAAAGTTAAGCGCATTTCCCGGGCAAGCACAATTTTTTCAGCATGTTGTTGCTTAATTTCTTCCGTTGCTTGTCTCACCTGTTCCTTCCATTGCTGCGGAGCTATTTCCTCCCTTTTCAACAGGGTTGCTTCATCCGGGAATGGTTTAGTGTAATGGAGCAGGTTTTTTTCCGTTTCCTCTAGCATTTGTGCAAGTGTACGGGGACTATCATTCATCGTCACAAACGTGTTTATTGTTACATAGCTGGCTTGTTTTGTTTGCACCAATGTATACCGCGGAACTTGGAATTCACTATTTCTAAACTTGTCCCATAGTCCTGTTGTTTGCTTTTTCGGGTCAAAACACATGCCACCAAGTGCAACCAGCCCCGTACCTGGCACCTGATATGGGTTATGAACAGTAGCATTAGCCGTTAGTTCATTCCATTGCTGTTCTATATCTTTTAACCGATTTTCACCGGCGACGAGCGGATAAACAGTACCAATCCCGACTAAATAAAAGGCATCCGCTGTACTCGCCCAAAATGTCCGATTCATATCACACGTTTTGGCCGCTTCAAAAAATTGGAGCGGATTCACTTGATCTATCTTTTTGGTAAAACTGACAAGCTGCTTTGACTTTGTTTCATTTGCATGGTGAATTGCCTCATCCAACACAACTTCCAGCAGCTTTTCCTTCGTTTCAATCATTACTTGTTACCTCCGTTAAACGAACAATCATCACAACTATCCTCTCTATTTTATTCTCTTTTTATCCTTTTCACAAGGAATGGACTGTTTTAACCTATATTGATGATTGACACCCTATGACGATTTGCCTAAACTAAAGATGATATTGCCGTTGTAGGAGGACTTATATTATGCAAACATCTGATCAAACGAATATAAAACACGTCTTAAATGAAAAGAAAGGGATGCATATCTGGTGGCGTCTATTACGGCCGCATACACTGACAGCCTCCTTTATTCCTGTTTTTGTCGGAACCATGCTTGCTTATATTGATGGTTCGATAAGTATTTCATTGTTTATCGCGATGCTGATTGCTTCAATGTTGATTCAGTCAGCAACCAATATGTTCAATGAATACTACGATTTTGCTCGTGGACTGGATAACGAGGAGTCGGTAGGCATCGGCGGAACTATTGTACGCGATGGGATATCAGCGAAAACAGTATTACGGATGGCCTTATCATTTTTTGGGATCGCCATGTTGCTCGGCGTATACATTTGTATGGTATCAAGCTGGTGGATCGCAGTCATTGGTTTAGGCTGCATGCTTTTCGGTTATTTATATACTGGCGGACCATTACCAATCGCCTATACACCACTTGGCGAGTTATTTTCCGGATTCCTAATGGGCACTGTTATCATCGGAATCAGCTATTTCATTCAAACGTTGACCATAACAGCTTCAACCGTTTTAATATCGATTCCGGTTGCTATCCTTATTGGTTGTATTATGATGTCCAATAATATCCGGGATCTTGATGGGGACAAAGAGAATGGACGAAAAACCATTGCGATCCTGCTGGGAAGAAAGAATGCAATCCGCTTTTTAGGCTTCTTGTTTGTCGTTGCATTTGGATTGACTGCCTATTACATTATTGATGGATTATTACCCGTTTGGTCAATCATTGCGTTTTTCAGTGGCATCAAGGCAATCGATGTAATCAAGAAATTCCAGGGAAAATCCAAACCAATTGAAATGTTGCCGGCAATGGTAGCTACCGGAAAGACAAATACCATTTATGGATTGTTATTAGGGGTTTCGTTACTGTTAAGCAAAATATTTTAATTGAAAAGAGGGCAGCTATGGATTTTTCGCAAACATTAATCGATACGCTTGGGATGAAAGTGATAACACTTGAAAAAAATCTTGTGATCATGACCATGCCAGTTGACTATCGCACACACCAGCCAGCAGGATTTTTGCACGGTGGAGCAAACGTCGCCCTGGCTGAAACTGCTGCTAGTGCAGGTGCCTTTCTTCATGTTGATGGAGAACAATACAATGTATTTGGGATTGAAATTAATGCCAACCATATTAGGAGTAAACGTGAAGGCACAGTGACCGCTAAGGCTGTTCCCAAACATATTGGAAAAACAACTATGGTATGGGAAATTAATATCACAGATGAAGATGAAAAACTTATATGTATTTCTCGCTGCACCATTGGAATCGTCCCTAAGAAGAAAGGTGATGAACATGGGAAATCATACAAATCTGAGTGAAGAACAACTTTACTTTTTTAAAAATCAATTATTGGCAATGAAAAATGAATTGATTGCAAATAAGAAAAAGTACGAAGATCAAAGCCCAAATAATACGATCAGTGAATTGGCCGACTATGATAACCATCCTGCAGAAATGGCAACAGAACAATTTGAACAAGAGCGAGAAGCGGGATTTGAGCAAATGCGACGAGATCACCTGCAAGAGATTAATGATGCCTTGGCCCGCATTGAAAACGGTACTTATGGAGTCAGTGAATTATCTGGCAAACCTATCCCAATAGAACGTTTGGAAGCAAACCCAACTGCCAGGTATCTGGTAGAAGAGGAGTAACTGTTCAAAACGACTGCCTGAAAATGGAGGTAGTCGTTTTTTTTGGTTTAAACAAACTGTCCCTCTACTGCAAAAAAATAAAACAAACTACTTTTCAAATGAGTAAAATCATTGTATACTATATGCAACAATTACATATCGATTCCATCTTCGGGGCAGGGTGCAATTCCCGACCGACGGTAAGAAGCAGGTATATATGCTTTAAGTCCGTGACCCACCTGAGCAGATGTTCAGTGGTTGACCTGGTGTAAATCCGGGACCGACAGTTATAGTCTGGATGGGAGAAGATGTCGAGCCGTTTTCCTTGTGTAGAACATTACACATGTTTATTTCTGTTATAATAAAACACCCTAAAGCCCCGATTAGGCGCTTTAGGGTGTTTTTTGTGTCAAAACGAAAACGGACAGTTCCTTCATCAACGAGATGGGAATCGATAACAGATGAAGGAGGATACGATGATGCAAACAAAAAATCAATCATCATCACAATTGCTTAAACTGATTATTCTGGCCTTATTGGGAACGATCTCCCTTTTATTGCTTTTCCTGAATTTCCCGCTGCCATTTTTACCGGGGTATTTAAAGATTGATTTTAGCGAAGTACCGGCCTTAATTGCTGCACTTATTTTTTCACCAGTGGCTGGAGTTATTGTAGAAGCGATTAAGAATTTACTCTACCTGGTCGTTGGTGGCGGTGAACCTGTTGGCGTTACAGCAAATTTTATTGCAGGTGTTCTGTTTATTGTTCCGACTGCCATCCTTTACCATAAATATAAAGGAGTGAAGAGCATTATCTCGGGACTTGTTGCCGGAACATTGATTTCTGCAATTGCCATGAGTGTTTTAAATTATCTTGTCATTTTGCCTGTTTATGCCTGGTTTATGGGAATGGAAGATATGAAAATCGAAAGTGTTAAACGGTTCACAGCCATGTTCCTGGTTTTTCCATTTAATGTGATTAAAGGTGTCATTATTGGCTTATTATTTGTTCCATTGTTTGTCAAATTAAGAAGCTGGATCGAGCAAAAACAAACGAAGATGATATAAAAAACGTGTCAAATAAAGCGTGTAAAGGAACGATTTGTTCTTCTGCACGCTTTCCTTTTTCCATTCACCCGGAAGCACTTTTGTTTACGGATGCAGGTTTGTTGGGTACATTTAATGTAAATGAGCAAAGGAGTTGGAGTTGTTATGGTAGATTTAAATCAATGGTATGAACAGGGAATGTCACCAGATACATACATTGAATCCATGGAAAAACACAAGGAAAATCTATTACACATTTTTGATCATTTCACTGTTCCGGATGAGGATGAGGTATTTTTTGAAAAGCTAGCCGATAAAAATCTGCGTGTGATCGTTTTAACTGAAGATTGGTGCGGCGATGCGATGCTTAATGTGCCCATTTTATTAAGGCTTGCAGAAAAAACAAAAACACCAGTTAAAATCCTGCTGCGTGATCAGAATCTGGAACTGATGGATCAATATTTAACGAACGGGAAGTCAAGATCCATTCCCATTTTTATTTTTATTGATGAACAAGGAAATCAAGTTGCCAAATGGGGGCCACGGGCGGACAAAATTCAGCAATTTGTTGATCAGGCACGCGAACAATTACCAGACAAAGATGCCTCTAATTACCAGGAAAAATTTAACGAGATGCTATTATTTATGACCAAAACATATCGTGACAATTCCGATTTTTGGGATGATGTTTATTTCAGTCTGAAACAAACATTGCAATCCACTGTAAACTCACGCTAGTACAGATGAGTTTTCATTTTCACCTTGTATAAGCCTTGATGTTGTATGTCCATAATGGAAATATACTAATCTAATTTGGGGATATCAGGTGAAGATATGAATATCGAGCAGTTAAAACATATTTATTTCCGACTGCCTGTTTTTGTCAGGTTATTATTAACAATTTTTTTCGTCATGATTGTCTTCGGGATTGTCATTCATTTTGTGGAGCCGGAACAATTCCCTTCCATATTTATCGGCGTTTGGTGGGCGTTTGTTACCGGAGCAACGGTGGGCTATGGCGATGTCGTTCCAGTAACAACAATTGGAAGGGTGATTGGCATTCTGTTAATTCTGTCAGGTGGTGGACTGCTTACTTTCTATATTACCCATATTTCGGCGGCAACCATTCAGCATGAACAAGATTTGTCCAAGGGAAAGGTTGCATTTAAAGCACAACATCACGTCATCTTTGTCGGCTGGAATGAACGGACAAGGCGATTAATCCATTTGACCAAAGAAAATCATCCCATGCTGGAAATTGTTCTCATTGACCGGACATTAACAAATTTACCTTACAAACAGCTTCCAGTCCATTTTGTCCATGGTGATGCAACTGAAGATGTCACCCTTCATCAAGCAAATATCAAAGTTGCCAAAAGCGTGATCATTGCTGCCGATCACACCAAAAAAGAACGACAGGCTGATCATCATACCATTCTAACCACAGTCGCAGTGCGTGGTAATAATCACGATGTACCAATTATTGCTGAGATTCTCTCCAAAAGCCAGATTGAAAATGCTATTCGTGCTGGTGCGTCGACAATTATTCGTTCAAATGATTTTATGAGTGTGCTGTTGTACCATGAATTATTTAACCGAAAAGAAACGGAGCCATATGAAACTATTCTACATTTGTTATCGAGCCAGCATTTTGATCAGGTTAACTTGCCGGAAACACTTATCGGTAAATCCTATCAGCAAGCAATCGGTTACTTTCTCGTTGATGGACAGATGGCACTTGGGATCATTCGCAAGCAAAAATGGCAGATCAATCCCCCTGCCAATCTCAAATTACATCAAGGAGACATCGTATTAACAATGGCCGGTCAAAAATAGTTCACTCCCCCCTCCCCTTATTTTTTTTGCCAGGAAACACAATGTATGCTAAAATATGTTATTGTGTAAAAAAACTGAGAGAAAAGATATAGGAGTTGTTCAGCATGATAGACAAGTTTGAAAGCGGGCAAATATTACAGGGAAAAGTGACCGGGATACAGCCATATGGTGCATTTGTAGCGTTAGACGATGAAACACAGGGACTTGTTCATATTTCGGAAGTGACACACGGATTTGTTAAAGATATTCATGACTATTTGACAGTAGGTGATGACGTAACTGTCAAAGTATTGCATGTTGATGTGGATAATAATAAAGTATCCTTATCCATCCGGGCAACTGAAGAGGCTCCTCAAAAAGAAGACAAACCGAAAAAACCGATCAAAGAGCAGCCTAGTACAGAACAGGACAATACTACTGGCGGATTTAACACGCTAAAAGACAAGCTGCAAGAATGGATCAAACAATCAGAAGAACACGAAGGCACTTTAAAGAAATAATAACACAAAGACAGATTTCGATAACAATACGGAGTCTGTCTTTTTTAATTACATATTCTTGCTTTACACACTTCTTTTCGATAAAGTTATGATGAGTAATCACAAGGAGGAAGACTATGACACATGTGACGTTTTCATATGAAAAAGCTCTATCATTTATGAAGGAGGATGAATTGGAAAATTTAGTCCCCTTCGTAGCGTCTGCCCACCATGCGATACATAATCAAACAGGGGCAGGTAATGATTTTCTCGGATGGGTTGATTTACCAGAAAACTATGACAAAGTGGAGTTTTCCCGGATAAAGACCGCTGCTGATCAAATTAAGCAAGACTCCGACATTCTGCTTGTGATCGGTATTGGTGGGTCTTACCTAGGGGCCCGGGCTGCAATTGAAATGCTCAACCATTCATTTCGACATATGTTACCGAGTCAGCAGCAGCCACAAATCATTTTCGTTGGTCACCATTTAAGCTCAACATATATACAAGAGCTATTCGATGTCCTTGAGGGAAAGGACGTATCAATCAATGTCATATCCAAGAGTGGTACAACAACCGAACCGGCGATTGCTTTTCGCATTTTCCGAAACTATTTGGAAGAACGCTATGGCAAGGAAGAAGCAAAAAAACGCATCTATGCCACAACAGATAAAGCAAAAGGCGCTTTAAAGACCCTGGCCAATAATGAAGGTTATGAAACGTTTGTTATTCCAGATGATATTGGCGGGCGCTACTCTGTTTTAACCGCTGTCGGTTTATTGCCGATTGCAGTTAGTGGCGTGTCAATCGATACAATGATGGATGGTGCCAAAGCAGCACGTAATGATCTGAGTGAATCTGAACTTGATAAGAATCCGGCATATCAGTATGCTGCCGTCCGAAATATCCTTTATAACAAGGGAAAAACAATTGAAATGCTTATCAACTATGAACCACAACTGCAGTATTTTGCCGAATGGTGGAAACAATTATTTGGGGAAAGTGAAGGAAAAGATCACAAAGGTATTTTCCCGTCATCGGCCAATTTCACAACGGACCTTCACTCACTGGGGCAGTATATTCAGGAAGGCCGGCGCGACATGTTCGAAACCATTCTTTCCGTCACGAAAGCTACACATGATATCACTTTAGCAAAAGATGAACAAGATTTGGACTGTCTCAATTATTTGGCCGGCAAAACGGTTAGTGAAATCAACCAGAAGGCACTGCAAGGGACAATGTTGGCACACACGGATGGAGAAGTACCGAATTTGATTGTTGAACTGCCCGCACTTGATACTTACACATTTGGTTATCTTGTTTACTTTTTCGAAAAAGCGTGCGCCATGAGTGGATATTTATTAGGTGTCAATCCTTTTGATCAACCCGGTGTCGAAGCTTATAAGCAAAATATGTTTGCCCTGCTTGGAAAACAAGGCTATGAGCAGATGCGTGAAAACCTGGAAAAACGTTTGAAATAAGCTGATGTAAATCTGGCAAAACTTTTTCCAAAATCATGTTTACATTTTTGTAGGGGTGGTAATAATATAATTGTAAGACTTTCTCGTATTCCCCCTGTAAGCAAGGCGTAAAGACGCTTTGCTTTTTTTTCTATGTAATTTTAAGCTATAATGATGAAGAAGAACATAGAATTCAGGAGGGTTTATATGGGTAATTTTGATCTGATACATAATCGTAAACAAACACGATCGGTCAAATGGGATACGGCTGATGAATTGTTTCAGTCCACTGATGTGCTTCCCATGTGGGTTGCCGACATGGACTTTAAAGCACCACAGCCGGTAATTGACGCTATTGTAAAACGTGCGGAACATGGCATATTTGGATACACGATCATTGATGACGATGTGAAAGCATCCATTGTCAATTGGATCGAAAAACGTCATCAGTGGCACATTGAACCAAACTTTCTTTCATTTAGCCCGGGTGTTGTAACAAGTTTACATATGGCGGTAAAAACCTTTACAGAGCCAAATGACAAAATTTTAATTCAGACACCTGTTTATACTCCATTTTATAAAGTAATTGAGCAACATGATCGTATCGTCGTTAAGAATCCACTTGTACAAAAAGACAACTATTACACGATTGATTTCGCCGATTTTGAGGAAAAATTAAATACAGGTGTAAAAGCATTTATTCTCTGCTCACCACATAATCCGGTTGGCCGGGTATGGCGGAAAGAGGAATTACAGGAAATGGCCCGCCTTTGTTTAAAACATGATGTACTTATTATTGCGGATGAAATTCATGCGGACTTGGTTTACCCGGGATATCATCATATTCCAATCGCCTCCTTGTCAGACGAAATTGCGGAACAAACAATAACTTGTATGGCACCATCCAAAACATTTAACTTAGCTGGTCTACAGGGATCTTACGTTATAACAACAGATAAAGAAAAGCGAACAAAATTGGAGGAACAGTTTAATAGACAGGGACATAGCGGATTGAATACATTAGCCAACACCGCATTGGAGGCAGCATATAACCATGGAGAAGCCTGGTTGGATGAATTAATGGACATCTTACAGGAAAACTGTAATTATGTTACAAACATGTTTAAAGAACACGCAAACGAACTAACGGTTATCCAGCCTGAAGGGACATACCTGTTATGGATTGATTGTTCAGCACTGGAATTAGATAGTGACGCACTGAAGAAATTCATGTCCGAGCAGGCCAGAGTGGGTCTGAACGCAGGCATTTCATATGGTGATGAAGGAAAACTGTTTATGCGCATGAACATAGCCTGTCCAAAGGCGACTGTTGAAGAAGGTGTCAAGCGGATTATTAACGCGGTAAGGAATAGATAACACCTTTTAGATTGCTTTTCCTGGAAGTTAATAGCCGACATATTAAAGCGACAGCAAAGGAATGGGTGCTGTCGCTTTTACTATCCCTATTGTTTATTAGTTTCTGCTGGATCGGTTGGATTCTTTCCGTGAGAAGGTTTTGGGTTTGCTTTAATTTCTCCACAGGCAATTCTTGAACCTGACTTGCCGCTTGGTTGACTGACACCATCATCTTGATCTTCGTGGATAACAAGTGACGTGCCATCCTCTTTTATCAATGATTTTTTCCCTTCTAATAACGTAGCATCCGGAATCATAATTTCAGAATCTACCTTACCATCACCATTTGCCTCAATATTTGGCATATCACCCAGGTGAGCACCGTCCGGATTCATTAATCCATGTTCCTTCCCCTCCGGATTATAATGGCTTCCTGCACTCTTGAAATCCGGTCCCTTGCAGACTGGCATTTCGTGAACATGAATCCCATGCAATCCAGGTTTTAAACCTGCAAGTTTTAATTTTACATGCACCCCATCCGGACGTTCCGATAAAACCGCCGTACCAATTAAATCCGCCGACTTATTATACATATCTATAGTACGAACAGTCTTTTCACCTGTCCCCTGGCACGAGGCAACAAATAAAATAAGTAATAGTACGATATATCGCATATATGTATCCCCTTTTTGTCGCTTTTTTATCAAGTATCGACAAAAAAAATCCCTTCTATTCGGTAAGAAGGGATTCGTTACAAGTGGTCATCATTTTTGGTTTCCCGAAGCTGATCATACTGTTGCTCAAACCTGTGCTTTTCTTTTTTTGAATATTTCACAAAAAAGTACATGGTAACCGTTGCCAGAATCATAAAGATAACACATGCGATTATAGCCGGAATATATTCAGTTTTATCATCTGGAAAATAGAGAAATTCCATCATCGTTCCTCACGTCCTTTAACTAGATTATAGCAAACTTTGCCCAGGCATGAAAGCAAGGAAACGATTCCTTTATTTTAATCGGGGAAAGTTCCCACTAGCAACTCATTCTTATTTTTGGCACAATAGAAAGAGACGTATAAAGGAGATGGTATCATGACAGTCGATATTGGAGATATAGTACGTGCCCATTATAATTCAGGTGTTTACATAGGAAAAGTAAAAGAAGATCGTGGGGATCGTTTTTTGGTAGAAGTATTGGCCGTGATCAAGCATCCTATGCAAGGAGATTTGCACCATCCGGGAGTAGCTGAAGGTAATGTCTTCTTTCACGCACGAAAAGCATTGGCACACCACGAAAAAATGAATGTGGCCAAAGCTGTTGTTTATCCTTATGATGATTCAATACCTGATTATCACCAGTCATTACAGGCATCTGTGAACAACATGAAAGAAAAATTAATGCAAAAAGATACTGCTTTTAGTAAAGAAGCATTGAAAAAATTAATCGATCTGGAAAACAACGACTACCAAAAAAGCTATTATAAATAAAACAGGATGGCCCCCATACCATCCTGTTTTATTTAGACATAGCCTATACCCTCAGCCCAAGGAATAGAGAACTTGTGCGCTCTATACCTCACAGCACAAATGTAAACCTATGGAGTCGGTACTTTCAAATTTCGTTGTTTCTTTGTTGGCTTGCCATAAATTTTGGTAGTAATTTTCGGTGCGTAGTTAAACAGCAGCATCCCGATAAATGCGGATACTACAATGTAAATACCACCGAAAACCTTAATGGATCCCGTCGCAATGCCAGCGATGACAACCGAAAATTCCCCGCGTGCACAAATTTGCAGCCCAGCTCTTAATGAAACACGCTTGGTCAGACCATATAACTTACCGCCGATTACACCAGTAAGAATCTTGGCGAGCATGGACCAGATCACCAATACAGCCAACAATAATGGCATCGGAATCCCGGAACCAAAATCGATGGTGGTTCCAAAGTACACAAAAAACGTTGGTAAAATAAGATTTTTGATGGGAGTAACAACACCTTCAACACGTTCAATTTTATTGACCTCTGACAGAATGACACCTGCCAAAAATGCCCCCAATACTTCAGATAAACCTAAATAAATGGCAATCCCTGCATATGTAACCGCAAGACCAACCAGAAGAATAATCTTAAAATCTTCATCCTCAAATTTCTGCAAAAACTGTTCGAAGTTCTTAAACAATGTTTTACTAAGCAAAATGGCAACTGCAGCCAGGCCAATGATTTTTCCTAATAAAATAACTAAATCCCATCCGGAAAAGGCCTCTCCTGTACTTAGTGCAATTAATATAGCAACCACTACCGGCGCGATTAAATCCTCAAAAATTAACAGACCAAGCATATACTCCGTTTCCGCATTCGCCATTCTTCCTTTATCATCAAGCAGCTTTGCCGTGATGGATGAACTTGTTGCATAAACAAGTCCGCCTAACAGAAAAGAGGAGAAAAGATCCATGCCAAAACCAACAGCGATAACCATCGTAACCCCTAAACTGAGCACGATATCCAGGAGACCCGAACTCCAAATTTTCTTGGCAATCTCCCCAAGCCTTGATGTATTAAACTCCAAACCAAGCAAGAAGAATAACAAGACGATTGCTATCTCGCTGGAAAAATGCAAGATCACATTATGGTCCATGATTCCGGCGAGTGCAATACCAAAAAGGATATACAAAATGACATTGGGAAAGTTGGTTTTAAATCCAATATAGGCAAGGATAAAAATTCCAATTAATATTAAACCAGCATCTAATAAAGGTGGAAACTGACTAAACAAACGGCATCATTCCTCACCCCTACATAGAGCGGTTAGTGTAGCAATTTGTTCATCTTTTCCAACGGACATTAACACATCGCCAGGCTTTAATGTCGTATCCGCTTCAGGTACAGCTATCACATCTTCTCCATGGACAATCCCAATGATGGTTGCACCGGTTTTGTTGCGGATATCTGATTCCTCAATTGTCTTATTGGCAAGAATTGATTTTTCTTTTAACGTGATATAATCGACGATAATCTGGCTTTTGAACATACGAATTTTTTCAACATCAACAGGCTGGTAAGTTGCACCAAGTAATTGAGCTGCTAATTCCCTTGTTTCATCAGGTGTCAAGTCCATGGCAAAATCTGCCTCTTCACCATCCGCATTTTCAAAAAAATAAAGTTCACGCTTCCCCGTATGATGGACAATGATTACCAATAAATTGTCTTCAGATGTCTTAAACGAGATCTTCTGCCCAATTCCAGGAAGCTTTGAGACTGATACTTTCATTTTTTCACCCCAAATTCCCATTATTCTATAGAACTCACTTTAACCGGACTATGATTAATTGTAAAGCACAAAAATGCCAATTACCGAGCAAAAAAATCAAACATTATGATGCAATACAACTTTAGTCAATAGGAATCTTTTTCAGTATATAGGAAAAATAAAAAGCTAGAGCGTCACCTCTCTAGCCATATTGTTAACTATTCACCTAAATGTTCTTTAATAACCTCTTCAATGCCTTCAATTGCTTCGGATTCGTCGCTGCCGTTTGCGATGATTTTAATTTCAGCGCCTTTAGGAACCCCCAATGACATCACACCCATAATTGATTTTAAATTAACTGTCTTGCCATTGTAGGCCACTTCGACTTCGGATTTAAACTGTCCGGCCTTGTTTACCAATAATGTTGCCGGACGCGCATGTACTCCTGTATCCGCTGTAATTGTAAAAGTTTTTTCTTGCATTATATCTCATCCTTCCAATCAAATAGAATATTTTTCGTATGTAATGATTTCATACCATACTTTTTGGGCTTATAATCACCATCCTTATTATATACAATAATCCACTTTTATGAAACAAAAAACTGCTATGGGAATGAAATTTGTCATTCCATATCGGTTATGGTAATCTTGTGTTGTAATATTAAGAAACTTATCTGCTGAAGATCTGAACAGGTCATCTTATGGAGGAGGACAAAAATGAGCGTACATATTAACGCACAACAAGGGGAAATTGCTGACAAAATTCTCTTGCCTGGCGATCCTTTACGCGCCAAATTTATTGCCGAGACATATTTGCAGGATGTAACCCAATATAACCAGGTAAGAGGAATGTTTGGCTTTACTGGAACCTATCAAGGAGAAAGAGTATCGGTTCAAGGCACGGGAATGGGGGTTCCTTCCATTTCCATTTATGTGAATGAACTTATCCAGAGTTACGATGTACAAAAACTCATCCGTGTTGGTACATGTGGTGCGATTCAAAAGGATGTGCACGTACGTGATGTCATCCTTGCCCAAGGTTCCACCACCGACTCACAAATTAATCGGATGGTATTCAACGGAATTGATTATGCCCCGCTCGCCGACTTTTCCTTACTAAAAAATGCATATGATACAAGTATGGAAAAAGGCATCGAACCTAAAGTAGGAAATGTGTTTACAAGCGATACCTTTTATCGCGATAACGCAAAGGAAGTAAATGAATTGCTTGCGGCATATAAGGTGCTGGCCATTGAAATGGAAACATCGGCACTATATACGTTAGCAGCCAAATATGACCGTCAAGCTTTATCAATTTTAACAGTTTCCGATCATATTTTAACAGGCGAAGAAACCACTGCAAAAGAGCGGCAAACAACATTTCATGAAATGATGGAAATTGCCTTGGATGCAGTCATCAAATAGAATCTTTGGGAAACGATCCTATCATAAAGCGAAACTCACCGTTCAGGTCATTAGACTTGAACGGTTTTGTAAACCTCATAAAAAAATAGTTGACATACATCGTTAATTGTCTTACTATTATAAAAAGAGAGAGGAGGAGCGTACATATGAAAGGATTACGACCTATCGATTTAACCTTTGGCGCGGTATTTGTTTGCTTAATGGCGATTGGAGCTAATATAGCTGTTTGGTTTCCTTGGCTTGCCGTTCCGATTGGTGGTGCATCAGTCCCCTTATCGTTGCAAACCTTCTTCGCCATTTTAGCTGGCTTGATGCTCGGGAAACGGTTGGGGACATTTTCCATGTTGACCTACATATTTGTCGGTGTTTGCGGGGTTCCTGTATTTGCAGGTATGAAGGCCGGACCTTTTATATTAGCCAGTCCAACCGGTGGATTTATTTTATCATTTATTGCTGTGGCTTTTTTTGTCGGGTTGCTTGTAGAACAAAGAGAACGACGTCCATCCGTTCCCTGGTATTCATTTTCTGCTGGAGTTGGCTTGCTGTGTAATTATGGGATAGGCGTCACTTATATGTATTTCATCATGCATTTACTGTTACATGTGGATATTTCCTATCTGGTTGCCTGGACAAGTATGGTTCCATTTATGGTAAAGGATATGGCGCTGGCTTTTCTGGCAAGTCTCTTCATGGTTACTATTGCCAAACGGATTCCCTTGCAACTGCTCCATCCGAAAGTATCCCACTTTAAATAAAAAACAACAGGTCTCCCTATTATCAGCGAGATCTGTTGTATTTAATATCTTAAAGATTTTTCCTCCAGGTTATCTTTGTGCTCGAGATTGGTTACTTTAGCTTTAGACGAATTTTGATCCATCCAGTTACGGACATCTGTAAACGTAACATTTGAAATGCTGGTAAGTGTCGTATAAAAAGCTCCTAGAAATAGTAACACCATGACAGGCCTGCGCAAAATCTTCAGTTTTTTCATGATAGCACCTCACTCGTGCTATCATTGCCAATCTACTAATTTTTTATTCATTTACCCAACCATTCGTCCTAATTAAATTAAAGAGGATGTTCAAAAAGTCCGGTAAAAATGACATGCCCCTGCAAAAGGGGTATGCCGACGCCTGAGCGCAAGCCCGTTTTTAGTCGCCCTTCATTTGAAGAACTCGTTGGCTTGCTTTTCCGCTCTCATGTACCTTTTATGTACACTCCTGTGCTCAAAGCTACGCCGCCTAGAACTTCTCGGTCCTTTTTATCCTCCTTTTTGAACACGCACTTAAAACATTTGATAGCCGCTTTTTCGCAAAAATTTAATCACAAAACCTGATACGATAGTTCCGATGAATCCGGACACAAGTATCGTGATATCGACTGGTGTCAAATGAATCAATCTGGTAAACGCTGTTTGAAATGCCGCTCCAGGATGTTTAAAATATTCTGCCGTTGAAATACCATCGACAATGATCAATACTATAAATGGGTATATAAATGACATTAACCATGTACGACGTAATAACATATTCAAAATAAAGGCGATTCCAAAGAAAATAACGAAAAACAATATAATTGATACGACAAATTGAATCAAAACCAGTGTCCCCCCATTTATCAAACGAAGCATATAAATTTCATTTTAACTGAAAACATATAAAAAGCAAAGGTGATCGTGTACACCTTTGCGGAAATTGTCATTTTTATTATATTCCATTCGATAATGCCCAACTTCACATAACGCTTAATAAAAAATATTGAATTTGCCTTTTCGCATTAACAGACCCACCCCACCTAATTGAAGTAAATACCGATTGTCTAACACTTTTTTCATAATGGAAGCCTTAAAGCCGAACAATTTTCGGTTGTTTAACACGACTCCAATCGCATCGTTCGCCCCAAGTGAAGCAACTGTTCCATGAATTTTGGCTTTAAAGTTTTCCAACTTTTGATCACCATTGACAAGCGCCTTAATATTACGAGCAACCGTTCGTGATTCCTGGATCGCAATTTGAGATGTTGGCGGAAATGGGCAGCCTGTTTTCGGATCAGTTACATGTGCACAATCTCCAAGCACAAATACATCTTCATAGCCTGGTACGCGCATGTCCTTTTGCACTTCAATTTTTCCATGATTGGTTGCAAAACCGGATGCCTCAACGATCGTATTCGCCCGCACGCCGGCAGCCCAAATGATTGTACGGGTTGGAATCTTTTCTTCTTTACCATTCTTTTCATAAACGACATCAGTTGGATTACATTGTTTTAACATAGCATCCGTTACAAACTCTACACCACGTGCCTCAAGCGAGTTCATTGCATATTCAACAAGCTGGGCATCAAAGTTTGGTAAAACAGTCGATGCGCCTTCTATATTAATAATTCGTACCAGGTTCTTTTCAATATCGTATTCTGCGCATAACTCCGGAATTCGGTTAGCCAGCTCACCAAGAAATTCAACACCAGTAAAGCCACCACCACCAACCACGATATTCAATCGTGCCTGGTCTTTTTTCGGGTCATTATGGTACATCGCAAAATTGTATTCTATGTGCTCACGAATCAGTCGTGCACTATTAATATTACCAATGGCAAATGCATTTTCCATTAACCCCGGTATCCCAAATGTTGCTGCCTCAAACCCAAGTGCCACAACCAGGATATCATAGGATAGACAACCATTCCCTAATTTTACTTTTTTTTCATCAGGCTTAACAGCAACAACAGTATCCTTTATAAACCGCACTTTATTGGTATCGATCACTTCTTTAATAGGAATTCTGGTGCGGTCGTGATGTAACGTACCAGCCGCATTTTCATGCAACCATGTTGTCTGATAGTGATAATCGTTATTATTAACAAGCGTTATTGTGGCATCATTTGTGCCTAATAATTTTTGCAATTTGACCGTGGTCATCATTCCGCCATACCCAGCGCCAATTATCACAACACTCGGCTTCCCCATATATTTTCACTTCCGTCCGTTTTTAATTCTATCATAAACGCTATTACCCATTTCATATAAAACTTGGATCTACAAATCATTATGTAACAATCGAAATATTATTGTCATGAATTCGTAATATAAAGTCCACATCATATATTATCCGGTTTGCTTGTATTTTTCAACCCTTATTTTACATTTTTAAAATCCCTGAATACCTGCTTATCCCATCCGAATAACAACAAACAGCATATTTCTTTATGATAATTTCAATATGTCGTAGTATAGAAGAGGAAGAATGGAGGAACTAACTAATGTCTGAACAAATATATGATGTAACCATTATCGGCGCGGGTCCTACAGGCCTGTTTACTGCCTTCTACGGTGGAATGCGGGATGCTAGTGTAAAGATTATTGAGAGCCTTCCCCATACCGGCGGTCAGCTAACCGCATTATATCCGGAAAAAGATATCTATGATGTTGCCGGGTTTCCCAAAATACGCGCACAAGAACTTGTAGACAATTTAGAGGAACAGGCCAACATGTTTGACCCGGAAATTGTATTGGGACAAGCTGTTGAGAAAGTGGAGCGTCTGGAAGATCAAACGCTTAAATTGACGACAAATAAGGAAGTACACTATACAAAGACCATTATCATTACTGCTGGAAACGGCGCATTTCAGCCACGCCGCCTGAATGTTGGCGACTACGAAAAGTTTGAGGGAATTAATTTGCATTATCATGTTAAGGACATGAACCATTACAAGGACCAGCATGTAATGCTGCTTGGTGGTGGTGATTCAGCTGTCGACTGGGCATTAATGCTTGAACCGATCGCAGCAAAAGTAACGCTGGTTCATCGCCGGGACAAATTCAGAGCACATGAGTACAGTGTTGAAAAATTGATGAATTCAAGCGTGGATATCTTAACCCCTTTTTCACCAAGCGGTATTAGTGGCAAAGATAGAATTGAAAGTGTATTGCTGCAGGAAGTTAAAGGCGACCGTGAATTGGAAGTTACTGTTGATTCGATTTTGTGTAATTACGGATTCGTCTCAACGCTGGGGCCAATCAAAGACTGGGGTTTGGAAATCGAAAAAAACAGTATCGTTGTAAATACCAAAATGGAAACAAATATTCCGGGAATTTATGCAGCCGGCGATATTTGTACATACCCGGGGAAGATAAATTTGATCGCAACTGGTTTTGGCGAAGGTCCAACCGCCGTCAATAATGCTAAACAATATATTGACCCGAAAGCGAGAGTTCAACCTAAACATTCGACAAGCATGTTTTAAGAAGTTAGTCCCTATAGCGCTTTTTATATACACCTCTGCATTGATTAAAAAATCATATGAAGAGGTGTATTTTGTTATGTGCCGAAGTAAAATGAGAATTTGGGATAATCATGAAAAGTTTTCAATTTGTGCAGGAAAACAACAATGCGATGCACAGATCACTCCGTACTCAGTTTCTTGCCAATAAAAAAGCCAGAGCGATAATACATGCGCTCTAGCTTATCTTTACTTTAGCATTTTTCCGGTACGCCTTCACGATTCTTCGCTTTAAATGACGACCCACAGCCACACGATACAATGGCGTTCGGATTGTCGATGCTAAATCCTCCACCCATCATATTTTGTTTGAAATCAATTGTCGTTCCCTCAATGATAGGAATGTCCTGTTTAAAAATAACAACGGGGATACCATTTATATCATCAACCATATCCAATTCTTCATTTACCTCATAATCAAACCCGAGCGAGTAGGACAATCCGCTGCAGCCGCCGCCTTTGATACCAAATCTGAGGCGAACATTTTCTTCTTCGTCTTTCATCATTTCTTTGACTTGATCCACAGCGTTATCCGTCAATGTAATAACCATTTTATGTCCTCCTTCGTATTAACAATGATCCCTCTTACATATAAGTATACAAACCGTTCCCATATGATTCAAACTTTTTAACTTGGAACAAAGGCGTAAGCGCCCGGTTAGCAACGTACAAACTGCGCCCGTGCAACACGGGTGGTTCGGCGTTGCCGCGCAAAGCGGCGTTCTTAGCCGAACACCCCCCGCAATGAGATAAAGGAAACATGCCCTGCAAAAGGGGTATGCCGACGTTGGCCGCAAAGGCCGTTTTTAGTCGGCCTTCCTTTAACTTATGAACCGATGTTGACTTATCGTAGTGAAGAAGTGTGAAGTTTGCTAGTTGCTGGGCGCTGAAGCCGGACGTGGCCTGCTTTGTCATGAGCTGAATAAAGCCTAGATTTTTATACTTTCTTTACTATTGTGAGAAATACGCCTGTTGCTATCGCTTCTGCTGTACCGGTTATCCAAACCGATCCGCCGGCTCCTTTGATCTTAACGAAAAATTAAGATAAATATAGTTATTGCCAATCCATGTATTTTGTAAATGGTTTTCCATTTCGGCATCCTCACTTCTTATTCCAAAGGTTCTACACCACATTTATCCAATTGCTGAAAAATCGTCTTTAATCTGGGAATTCCTTCAGCAACTAGTTCCTTATTGACAAAAACAATCGGATAAAACATATCTTCGTCAAATATACGCTGGACAAATTGCTGATGTTTTTCAACTTCGGGCGGATGATCGATATCAATGTATTCATATTCCATATTGTCCGTGGCATATTTCCTGCCGATTGCTGCCTGCAGCCATTCATACGTGTCCTTTGATCCTGGAGCGCCAACACAACTGGCACAAATTTGTTCTGCGCCATATACAGTGATCGTTACCTTTTGTTTCCCCATCCTAAAACCTCCACATTGTCGTTACTTTCATTTTACAAAACCTTTGATAAAAGATAAAATGAAAGTAATTGGATGATACTAAAAGAATTTCTCAATAGATTTTTTTCCGCTTTCAACTTATAATATATTTAGGAAAGGAGAAGATGGATAATGCAAGAACAAGTACGTGAAGTATTGGAAAAACTGCGTCCATTTTTATTGCGTGATGGTGGAGATGTAGAACTGGTTGATGTTGATGAAGACGGCATTGTACTTCTTCGTCTGATGGGAGCATGCGGTAACTGTCCAAGTTCAACAATTACCTTGAAAGCCGGAATTGAGCGGGCTTTGATGGCAGAAGTTCCAGGTGTTACGGAGATCGAACAGGTATTTTAATTATCCAAAGACATACATTTGAAATGGCAGGCAGACACTCGAAATGGATGTCTGCCTTTTTGTTCCTGCTTAGGAAATTATAAAAATTAAATGCTTGTGGATAACTTTGTAATCAAGATTAGCCCCGTCCGGCTCCAGCGCCCAGCAGCTAGTGTGCTTCCTTCACCTTCGTACGATAAGTCAACATCGACTCGGGGTAAAGGAAGGCCGACTAAAAACGGCCTTTGCGGCCAACGTCGGCATACCCCTTTTGCAGGGGCATGTTTCCTTTATCTCCATGGTAGGAATGTTCGGTTAAAACCGCTGCTTTGCGCAGCAACACCGAACCACCCGTGTTGCACGGGCGCAGCACATACGCTACTAACCGGGCGCTTACGCCTTTGTTCTACCCGATGCGATGACTACATCCACCTTATTCTACAGGGGTAATCGCCCCTTCCCCATTTAGCACATTGGACAGGTTATCCAGACATAACCGTAGCATTTCCTTTCGGGTCGTAACACTTGCGGAGCCAATGTGTGGTAAACAAACAGCATTATCCAATGTTAATAATGGGTGATTGCTTCTAATTGGCTCCTGTGAGAACACATCCAGCCCTGCAGCATGTATTTCCTTTGTTTGCAGTGCATCATATAAAGCCTGCTCATCCACCACACCGCCACGTGATACATTGATAAATATCCCGGATGACTTCATTGTTTGGAATGCGTGCCGATTAAACAGCTTTTCTGTTTCCTTTGCCAACGGAACAACAGACATGACAAAATCAGATGAACGAAGTAATGTTTCAAAATCAGTGTACGTTGCCTGTAATGCATTTTCTGCATCCGGATGGCGTGAACGATTATGATACAACAGGTTCATACCAAAACCTTTCGCACGTTTGGCAATAGCGGTTCCAATCCTGCCCATGCCAACAATCCCCAAGGTTTTATGGTGGATATCCGTTCCGGCAAGTAAAAACGGTGACCAATGCTGCCAGCTGTCAGCTTTGATATACGTATTTGCCTCAACCAATCTTCTTGCAGTTGCCATTAACAAGGCAAATGCTAAGTCAGCAGTTGTCTCAGTTAGTACATCAGGTGTGTTGGTCACTGTAACTCCCAGCTGTTTGGCCGATTTGACGTCAATATTATCATAACCGACCGCCATGTTAGCTACCACTTGTAATTGTTCTGCTTGTTTCAGTAATTCCTGATCAATTTTTTCGGTAATCAAGCATAACAAGCCATCAGCTGATTTTACTTCATTCAACAAAACATCTCTGGGAACAGGCTTCTCCTCCTGTTCCCACATACGAATATCGAACTGTTGACGATATGGTTTAATCATTTCTTCCGGTAGTTTCCTGGTAATATAAATCCGTTGCTTCTTCATTTATCTCACCCTTTAATTAGTCCTACAACCAGTGTAACACAGGTATCTGCAATCTTTCTTGATCAATGTCCAAATTGGCAAAAAAGTGCGCCAGACGTTGTTCATATTGCTGCTGGTTCGCCAACAGAGGCTTTAACTCATGATATAGCTGATCATATGATGTCCTTTGCATCATTCCGCGCTCCAATATATCGTATAAATGGATAGGAAAAATTAATCTGGCGTACAATAATCTCCAACTGAATATGGACAACGGTCGAACGGATTGGTAATCTTGAAGAAATTCATTTATTTCGTTACTTCTGATTTCCTCCTGCAGAAAATACGTACGAATATGTTCTGCCAAATCCCGGGCAGGATGATCGTATACAAGGCTGTCAGCCCATAAAACCGAGTTGGTGATGTTGTCGTGATAACGCTTAAAGGAAATTGTACCTTGATCAACCATGTCAAAGCGATATTCTTGCTCCGTTTCCTGCACATATTGGATAGCATTTTCGCTGATTCCAATAATATAGGGAAACACATCCATGACTAACCGATGATAAGGGCAAGGGTTTTCCATTGCCGTTTGGGTCATGTTCTTTTCAAACAGGCTTAATTTTTCTATCCATAAATGTTTCCATTGCCCATAACTGGAAATCTCCTTGGGTTCATACCTGTACATCGAACCAAGCTGGTGGAATTCGGCTAGTTGCCGTCCGGGTGAAGAATGATTGACCCGCTGTTGTTCATGTAATTGTAAAACCATGTAACGCTTTCCCTGATATTCCAAAAACCAATCCCCCTGCTTATTGCGAATCGGAATAGCCAGGTTGGGATAGTTGTTTTCAGCCAGGTAGTAGGCGAGTGATGCCTGTTCCATATAAATAGTTTCCTTGTTGGCGGCAGAAATGATAAAATAAATGGCGTCACCACTTTTATTTCCGTGCCTGTTATCCAGTACGGCTATTTCTTCCGTTTGCACATCATAATATGTTGCAAGCAAGTCTTGCAATTTACTCCCTCCCGTAGTGAAAATTCATTCAGAGGCCTCTTAAACTGAATGGCAGTTCAACGACATGGTAGAGTTGAACTGTAATCATATATTGTTGTTATGGATATATATTACTTATTATTTTCATGGCAAAAAACCGATAAAGATGGCAATATACCCATTTATTATAATCTATGTCAGCAAACGACACATCTTAACCAAAAAATGAAAGGAGATTATTATGGATAAAAATACAAGTCAAAGCGAATTGGAATTAAAAGCAAGGGAATGGTTAAACGATCGTGGGGTTACAGTCGATGACATTGCCGAACTTGTTTATTACTTACAGGCCAAATATCATGATGATTTGAGCATGGAAGATTGCAAGTTCAATGTGGATCGGGTGTTAACCAAACGGGAGGTACAGAATGCGATTTTAACCGGAATACAGCTTGATAAATTGGCGGAAGTTGGCAAATTGGATTATCCGCTCCAACAAACCATTGAAACGGATGAGAGTTTATATGGTGTTGATGAAATCATTGCACTGTCCATTGTCAATGTTTATGGTTCTATCGGTTTCACAAATTACGGTTACATTGATAAACAAAAACCAGGCATTCTCAAACGATTAAATGATAAATCAACTGGTGAGTGTCATACTTTTCTTGACGATATTGTCGGTGCCATTGCTGCGGCTGCATCAAGCAGATTAGCACATGGTTCTGCCGATGCAAAAAAACTGGATGATTAAGCAGAATGAACAGGGAGTGCACAAGAATTGCACTCCCTGTTACATATAATTAAACCATTCGGCCAAATTCCGTACATGATAGGTTGGCTTGGTTTCCAAATGAGGATAATCCGTGTATGGAGTCACACCGGTAAATACCATCAGTGTATCGATACCTGCGTGAATCCCGGCCAGGATATCCGTATGGTAATTATCTCCTACCATCAATGTTTCTTCTTTGGCAGTTCCCAATACTTTTAATGCTTGTTCAGTAATAATTCGCTCGGGTTTACCAATGAAAATTGGCTCTTGGCCAGTACTTACCGTAATAACGGATGAAATGGCACCGTTTCCTGGAACAAGACCACGTTCTGTTGGAATGGCGATGTCACTATTTGTTGACAAGAACGAAGCCCCATTACGAACTGCAAGCGTTGCGATTGCCAGTTTTTCATAAGTTATCTTCCTGTCAATCCCGACGACAACAAAGTCAACCGCTTCATCTGTCACCTGCAATTGTTCCTTTTGTATCGCGTCAACCAATCCTTCTTCCCCTATCACATAACAACGTGCACCTGCTTTTTGTTGTTTAATATAGTTTGCAGTTGCCATGCCGGATGTAAAAACATGATCGGGTGTCGATCTGATCCCCATACCCGTTAATTTTCCTGAAATTTGTTCCTTTGTTTTTGCGGAATTATTGGTTAGAAATAAATAAGGAATGTCTCTTTGATATAATTGCTCCACGAACTCCGCGGCAGCTTCAATCCGTTCATCACCGCGATACATTGTTCCATCCAGATCGATTAAATATGCATTGTACCGCTTCACATGGTTTCTCGTATCAATTGTTGGAGAATGCATTGGCAACACCCAATTCATTTTCGAGATAATGTCGGATATGTGTGCTAAATTGTTCCAACACATGAATATGATCCAACAGGCTTGTTCGTAATGTTTCATGATCCACATCGAGATAATCCTTTACCAACCTTTTTCGCAATTGGATCATCGATTTGTATGTACCTTCGTCGCTTTCCGGTAATACTTGCTCATCGATTAATATATCAATGATATCATCAAACCCGCCCGGATCCCGCATAATAAAACCGTCAATCATCATGTTTCCGGTATCTAAGATTGCTTCAACGGTCATCTGAGCAATACGTTCCAACCCCAATTTTTCCATGTCGGTTTTCGGTTGCTCTTTTTTGACTACTTGCAATAAATCATCCATATATATTAATGTCTGTTCGATTTTTTCACGATCCACAAAATACATTATATCCCTCCTAAACATCCATCACAGTAATTACTATACCATATTTAAGATGGAGGCTCCCGGTTTGTGGCTTGTTTTTCATACCATTAATTAACATGGTTCAATCATTATTCTTAACAAAAGCTATCATTTAAAGGGGTGAATGTAAAATGGGAGAAAAAGATAAGGACAAGTACTCGGATTTTTCCAATGTAAACAATAGGAGAAATTATTTAATTCCCGAAGAATTTCCGGAGGGTCCAGCTGGTTCGGAAATCAATAAAGATGAACCTGTTACTTCCAGCAAGTCGACGCCCTGGACAAAACATCAGCGCCGTGATAGTGCATTTGTTTACCCGTATAGAGAACTTCATGAGGATTTACCACGACAAACACCCGGTGCCCATCCAATTCATGACGAGCCAGACGATGTTCACCCACAGCAGGAAGATGACTGACAACCTGTATTTAGAAATCGGCCGGGGCTGCCGATTTCTTTTTTACGTTAAATAAGCCGTTGAACAGGGCTTTATATATCCACCTTTTTTAATACAAAGTAAGCACAGCCAAAATTACAATATTCATACAGGTAATCATCCAGTGCACTTATTTTTGTATCGAAAGAAGCTTTTGCATTTTGGTCATCATAAAATCCTTTTAGCCGTAATTGATCATAGCCCCAATCACCGACAATAAAATCATATTTTGTCAAAATTTCTGAATACCGTTCTTTTACTATAGGCTCCTGAAAGGCATTCTTTATGTTTTCAATAACTTCATAATACTTTCCTTGGATTTCAATCAACCTAATTCCCCCCACATTGTATATAGTGTACCATAATCCATTACCTAATAACCAGAAATTACAAAGAGAACCTGTTATGTTGCTTGTATGATTTTTGTCATGCACTACAAACTAACTGTGAGGGGGAACAATCATATTTGCCTTAGGAGGTCAATCGATGAAGAAGTGGAAAGTTTTTCTTCCATCTGTGTTAAGCTTGGCCATTATTACCGGTTGTAATGGAGTAAACAATAATTCCCAAAGTGAACAGGAACAAATGTCTGATTCATTGACACCTGACAGACAGCATACCCCAACAGACGAGGAAAGAGACAACAAACTTGGCTATGTCCGCTACAATAAGAACCAATTGAATAACGATCATGAGAATCTGCATTCCGTTCAAATCGATCGGGACAAAATGGCGGATATGATTACCAGAATGATTTTACGCAACAACGGTTTTAATGAAGCAGCTACACTTGTTACTGATCAAGAAGTATTAATTGCCTACCAGTTAAATGATGATATGGATCCAGCCACTGCTGCAGATATTGCCAGCAAAACCGCCAAATCAACGATGCCGGGATTTTTCAATATTTATGTATCCGATAACCAAACGTTAATGAACGATATCCAAAGTTTGCATAATTCCAGCATTCGTAACCAAAATTATGACAATACTATTGATAACATTATTCACGAGATGAAAAAATCTCCCCAAGGCAGAGAGAACAATATGGAAAATAACACAAGATAATTCCATCGTAAGCAAAGGGGGCAACGATATGACAGCCCTCTTTGTTTTTTTTAAATAGGAGGTGTGATTAAATGTTGCGTGTCCGTACTTATTTCATCGTCTCCTTTATCCTTCTGTTTATCATGGGTTTATTTCCTGTTCCGACAGCTGCGGACGACAATAACATTTACCAAACCCGAATGGCTCTCTATAAAAAAACAGAAAGCTTAACGCAAATCCCCTGGTATTATATTGCGGCTATTGATCAATATGAGCGCAACATGGGAAACGACAGCAATAAGAAATCAGAGCAAAAAGTTTCCATATCTATTCCGGATGAACTATGGTATGGCTTAGGAAACGGTGCCAAAAGTGATCATCCAAATGTAATAACACTTTTTAACGGAATCGGTAAAGATGGAAACGGCGATGAAAAGGCAGATCCGGGAAATCCGGAAGATGTTTTATATACAATGGCCAATTGGTTGTTGCAATATGGACCGACAAAAGAGGATATCAAAATCGGTTTATGGCATTATTATAAGCGGGATCTTACCGTCCAGACAATTATGAACACGGCAAAGGTGTTTCAACAGTATCAAAAGTTGCATTTAGTAGACAGGGATTTTCCGGTTGCAACCAATTACAATTATAGTTACAGGAGTACATGGGGGGACAAACGTGGATTTGGCGGAACCCGTATCCATGAAGGGACAGATATTTTTGCTGACTATGGAACACCGGTCAAATCGACCACCTATGGGGTGATAGAAATGAAAGGCTGGAACTTGTATGGTGGCTGGCGGATTGGAATTCGTGATATCAATAATATTTATCACTATTATGGTCACCTAAGCGGATATGAAGACGGAATTAAAGTGGGGCAAGTTGTGAAACCCGGTGATATCATCGGCAGTGTTGGCTCAACAGGTTATGGGCCGCCGGGAACCTCGGGGAAGTTTCCACCGCACTTGCATTATGGCATGTACAAAGATAATGGTCATAGTGAATGGTCGTTCGATCCATATCCATATTTACGCAAGTGGGAACGAATGGTGAAGTGAAATAACGGAAAAAACAAGAGCCATCATTGTATAAATAATGGCTCTTTTTAAGAGGATGTTCAAAAAGTCCGGTAAAAATGACACTTCGAATTTCGTCGTTGGCTTGCTTTTCCGCTCCTCATGTACCTTTTATGTACACTCCGGTGCTCAAAGCCACGCCGCCTAGAACTTCTCGGTCCTTTTTATCCTCCTTTTTGAACACGCACTTTAAGGAAAATTTAATTAAATTTATGAATTGGATTCTTTGGATTTTTTCACGGCATTTACAATGCTGGCCGCCAAGCCCCCCCAAATAATAATGATTCCAAAAATCGCAACAACAATCGCTCCTCCACTCATATTAGTTTGCCTCCTTCGTCTTTGATTGTGCTTCGTTCTCACGTGTTTTCCATTTAGTAAAGGTCATGATTATACCAATCACTAATGCCGCAATTGCTACAAACCAGCCACTATAAAAAATAAAGAAATCAGGATACCCTTCATAGTTACCATTTTCAGTTGCAAATTGTTTCAGTAAATTTTCTTTAAACAGACCAAACAGCATATAGCCGAGTACAAGTGGTGTAACGATTCCCAAGCTAGCAGTCCACCACCAGCCTAACCGGATATCAGAAATGGCATTTGCATGAGCTTTAAATTCTCCAAGTTTACGCAATCCCCATGCAACAAAAATCACTTCAATTAACCCAAGCAAAGCAACTCCAAACTGGTTAATAAAGTAATCGGTCGTATCCAGGAAATTTAATCCGCCTCTTGTGGCAAAAACAAAGGAACAGATCGCGGCGAGTCCGCCACCAAACAAAACTGCTTTTTTCCGGGTAATGCCGAATTTATCCACCAACCCGGCAACATAGGTTTCAGAAATCGATATTAATGAAGTTAACCCTGCGAGCATCAACGAGGCAAAGAATAAGAAACCAAATAACCCGTTTAGCGCTGGGAACTGATTAATGATTTGCGGGAATACTACAAATGCCAGCCCCACACCACCGGCAACAACCTCATCGACAGGTACATTTTGTTGGGTAGCCATGAATCCAAGTACAGCGAATACACCAATTCCAGCAAGTAATTCAAAACCGGAGTTTGCAAACCCGGTAATGAACGCATTATTAGTAATGTCCGACTTTTTGGGTAGATAACTGGAATACGTAATCATGATCGCAAAGGCTATTGATAAACTAAAGAAGATCTGACCATAGGCTGCAACCCAGACACCAGGCTTCGCAATTTCGGCAAAGTTCGGTTCAAAGAATGCGTTCAGTCCAGTCATCGCACCTGGCAGTGTAATGGCACGAATAACAACAATCAAGAAAATAATGACCAATGCAGGAATACAGATGCGGTTTGCTATCTCAATCCCCCTCTTAACTCCTGCGAACAAAATTCCCAATACGACAATCCAAACGATGATGAGCGGGATAAGTACACCAGGAACCAAACCACCAAAATTCCCCGGATCAACCAAATGCAAATAATCGTTAAACATAAATGATTCCGTGTCTGTTCCCCAGCTTAGATTAAATGAAAATAGTGCATAAGATATTGCCCAGGCGATAATAACCGAGTAATACGTTGAAATGACAAATGCAACCGCTACTGCCCACCAGCCGATGAATTCAGATTTCTTATGCATTCGGCTGTACGTTAACGGAGCTGAACCGCGATATTTATGTCCCATCGTGAATTCCATGATTAAAATCGGAATTCCTGCAGTTAGTAACGCAAATAAATATGGAATAAAAAATGCACCGCTTCCATTTTCATAGGCGACGGCCGGAAATCGCCATATGTTCCCAAGACCAATAGCTGACCCTACTGCAGCCATAATAAATCCCGCCCTTGTTCCCCATTGCGAACGATTTTCCATTGATTGACCTCCTCATTAGTAAGTTCTTCTATTTAATTATATTAGATTAAATTAAAATCTTTCCCCTTTTCTGATATTTATACTTGTATTATACCGTTACTTTTAGACTATGTCAAAGTGTTTCAACATATTGACCAACCAATATATGCCTAGCCGCATCACGCAAACTTTACCATCTAAAAACCCCCTCTCATCCACTGACAAGAAGGGGGTTGCGTTAATTTTCCACTTTTGTTTTTTCGATAAATTGAAATAAAAAACCAATGGCAACCAAAATAATGATAGCCGTCGCCAAAGCAAGGATCATATAGTTCGTCCAGCCAATAATCAAATAACCAATACATGAAACCAGTGCAGCCAACATTGCATACGGTATTTGGGTTAAAACGTGATCAATATGTTGCACACCGGCACCAGTTGAAGATAATATTGTTGTATCCGAAATCGGTGAACAATGATCCCCGAACACTGATCCGGAAAGCACCGCTGCTAATGTTGGCAATAACATATTTATATCTGCACCAAGTGTCACGTCCACTGCAATCGGCAGCATAATAGCAAATGTACCCCATGAAGTACCTGTAGCCAATGCCATAAAACCAGCAATAATGAAAAATAAAAATGGCAATAATGTTGTGCTTATCGAAGCATTATCCACAAGTGTTGCCAAATAACTCCCGGTTTCCAATGTGCCGATGATGGAACCAATCATCCATGCCAAAACTAATATATAAATGGCTGGAAGCATAGCCTTAACACCTTCGATAACAATCATTGTTAAAGAGGCCCTTGGGTGACTGGACCGGAGATGAAAAATCAGTGAGCTAATTACGGCTAACAATCCCCCAATGAACAGTGAAACATTAACATTTGTATTGGCGAAAACCTGCAAAAATCCAACTTCACCGCTTTCCTTTATGCCCGTAATAAACATCATCGCAACAGTTGCCACAACTAAAACAACAATTGGTACGATTAAGTGATAAACACGGCCGTTCTGATGCGGTGTGAAAGTCTCGCTTAAATCACCTGGTACTTTTTTATTCGGATCAACTACTTCCCCTGTCTGAACAGCCCGGTTTTCATGTTTTCGCATTGGTCCCATGTCGAATTTCATAAATGCTACGAGGAAAACAAGAATAACTGCTGCAATAGCATAAAAATTATACGGAATCATTTTGATAAAAGCTTCAAATGGCTGTATATTTGTTATTTGATTTGCAGCAAACAAACTTCCGAGCAACCCGATAATATACGCTCCCCAACTGGATATTGGCGAAAGAACAGCCACAGGCGCGGAGGTGGAATCAATATAATACGATAGTTTTGCACGCGAGACTCGATGCCTGTCCGTCAATGGTCTGGCCACTTGACCAACAGCAAGTGCATTAAAATAGTCATCAATAAAAATAATAATACCTAAAATTGCAGTCATCACCTGTGCCCCGACCCTTGTTTTGACACGTTTGATCATCCAATCACCAAAAGCATGACTTCCACCGGATGCTGTTATAAATGCAGTCATAATTCCCAGCATTAGTAAAAATCCTACCAACAACAGGTTGCCGCCGTCAAAGCTCCCATCGTCTACAAATATGCTAGCGAACGACCTCCATATTTCCTTTAAGAATTCTAAAATATTGAATTGATGAATGAATAATGCTCCTACAATAATCCCTGCCCCCAACGACAGCAATACCTTTCTTGTGAGCAAGACAAGTATTAACATAAGTACCGGGGGGATTAATGAATAAATTGTTCCCTCCATATGGTAAACCTCCATTTCTTCATCAAACGACCGGAGAACCTGGAAATTTTAAAGACATAAAAAAACAACGATAGAAAATAACCTACCATTGTTTTTAGTATACGTTATCCTCCATTTCGATCAGTAGTTCTCCATACATTTGTGATATGCATGACAGTATACCCCTTGTTCAAAGATACACCAGCATCGATAAATATGATCTTTATGATGCTTCGGCAACCAGCCCTTTTTCCAATCATCATCGTTGTCATTCTCCAATTGGATACTCATCCTGCTTGCGCCTCTACCTCACCGATCTGATAAGGTTGATTATTTATTTATATTAATACTATACTAGTCTACTTATCTTTTTGCAACTCATTTTTTGGTATCGAAATTGGCGGATTGTTGTTTCCCCCACCGCCGTAATATTCCGGAACTTTCCCCATCACAATACCGGAAGTCACATAAACATCAGTGCTTACTTCTTTGACACTGGTGGAAAACGGTATAACAATTTGCACTTCAGCCTCGGCATGAATATAAACCTTCACTAGCGCACTATTAATCCCGAATTTTTCTACTTCATGTTTTACATCCGTTTTCACATTTCCAACCAGCTCCAGGTTTACAGGTATTTGGGGGCCAAGATTAGAAAGTACAGTATTACCAGTTACTTCCCCAAGCGGGATATTGATCAGTGTCGGATCCTCGGTACTCTTCTCTTCTGCAGTATCCCCATAATCCAAATCAAGGTCCGATTGTTCATCCTCCGGAATTTCCCCACTATTCATTCGTAAAAAAAACTCTTCTGCTCTATCGGTTGCATATCGGTTTATTTCATTGATCGCATCAGGTCTGAATTTCCAGGATGTAATGTTGCCCTCATTATCCCTGGTAAACTCCGTAACATTTTCAAAATCATAATCCTCTGCGAATTTCACAGCAGCATTAATCCCACGGGTCGCAAACTCTGTTGTTTTCACTTCAGCTATATCCCTTAATGTCGGTTTAATCCCTGCATCCACAATAATAAGGGTTAGTCCAATCATAGCCACGAATAAGATCATGGTAATTACCAAAATATTTTTCGCTGGAAGTGGTGATCTTCTTTTCTTGAAAACTGGCCGTCGTCGCAACATCAACCCCCCTCTGAAACAATTTTATGCTTGTTTCAGAGGGGTTAGAATGCTATTTCCGGATTAATTATTCAAGCATTCTACAATTCTACAATATCCGGTCCAGGCATCTACGCCAGTCTGATATCTTTAACCACCGCCATTTGTAAAACCACTACCCGTCATCATGATATCTTGATCAAAGCATCACGACCGATCATACCCGGCTCCCAGTCATACTGTTTAGCTGCATCCGTTATCTTTTCAAGTGGTGCATTTAGTAAATCGTCAATTGTTTTCACCCCAACAGCGCGCCCGGCAATAACATGACGGTCTGCCAACATCTCATTCAATACATCTACATCCAAAGCACCACACATGATATAACCTATTTCATTTGTAATAATTAATAAATTCGTTTTTGGCAACTCTACTTCGATAGCGGTAAAGAACAAGCCCTCTACTTCCAATGGATTTACTGTTATCATGTTACCGTTTCCCCCCTCTTATTTACACTAACATATGTATTCAAGGGGCTTGGGCAATGACACTTGGTTGTGACCAGAAGCGGTTAAATCTCATATTACCGTTCAGCAAAGTCTTTTTTTAAAGTATAAGCGAGTAGATCACGCAGAAATTCTGGTAAAAAATATTTTTTTGTTTTTGATCTGGCCACTTCCGGAAGCAATCGACCGAATGTAAATGTATCGGCAACTGCAACCGTGTAAGTACGATCTGGATTGATAGGATTATCTTGAAACAACACTTCTCTGACTGATTCATGTCCATCGGTGTAAGCTTTTGTGCGAACGGTAATTCCGGAAAATATCATGCGCCCAATCAGCTTACCGCGAAAACCAAAACCTTTTAGTTGCAGCTCCATTAAATCTCTGGTAAACGATGCGCGGACAACCTCAAGCAATTCGTCGCCATTTAATTCCACGACACATGGATTAATTGGATGTGGACAG
This sequence comes from Lentibacillus daqui, assembly GCF_027186265.1. Classification (NCBI taxonomy): domain Bacteria; kingdom Bacillati; phylum Bacillota; class Bacilli; order Caryophanales; family Bacillaceae; genus Lentibacillus; species Lentibacillus daqui. Next base: position 1,306,515 of record NZ_CP114176.1, on the reverse strand, counting down.
ATTCGATGCACATCCTGGTACGTGACATCTCCAGCAGGCAATCGGTCAAGTAGCAGGCCAGAATTCAGCATCGCACAATCAGCCCTTGTCCAATGTTTCATGTTTGCTGTTAGTTTTTCCATAATTTTTGTATCCTCGAACCACTTCACCTCAATTGATTGATCCAGGTGCACAACTGTCTTGCCTAGTAAATCATCCGCTTGATCGGTAAGTTTTTGTATTTTTCTCTCTGTCCGCATGTCCTTGGTTAAATGACTAATGTCAGTTGCATATGCCTCTTTATGTACGAGTTGTTTGCGGTGATGATCCCATGTCAAAATAACTTCACCAATAAAGTGACAATGCTTCCCTGCCGCTGTCAGTATTGTATTATTAACGATCTCGCCTGTACGTAGTAAATGATGCGTATGTCCACCGATAATCACATCAATTTCGGGAAAACGTCGGGCTATCGTCTGGTCTTCACTGAGTCCTAGATGAGATAATAACACAATTATATCTGACGACTGTTCAACCATCTTGATTTCTCGTTCCAACACTGCAAACGGATCCGAAACATGCCAGTCCAGCAGCTCATAATAATCATTAAAAGGTGCTGTAAGACCAATAACAGCAATCCGTATGCCAGTTAATGACTGGACATACACATGTGAATGGAGCCATGCTGGAGCTGGTTCTGCCATATCATGAAGGTTGGCACAAACAACCTGAAAATTTGCTTGGTCGTAAAGATGGTATAAATCCTGGTGATTAAGCGTGATACCTTCATTATTCCCAAGCGTTACTAAATCATAGCCGGCATCGTTCATCAGGTCCACATTCGCTTTTCCCATAAAGGCTTCAGCAATTGGGTGCGCACGGTCTATATGATCACCAATATCCATTACCCAGCTGGATGCCCGCTCAAGCGATGTACTTGCCCGTGCATCATTTAAATATTGCACTACTTTCGGCCATTGGGAAAAGTTGCTATGCAAATCATTCGTATAATAAAAATATATTTTCTCCTGCATAGTTTAAACACCTTCTATTATTAATCGAATCCCAATGATAACAAGTAAAATCCGTAATATCCATTCCAATGTTTTTCCATTTAAGAATTGATTGGTTTTGGCTCCGATCGTCCCGCCAATCCATGCACCAGGAATAAAGAAAAACACATACTGCCAGTTAATATGGCCCAAATAAATATGTGAACTGACTGTAATCACGCTGATAAAAAAGATAATAAACATGGAAGTTGCTGAAGCTATATGTGCGGGGATACCAAACAACAAAATCATTGCTGGTACAATAATCGCTCCCCCACCAATACCAAACAGCCCGGATAAAACACCGACAATAACAGATAATACGATTATTTTCCAAATCGAAATGGTATAGCAATATGTTTTATTCCCAATCTGAAAGGAACGGTTATAATGTTCCTGATCATCCGTATGTTTCTTATCATGCTTGATTAAAAATAAAGTAGATATGACCAGCATCAAAATACCAAAATAGAGTGAGAATTTATCCGCATCAATGTACTGATTTAACCAGGCACCAAAAATACCAGCCGGAATACTTCCCACCAGAAATAAAAGGCCCGTTTTATAATCGATACGACCCTTTCGGAAATAGGATATAGACGAAGATAATGCCGTAACAACCATCACCATTAAGGAGACTCCCACAATCGTTTGAGGGGTTGCCCAAGCGAACATATCGGTATAATGGAACAAAAACAACAAACTTGGAATTAAAATGACCCCGCCGCCAAGTCCGATTAAACTTCCTACAAAAGCTGTTACAATGCCAATGAATAAACAAATGATGTAAACCAATTACGAATCCCTACTATCTCACGTTGTCGTTACTTGATATGTCTATCACCATACTAGCACGCATTAGTAATGAATTCTATTGATATAGGCTAGTTGAACAAAAATAAAAAGAGCCCGCAAATTGCGAGCTCTTTGGTGGGTTCAAACTTAACCTACCGAACCTTCCATTTCCATCTTGATCAGCCGGTTCATTTCAACGGCATATTCCATTGGAAGCTCTTTAGTAAACGGCTCAATAAAGCCCATTACAATCATTTCTGTCGCTTCTTCTTCTGTTAATCCCCGACTCATTAGATAAAATAATTGTTCTTCTGAGACTTTAGATACCTTTGCTTCGTGTTCCAAAGAAATGTTATTGTTATAAACTTCATTATATGGAATGGTATCCGAAGTTGACTCATTATCCATGATTAACGTATCACATTCAACATTGGCACGGGCATTTTCTGCTTTACGTCCAAAGTGAACAAGTCCGCGGTAGTTTACTTTTCCGCCGTGTTTGGAAATCGATTTGGATACGATCGTTGACGAAGTGTTTGGTGCCAGGTGATGCATTTTTGCACCAGCATCTTGACATTGACCGCGTCCGGCAATTGCAATCGATAGGGTATTACCGCGTGCACCTTCACCTTTCAATAGAACAGCTGGATATTTCATGGTCAATTTTGAACCTAAGTTTCCATCGATCCACTCCATTGTCGCGTTAGCCTCACATGTCGCACGTTTCGTTACCAGATTATAAACATTGTTTGCCCAGTTTTGGATCGTTGTATAGCGGCAGTATGCGTCTTTTTTAACAAAGATCTCCACAACCGCGCTATGCAATGAATTCGTCGTATAGACTGGCGCCGTACAACCTTCTACATAATGGACAGAAGCACCTTCATCAACAATGATCAGCGTCCGTTCAAATTGTCCCATATTCTCCGAGTTGATACGGAAATATGCTTGCAATGGTGTCGTTGTTTTTACACCTTTTGGTACATAAATGAATGATCCACCAGACCAGACGGCTGAGTTAAGGGCAGCAAATTTATTATCTGTTGGCGGGATAGCTTTACCGAAGTATTCCTTGAATAATTCTTCATGTTCCTGAAGTGCTGTATCCGTATCTTTAAAAATGATACCCATTGCCTCCAGATCCTCTTTCAGGCTGGAATAAACAACTTCAGATTCATATTGGGCGGAAACCCCTGCCAAATATTTTTGTTCTGCTTCCGGAATTCCTAACTTGTCAAATGTTTGTTTGATTTCATCAGGAACCTCATCCCATGTTTTTCCCTGGCGTTCAGATGGTTTAACGTAATAAACTATTTCATCAAAATCCAATTCAGACAGGTCACCGCCCCATTGTGGCATTGGCCGCTTATAAAAATGATCCAATGCTTTCAGGCGATAATCCAGCATCCATTGTGGTTCCTCTTTCATTCTCGAAATTTCTTCAACTACTTTTGGCGTTAAACCTCGTTCCGTACGAAAAATAGAGACATCTTTATCATGAAATCCATATTTATACTCTTCCATTTCTGGCATATTCTTAGCCATGAAAAAACCTCCTTTAAGGTATGATCCTTCCTAACCCTGTGGCCAGTTCATTTTCTCCAGGCTTGCAAATGACCGGCGCCTATTTATCTTCGTGGACCCCTTTTTCCATCGCTTTCCATGCAAGGGTTGCGCATTTAATTCTTGCAGGAAATTGGGAAACACCCTGCAATGCTGCAATGTCATCAAAATCTGCCTCTTCCATGTCAACATCTTCTCCAAGCATCATGTTGGAAAATGTTTTTGACATTTTTAATGCATCATTAATATGTTTCCCTTTGATTGCCTGTGTCATCATGGACGCCGATGCCATACTAATGGAACAACCTTCTCCATTAAATTTAGCATTCTTGACAATACCGTCTTCTACTTGTAATTGCAGCTGAATGCGATCTCCACATGTCGGGTTATTCATATCGACAGTCAGCGCATCGCCTTCTACTGTACCCTTGTTGCGTGGATTTTTATAATGGTCCATGATTACTTTTCGGTATAGTGTATCGAGGTTAAAAGACATCACCAAAATACTCCTTTGTTTTCAAGAGTCCCTCTACAAGCCGATCAATATCTTCCATCGTATTATACAAATAAAAGCTTGCCCTTGCAGTAGCCGTTACGTTTAACCATTTCATCAACGGCTGGGCACAATGATGGCCGGCACGAACTGCAATCCCTTCCGCATCAAGTACAGTGGATACATCATGCGGATGCACATCATCCAAATTAAACGTAACCAACGCTGCACGTTCTTGTGGACCATAAACCGTAATTCTATCTATAGCACGAAGTTTAGATTGAGCATAGGCTGCCAGTTCATGTTCGTGCGCTGTAATGTTTTCCATGCCAACTTCATGCAAAAAGTCAATCGCAGCACCAAGTCCTATTGCCCCGGCAATGATTGGTGTACCACCTTCAAACTTCCATGGAAGCTCCTTCCAGGTAGAATCGTACAAATTAACAAAGTCAATCATTTCGCCGCCAAATTCTACCGGTTCCATATCTTCCAGAAGCTCACGTTTTCCATATAATACCCCAATGCCTGTAGGACCACACATTTTATGTCCGGAAAATGCGTAAAAATCACAATCCAGATCTTGAACATCTACTTGCATATGGGGTGCTCCCTGTGCCCCGTCAACAAGCATCACAGCACCATGTTGATGGGCGATTTGGGTAATTTCTTTTACCGGATTAATGGTTCCCAAGACGTTGGAAACATGGGCAATGGCAACGATTTTCGTCTTATCGGAAACAGCTTCACGCACGTCTGCCAGCGATATCGTACCATCTGCTTGCAACGGCAAATATTTTAAAGTCGCGCCTGTTGCTTTTGCCGTCTGTTGCCAGGGAATAATATTACTATGGTGTTCCATCGGCGTAATCAAAATTTCATCGTCCGCTTGTAATGTACTTCGCGCATAACTGTACGCAACCGTATTAATTGAGGTTGTTGTTCCCCGGGTGAAAATAACCTCCGCAGTACTCTTTGCATTCAAAAACCGGCGTACTTTCTCCCGTGCTCCTTCATACTTTTCAGTAGCCCGTGAGCCTAATGTATGCACACCACGATGAACATTTGAATTATCATTACGATAATATGTGTCAATTGCATCGATTACCTTCAATGGCTTTTGCGACGTTGCTGATGAATCAAGATATACCAAAGGATGCCCGTTCACTTCCTGATGTAACGTGGGAAACTGTTCCCGTATGGCATTGACATCCATTAGTAAACCTTCCTCTCAATGACTTCTGACAGTTGTTTTTTGACTGATTCAATTGGCAACTGGCCGACAACCGGTTCCAGGAAACCATGAATAATCAAGCGTTCTGCCTCCGTTTTGGTTATTCCCCTGCTCATTAGATAATACATTTGTACTGGGTCAACCCTGCCGACTGATGCAGCATGACCAGCCATGACATCGTCTTCATCAATCAATAGAATTGGGTTGGCATCCCCACGCGCCCGTTCACTTAACATGAGTACCCGGGATTCTTGTTCTGCATTTGATTTCGATGCACCATGTTCAATTTTGCCGATTCCATTAAAAATAGCCGTTGACTTATCTTTCATGACACCATGTTGTAATATATAACCTTCTGTATTTTTACCGAAGTGGACAATTTGGGATTGGAAATTTTGAGTTTGCTTTCCACGACCTACTGATACCATTTTGGCATTGGAATTGGAATTATCGCCAACCAAATGTGTAATATTCTCAGCAACTGTATTTCCATCATTCATTTGTCCCAATGCCCAATCAATCGTTGCATCACGATAAGTTACACCACGGCGATTGGAGTATGTTGTTGTGCCTTCAGCAAAATTATCAACCGCACCAAAGGCGATCTTGGCATTATTTTGCGCAATAACTTCCGTCACAATGTTAGCAACTGTTTGTTCCTCATGATTACTGGAAATGTAGTTTTCCACATATGTTAACGAACTATTTTCATCGGCAACCACAAGCACATGATTAAAGATGGCCGCTTCCGGGTCTTCCTGCCAGAAAATAGATTGCAGCGGGGTGTCAAGTTGAACATTTTTTGGTACATAAACGAACACACCGCCATTCATTAATGCCGCATGCAATGCAGTTAAACGATGTTCATCAATCGATACGGCATCTTTCATATAATACCGCTTGACCAAATCCTCATGCTCGGTTAGTGCAGTGAAAATATCTGTGAAAATAACACCCTTTTCCTTTAATTCATCTGTTAATGATGCATAGGCAATGGTGTGATTTCGTTGGATTATCAGATTTTCCGGTTTATTTTCCTGATCGAGAAACTCCTGGATTTCAGCTGGCAGTTCACCAAGTGAAGATATCCTTTCACCTTGTGCAGTATGTTTAAATTGGCTGAAATTCCATTTGCCGATTTTCGTTTTATCCGGTTTAGGCATTTCAAGCACGTCAGCTTGTTCCAATGCATGGAGGCGTATTTCCCGCATCCATTCCGGTTCGTTTCTTTCCTGTGAAAATTGATTGATATAAGCTTGATCATATGGCAGCCTTGTTTCAACAGTCATCAATACCCCTCCTATCTTTTACGCATTTTGCTCTTGTGTTTCAGCAACTTCGTCTTCAATTCCCAATTCTTCCTTGATCCAGTCATAACCTTCAGCCTCCAGACGCTGAGCAAGTTCCGGACCGCCGGATTTAACGACACGGCCTTGCATCATGACATGAACAACATCCGGTGTGATGTAGTTCAACAGGCGTTGATAGTGGGTAATAATCAGGCAGCCAAAATTTTCATCACGTAATTTGTTAATACCTTTGGAAACAACTTTAAGCGCGTCAATGTCCAAACCAGAGTCGATTTCATCCAAAATGGCAATTTCCGGTTTAATCATCATTAATTGGAGAATTTCATTACGTTTCTTCTCACCACCGGAGAAACCTTCATTCAAATAGCGCTGTGCCATGTTTTTATCAATTTCAAGGTAATCTAACGTACTATCCATTTCTTTGATAAACTTCATGAGCGGAATTTCATCGCCCTCTTCACGACGTGCATTAATGGAAGAACGCAAAAAGTCTGAAGTTGTCACTCCACTGATCTCACTTGGATATTGCATACCAAGGAACAGTCCCGCACGTGCTCGTTCATCAACTTCCATTTCCAAAACATCTTTTCCATCCAACAAAACACTGCCTTGGGTTACTTCATATTTAGGATGACCCATGATCGCTGATGCAAGGGTCGATTTCCCTGTTCCGTTTGGTCCCATTACCGCATGAAATTCGCCACCTTTTATTGTAAGGTTGACACCTTTTAAAATCTCTCTTTCTTCAATTGACACATGAAGATCTTTTATTTCCAGTGTTGATCCAGCCATATCAATACCTCCATTTGTTGTTATATATGTGTGTATTTATCAAATGGATCAATATCCATTCTCAATTTATTCTCATTCCAATCTTATATCATTTCGAATGTATATTCAACTTTTTTAAGCTGATAAATTATACACGGTACCTTGTTGCTATTATAGTTTAACATAAAGTAAGGTCTCTTTGTTCGTCCACGCATGAAACATGATCTGTCATCTGTAACAGGTTTTACTTGAAATATGCTGTTATCCCAGCCGACGTCTCATCCAACAAGGCACGCACTTCTTTGCCCACATGGCATATGATGTACTGTCTTCAATAACAAAAATGCCGGCAAGCTCCGCATTGGAGTTGCCAGCATCTATCCTTTTATTATTATCTATGCAAATGACTATCGATTTCTGCTACCATGTGTTTACATTGCTCATATTCTTTTTGTCTTCTCTTTTCAATATTAATTCGTTTGTCAAGCTTCCTCCCATATTCAGCGTAACCTATTCCATGAGACTGCTGCATTGCCTTTTCCATTTCGGGAGTGTAATTCATTCGTATTCCACTATGAATAGTGAATCATCCTTTCGTTTTATTTACAATCATAAGGTTAACACAAGGACAATTCCCCTGACAAAACGAATATAAACCTCAGACAATTCATTGCGCAGGAAAAATCCTTCTGCGGTAAACACAATAATTATTTTTCGTTAAATACCTTTATTTTCACCCTTATACCTGTCATTTACTCGATATTTTCTAAACGTTGCAATTTAATCCTCGCCACCGACCGGGACAACTGCTCCATCGTATTTGTCCATCATAAAATCTTGTATTTCTTTGGATTGCAGCACATCAACAAGTGTATTTAATGCTTCATTATCTTTATCCTCCGATCGTACGGCAACCACATTCACATATGGGGAATTTTCGTCCTCTATAGCCAAAGCATCCTTCAGTGGATTTAAATCAGCCTGAATTGCATAGTTAGTATTGATTGCAACAAGGACATTGTCTTCTTTATTATAGAGTTCCGGTAAAATTGCAGCATCATAATCAGCTGAAAATTTTAAATGCTTTGGATTTTCAACAATATCATCAATCTGCGCATTTACTTTATCCACATTATCATCCAGCTTGATTAAGCCACTTTTTTCAAATAATTCCAGTATCCGTCCATGGTCTGACGCTGAATTACTCATAATCACTTCTGTACCATTTTTGACGTCATCCAGACTTTTAATATCTTTTGAATAAATCCCCATTGGTTCAATATGAATGCCATCAATGTAATCCAGATCGTAGCCGGTATCTTTTATCACTTGTTCTAAGAAGGGAATGGTTTGAAAATAATTCGCATCCAGATCACTATCAGCAAGTGCATCGTTAGGTAATACATAATCTTGAAATTCCTCAATCTCTAAATTAATCCCTTTTTCTTTCAAGATCGGTTTCGCCTTTTCCAATACTTCGGCATGTGGGACACTTGTTGCACCCACTTTAATGGTTGTATTACCGTCTTCATCTTTACCCTCACTGGAACCACCGCCACAAGCCGCTAAAAGAAGTACCAGTATTGCAGACAGAAGTATAAAAACCTTTTTCATCAAAAATTCCCCTCTCTATCTTTTATCTAATTTATTGGAAATAAAGTCGCCAATGAACTGAAAAATAAATACAATGATAACAATTGCCACAGTACAAACAAGGACAACATCAAAGTCACGTCGCTGGAAACCAAAATAATAGGCATAATTACCTAATCCTCCAGCGCCAATTACTCCAGCCATTGCCGTATAACCAATTAACGCAATTGCGGTCACCGTTAATCCGGAAATCAAAGCAGGCATCGATTCCGGCAGTAAGACGCGAAAGATAATTGTTCTTGTTTTTGCCCCCATGGATTTTGCAGCCTCAACCACACCTTTATCCACTTCTTTTAGAGCAATCTCAACTAATCGGCCATAAAACGGTGCCGACCCGATAATTAAGGCAGGCAATGCAGCATTGGGGCCGCGAATCGTTCCTAGTAAAAAATCGGTAAATGGGAATAACAAAAAGATCAAAATAATAAATGGGATCGCACGAAAGATATTGACAGCAGCAGCAACAATTAGGTTAATAAATTTATTCTGCCATATCCCATCTTTAGCTGTCAGGTATAAGAGCAACCCTAGTAAAATTCCCAGAATAAATGTACCAAGAAGTCCCAATAAGGTCATATAAAATGTTTCATAGGTCGCATCCCAAAAATCTTCCATATTCAAATTAGGAAATAAATCAGTCAGCATCACGGAACACCTCCACTTCTACCGAGGTATCCTGAATAAACCGGAGCGCCTTGTTCAATTCAGACGTTTCGCCGATCATCTGAACAAACAATGTTCCATAGGCTCCTGCCTGTGTCTGCGTAATTTTTCCCTGCAGGATATTTACGTCGATGGAAAACTCCTTGGCCACCTTGCTGATGAGTGCCTGATTGGCAGTTTCCCCAATAAAATGCAGACGAACAATTTTACCATGCTCATATGTGTTAATCAGATCTGTTACACCTTCATTTTCATCTGCTGTCCCCATCACCTGTTCAACAAAACGCTTCGTTACCTGCTGTTGCGGCCGCAAAAATATGTCCAACACATCGCCTTGCTCCACAATTTTTCCTTTTTCCATGACAGCGACCTGGTTACAAATTTTGCGAATGACGTGCATTTCATGGGTGATTAAGATAATCGTTAATCCCAGCTGTTTATTAATATCCACCAACAGGTCCAAAATGGAATCGGTTGTTTCCGGATCCAACGCCGAAGTTGCTTCGTCACATAATAATACTTTCGGGTTATTTGCAAGCGCTCTGGCAATTCCCACCCGCTGTTTTTGTCCACCACTTAACTGGGATGGGTAAGCATTCTCGCGTTCCGTAAGACCAACAAGATTGATTAATTCCTTCACCCGCTTGTCACGCTTGTCCTTTGGAACACCTGCAATCTCCAGCGGAAATGCGATATTGTCTTTGACCGTCCGTGACCAAAGCAGATTAAAATGTTGAAAGATCATACCGATTTCTTGTCTGGCAACCCGAAGCTGTTTCGCATTCATCTCGGTAATATCGTGGTCATGGATAACAATCCGTCCGCTCGTCGGTTCCTCCAGCCGATTCAGCAGCCTGACAAACGTACTCTTTCCCGCCCCGCTATATCCGATCACCCCGAATATCTCGCCTTCTTGTATATCTAACGTTAATTCATTCACAGCAGTGATTTGCTCATTATTGGATGATGAGAAAATTTTGCTCAACCCTTCAATCGAAATCAAGAAATAGTCCTCCTTTTAAAATCCTTCCAGGGCAAACCATACAGGAAACAAACTTAAATCATCTGTATTTTCATGATTATATTATGCCCCACATAACGGAAAAACGTCTTTCTGCGGGGAACAGAAAGACGTTTTTAATGTCTTCTAAGTTCCCTCATCTGTCAAAGTACTACTCTGCAGGAATTGGCACCTTTCAAACGAATTGCCTGAAGGTTGCCGCGGGTTCACAGGGCCAGTCCCTCCACCGCTCAAGATAAGAGATTTATCATATATTGCTGTTAATAATAAATTAAATATTAGCATTGCAAATCACTAGTGTCAATATGAAGTTCAATAGTTCGCTAATTCCCAATTATCCTACATCAATTGGTTGGTAGATCAACCGCCTGCAAAAGGCAATATAAGAATATGGATACCCTGTCCTTATACCCTTTGTCCATGCTGGATCCACTTGTTTGCCAGAGCCTCGTTGAATTATGATGTCGCAAACAATTCCGGTTTATATTCAAGCAAATAGTGATAAATATTGGCAATGGAGCGGAATGCATAAACTCGCTCCTTGATTTTTCCATCTTGTTTGATGAACAAACACGGAACACTTTCGATCTTGTATTCCTGCATAAACTCCGGATTTATTGAGGCGTTCATTTCGTAAAAAATATTTTCCTGATGTACAGACTCGATCTTATCCAGCATCGTCCTGGCCAGTTTACACGTACCACACAACGGGGTGAAAATATATAGAAAATAACTCTCTTTTGCTTTTGCTTCTTCTGTAAATTGCTGCAATACGATCACCCTAAATTAAAAATATCGGATTAACCTCAATGCTTTTGCTAACCAAAATTGTCGCAAGTACCTGCTCGGGCGTTGTTGCTACTTCCCGGTACTCACTACTGACATATAAGTGATTGGCATGCGGAAGTTCCCGGGCCAATTGTTTGCGTAACTTGATCCCTGAATCATCCTCATCAACTAAAATAAATACGTCTTTATTATCCAAATCGTACGCATATAATAGTTCATCAAACCGTTCCACACCCAGCGTTCCATTCGTACAAACAATTTCCAGGTCCTCTGTGATGACTTTTTTGATTTGCTTTTTATCGGTTAACCCTTCAACAATAATCACCTTATCCGATTCATTTGTCATGATCCCATAGCACTCCTTACCAATTCAAGCAAAAAGCTTCCCTATTACCATCTTATGATGTGAATAAGGCTGACTATACACCTTCTTTTTCGGTGCAAGCCAGCCTTCTGACATGTACTATTCATTTGTGGAAATTAGTCTTCCTGCGTTACTTCTTCGTATTGTTTAGCCGACAGCAGGTCATCCATTTCTGATTCATCCGATGGTTCAACGACAATCATCCACGCCTTTTCATATGGTGATTCGTTCACAAATTCAGGGTTGTCCTCTAAATCATCATTTACTTCAACAACTTTACCACTAATTGGCGCATACAATTCTGAAACAGTTTTTACCGATTCCACACTTCCGAAAGGCTCATCTGCTTCGATGTCGTCACCAACTTCTGGTAATTCAACAAAAACAATGTCGCCTAATTCATCTTGGGCAAAATCTGTAATTCCGATTCTGACTTTATCGTCTTCTTTTTTTACCCACTCATGTTCTTCTGAATATAATAATTCTTCTGGTAAGCTCATTGAAAATCCCTCCGTTAAAGTGCGTTCAAAAAGGAGTATAAAAAGGACCAAGATCAGCTAAGGTCTTAGGGCGTCCTGTTGTAACGTCAACAGTAGTCTGAGGTCATTTTTACCGGACTTTTTGAACATCCTCTTTATTCATTGCAATATTACTATACTAGGTATTCTCGTTTATTTCTAGTATTTCACTTTAATTTTACAACCAATTTTCCTGAAAAGTTTCTTCCTTAAATCCAACCGTTACATTCTGTCCATCCGTGACGATCGGCCGTTTGATCAACATGCCATCGGATGCGAGCATTTCTGCCATTTCTTCGGTGCTTGCATCCTTAATTTTTTCCTTGAAATTTCCTTCCCGATACTTCTTGCCACTCGTATTGAAAAACTTCTTTGCAGGCAACCCGCTTTTCTCGATCAATTGCATCAATTCTTCCTGTGATGGCGGGTTGTCCACAATATGTATACTTGTATAATCTATATTGTGTTCATCCAGCCAATTTTTCGCTTTTTTACAGGTACCGCATTTTGGATACCAGTAGAATGTCAATGCCATGTGAACCACTCCTTTGCACCCTTTTTTGATTGCATATATTATAACAAAATTAGATGTACATAGTCGAAGAAAGCGCAATTACTGGATATTACCGTTAAATATATAACCATTTGAAACCCTCCTGCTACAGATTACAGCAGGAGGGTTTTCACATTTTATCCTTCTTCAGTTAAAAAACTCATTTGGTGGATCATCATAGGGAGATTTCGACAAAAATACTGCCAGAATTCCGAAAAAACAGTCCCCCCCAAATTCTCTTCTCGGCGGGAACAGCTATACCCGAATTCATTTAACGAACACTACTTTATACAAAATATTTTTCTTCTTCAATAATACCTTTAGCAATTTCACGCTTCTTGGCAATTACATTGGTTGGTGTGTGGCGCGTTAATTTACGTAACGATGACAGCATCATTCGTAATGTATCGCCTTCTTCAACAGCAATTAATGTTTCTTTGGCATCTGCTTCAATCCGATTAAATGCCTCCTGAACATAGACTTGCGTATAAAGCAGTTTTTGTTTGTTTTGTTCTTCTCCTGATTTGTTGATCGCTTTTTCTGTACGTAGAATAGCTGCCTCCATGTTGTACACTTCATTAACCATATCAGCCAGATTCACGAGGATTTCCTGCTCGTTTTCCAATTTTTTTGCATACTTTTGCGCTGCCAGACCGGCACCAAGCAAAATAATTTTCTTGGCGTTTTTCAAAAGGTGTTTTTCCTGTTCCAGTGTTTTATCCCCAATCTCTTCCGGCATCATCATCATGAGTTCTTCCTGCAAACTTTTCGCTTTTTGCAGTAATGGCAATTCACCCTTCATCGCTTTTTTCAGCAATGTTCCTGGCACGAGAAGGCGGTTGATTTCATTGGTCCCTTCAAAAATACGGTTAATTCGCGAATCACGATACATACCTGCGACTTCATATTCCTCCATGAAACCATACCCTCCGTGGAGCTGTACGGCTTCATCAGCTACATAATCAAGACATTCCGAGGCCGAAAATTTGTTCAGGGAACACTCGATTTGATATTCCGCTATTGCTTTTGCTATTTCTTTACCATCTTTTAATTGTTCATCCGTTAGTGAACCCATGCGTTGTTCAAACAGACCCACTGTACGATAAACGGCACTTTCATTGGCATAAGTTCTCGCTGCCATGGTTGCCAACTTTTCCCGCGTTAAGTTAAAGTCGGAAATTGACTGGCCAAACTGTTTACGCTCGTTCACATATTTCGTTGCTACTTCAATTCCGCGTTTTGAACTACCGACAGCCCCGATAGCTAATTTATAACGTCCTACATTCAAAATATTGAAAGCAATTTTGTGTCCTTTGCCTTTTTCGCCTAATAAGTTCTCAACAGGTACCTCTGCATCTTCCAAAATTAATGTACGTGTGGATGAACTTTTAATTCCCATTTTATTTTCTTCATTTCCAGTAGAAACGCCGGGAAATTCGCGTTCAACGATAAAGGCCGTGAAATGTTCACCATCAATTTTGGCATAGACAACGAATACATCAGCAAATGCCGAATTAGTGATCCATTGTTTTTCGCCATTTAAAATATAATGGGTACCAGCCTCATTTAATTTTGCTGTTGTTTTTGCACCCAGGGCATCGGATCCTGAGGAAGGTTCTGTCAGTGCGTATGCTGCTAACAGTTCACCCGTCGCCAGCTTTGGCAAATATTTTTTCTTTTGATCATCGTTTCCGAAAAATACAATCGGCAGGGAACCAATACCAACGTGTGCCCCATGTGTAATTCCAAATCCACCTGCACGGGCAAATTTTTCAGTAATCAACGATGAACTAATTTTATCTAATGCCAGACCATCATATTCTTCTGGAACATCTGCACCTAATAATCCGAGCTCACCAGCCTTTTTAAGCAAATCTACCGAATAGTCAAATTCATGATTTTCCAGTTTGTCTTTCACGGGCAGGACTTCGCCGGAAACAAATTCATCGGTTGTTTTGGCAATCATTTTATGTTCCTCTGTAAAATCCTCTGGTGTGATAATATCATCAGCGGTTAAATCTTCTACTAAAAAAGCTCCACCTTTAAATAACTTTTCTTTTGTTTCACTCATTGTTAACGTCCTTTCTATTAATAATTTACCAACGGATTAATAGATTAAATTAACTCAAACACCCCGGCAGCACCCATACCACCACCGATACACATCGTTACAACACCAAATTGTACGTTCCGGCGCTTCATTTCATGGATCAAACTCAACGTTAATTTCGTACCGGTCATGCCTAGTGGATGACCAAGGGCAATTGCTCCACCATTGACATTGACAATATCCGGATTCAGATCCAACGCGCGGATAACGCGAACCGATTGGGACGCGAATGCTTCGTTTAACTCAAACAAGCCGATATCTGATAGTTCAAGGCCGGCAATTTTTAATGCTTTCGGTACAGCCGCAACCGGTCCAACGCCCATAATTTCTGGTTCAACACCAGCTACCGCGAAGGAACGGAATTTGGCCAGTGGTGTTAATCCTTCAGCAGACGCTTTTTCCCGATCCATCAATAATACGGTTGCTGCCCCATCACTCATTTGCGAGGAATTTCCCGCTGTAACCGATCCTTTTACATGAAAGGCTGGCCGTAGTTTCGCCAATATTTCCATGGTTGTTCCTAGGCGAACCCCTTCATCCATTTCAAATGTAAAACTTTTTTCTTCAATTTTATTATCTTCTCCTACTACGC
Source organism: Lentibacillus daqui (assembly GCF_027186265.1). Lineage (NCBI taxonomy): Bacteria > Bacillati > Bacillota > Bacilli > Caryophanales > Bacillaceae > Lentibacillus > Lentibacillus daqui. Next base: position 1,291,058 of record NZ_CP114176.1, on the reverse strand, counting down.
GTTCAGTTACTTCGACTGGTACAATTTCTTCTTTGAATTTACCTTCCTGAATAGCTTTTGCTGCCCGTTCATGACTGCGGACGGCGAAAGCATCTTGATCCTCACGGGAAATATCAAAACGATTGGCTACTTCCTCTGCGGTGTGCCCCATTCCCATATAATAGCCCGGCGCATCCTGGACAAGCTTGGAATTTGGTTTTACCACATGGCCACCCATTGGGATAAGACTCATCGATTCTGCACCACCGGCAATCATCGTGTCACTTGCCCCAATCATAATCCGCTCGGCCGCAAACGCAATACTTTGTAAACCCGATGAACAAAAACGATTAATCGTAATCCCCGGTACATCATGGTGTAATCCTGCAAGTCCCGCAATATTTCGTGCCATATTCGCTCCTTGTTCTGCTTCAGGCATGGCACAGCCAATAATCACATCATCAATATTTCCATCGTAATTCCCTGCTTGTTTTAATGTTTCCTTAAGCGTTAAGGCTGCTAAATCATCCGGTCTGGAATTTGCCAGCGACCCTTTTTTTGCTTTTCCTACAGGGGTTCTTGCACCTGCAACAATAACCGCTTCCTTCACTTTTATCCCCCTCTTCTATTTATCAAACCTGGACCTTAAGCTTTTTTAGTTGCGTAATGGCTTTCCTTTCAGTAACATGTGCTGCATCCGGGCCTGTGTTTTCGGTTCGCCAATCAGGCTCAAAAATGCCTCCCGCTCCAGATCAAGCATAACTTGTTCATCAATGAATGTACCCTCTTTAATGCGACCTCCGGAAAGTACATAAGCCAGTTTTTCAGCAATTTTCACATCATGATCGGATGCATAGCCGCTTAATTTCATTGATTTGGCTCCCATAAGCATCGCAGCATATCCTGACTCACCAACAACTGGTATTTTTTCTCGTTTTGGTGCTTGATAGCCCGCATTCGCTAAAGCCAGAACCTTTGCTTTGGCATCATGTAACAGATGATCCGGATTCACACTAATAGCATCATTACCATTTAAAAAGCCATTTTCCCGTGCTTCTGCTCCAGATGTGGACACTTTTGCTGTGGCAACTTTTTCAAACACATCATTGGCTACCTTGGATAAATCGAAGTCGATACCTTTTGGCAAATGGCGAATTTCTTTCAAATAAAGTTCTTTCGTACCGCCTCCGCCTGGGATGAGGCCAACTCCTGTTTCAACAAGCCCCATATAGGTTTCCGGTGATGCTTGTATGGCCGCTGATGACAAGCAGACCTCGGCACCGCCGCCCAGTGTCATATTAAATGGCGCTGCAACAATTGGTTTCTCTGAATACTTCATGTTCAACCCAACGTTTTGGAATTGCCGGACAACCATATCCAGTTCAAAAAAGTTGTCATCCTGTGCTTCCATCAGCATCATGGCAAGGTTTGCACCGACACAGAAATTTTTAGCCTGATTGCCAATCACAAGCCCTTTGTAGTTTTTACCAACTTCCTCAATAGCGAAATTGATCATTTGAATAACATCAAGCCCGATGGCATTGCTTTGTGAGTGAAACTCCAATCCAGCAACACCATCCCCCAAATCTATTAAACTAGCTCCCGTATTCTTTTTAATTACCCCATTGATATCTTTTAATTGTTTCAGATTAATTTGTTTCTTATTAAAATGCTGCTGTTTGTATTTCCCATGATCATAATAATAAATGTGACCATTTTCCTTTTTATAGAACGATTCATTGCCTTCTTCCAAAAAGGCAAGTACCCAATCCGGAACGGTGTCGCCTTCTTGTTGCATCCGCTCTACCGATTCACGCACACCGATTGCATCCCATGATTCAAATGGGCCAAGTTCCCAGCCGAAGCCCCATTTCATCGCTTGATCGATAGCAACAATATCATCGGCAATCTCACCGACAAGCTCGGCCGAATAAATAAGGACTGGTTTCATAACGGACCAAACTAAATCACCGGCTCGATCTCCCTTTGCAGACACAAGCGCTTTCAATTTACGCCGGGAACCCTTTTGCTGTTTAGCTGCTTCTGTCGCAGCTGTTTTTAATTTCTTACGGTCTTCATATTCCAATGTTTGTGGATTTAGTTCATAGATTGTACTACCGGTCTTATCTTTCTTTTTCAAGAAAAATCCTTGACCGCTCTTTGCACCAAGCCAACCTTTTTCCTGCATTTGTAATAAAAAGTCCGGTACATCAAATACCTTTTTCTCTTCTCCATCCACTTGATCGTAAACATTTTTTGCGACATGAATAAATGTATCCAGTCCAACTACATCCAAGGTGCGGAAAGTAGCGCTTTTCGGACGGCCAATCATCGGCCCTGTAACGGAATCAACTTCTCCAACGCTATACCCTTCCTCAAGCATCTTTTGAACAGTTACGAGAAGACCGTATGTACCGATTCGATTGGCGATAAAGTTTGGTGTATCCTTTGCTTCCACCACACCTTTTCCGAGTACATTTTCACCAAATGTTTTTATGAATGCCAGAACTTCCGGATCCGTATCTTTCGTTGGGGTAACCTCCAGAAGTTTCAGATAGCGTGGTGGATTAAAAAAGTGTGTACCTAGAAAATGCTTCCGGAAATCTTCTGAGCAGCCGGCTGCCATTGCTTCAATAGAAATCCCCGAAGTATTTGAACTGACAATCGTCCCTTGTTTGCGATACTTGTCAACGTTTGCAAATACTTGTTTTTTAATATCCAGTCGTTCCACAACAACTTCGATAATCCAATCGACATCAGCCAATTTTTCGATATCATCGTCCATATTGCCAACCTCGATTAAATCAAGACTTTCCTTGGTTGTAATTGGTGATGGTTTTTGCTTCAACAAGGCTTTCTTGCTTTGAGCAGCCATCCGATTTCTTACCACGCGATCCTCCAAACTCAACCCTTTTTTCATTTCATCTTTGGTTAGTTCCTTTGGCACAATATCAAGCATTAGTGTCGGTATCCCAACGTTTGCTAAGTGGGCAGCAATTCCCGATCCCATTACACCAGATCCTAATACTGCAACACGTTTGATCGTTCGTGACATGATTTCTCCCCCTATCATCACTTGAATGAATACTCATTCATTTTATTGCAAAAAATAAAAGATGTTCCCTATCCATCTAGTTATTAGTATAAGTTATATTCAGAAATATCGCAATGAAAATGAACAAAAAATTTTCATCGGTACATTATGCAATAAAGGTGCGGATAAAATTGAAGCGAACCGGTGATTTGGTTCACTTCTCTTTACAAAGATCTATTCAATTTACGCCTTCAACAACTTTGCATTAACCGCAACAATAATCGTACTCAGACTCATCAATACAGCTCCTACCGCTGGACTTAATACAATACCAATAGGTGCTAATACTCCTGCCGCAAGCGGTATTGCCAAAATATTATAGCCTGTTGCCCACCATAGATTCTGGATCATTTTCCTATATGTTTTCTTCGATAGATCAATCAACGAGACAACATCTTTTGGGTTACTTTTTACCAGGACGACATCAGCTGTTTCCATAGCTACGTCGGTACCTGCGCCAATTGCGATACCCAAATCAGCAGTTGCCAATGCGGGTGCATCATTTACTCCGTCTCCCGTCATCGCAACTTTCCAGCCTTTTTCTTTAATTTCCCTCACTTGATCTGCCTTTTTATCCGGTAAAACTTCTGCATACACTTCATCAATATCAAGTTGTTTGGCAACCCAGTTTGCAACCTTTTTATTATCACCGGTTAACATGATCGAATGTATACCGTCCTCCTTAAGCGCAGCAACTGCTTCTTTCGCCGTTTCCCGAACGATATCTGCCAAGGCAATCATACCAACCAATTCATCGTCTAGTAAAACAAATACGACTGTCTTTCCTTCTTCCGACATTTCATTAAATAGCTTTTCATCATATGCCATGCTTTGACTAGCAACATAACCGGGGCTAACAACATTCACTTTTTTCCCATCAATTATTCCCTGGATTCCCTTACCAGTGATGGATTCAAAATCGGAAATCTTTTTCAGCTTTATCTCTTTTGCTTTTGCCGATTTTACGATGCCCGTGGCGATTGGATGCTCAGAATTTTGTTCCAAGCTCGCTGCCCATATCAGGACTTCATCTTCTTGATAACCCTCATTTGGTACAATATTTGTAACACCAAACTCACCCTTTGTTAGCGTTCCTGTCTTATCAAAAACAACTGCATTCAAGTTTCTTGCACCTTCAAAATTGGCACGATTGCGGATCAGTAAACCATGTTTTGCCGAAATCGATGTCGAAACTGCTATAACAAGTGGTGCCGCTAAACCAAGTGCATGTGGACAGGTAATAACCATCACGGTAACCATTCGCTCAAGGGCAACATCGAATGGGTACCCTAGAATTAACCAGATGAACAGTGTGATAAAACCTGATGCCAAGGCAACATAAAACAACCATTTTGCTGCCCGGTTTGTAACATCCTGTGTTCTGGACCTTGATTCCTGAGCTTCTTTTACTAATGTTATAACCTGGGAAAGATATGAATCCTCTCCCGTTTTTTCAACTTGGATGGTAAGTGACCCTTCTTTGTTAACTGAACCACCAATTACCTCATCGTCTTTATTTTTTTCTACGGGTACAGATTCTCCAGTCAACATTGATTCATCTATTGCTGATTTACCATCAATGATTATTCCATCTACAGGAATTTTTTCACCTGGTTTCACAAGCACCCGATCATTATTTTTTAAATCGGATACCGGAATGTCTTGTACCTCATCGTTTTCATCCAACTTATGTGCCTCACTAGGCATTAGTTTGACAAGTTCTTCAAGTGCATTAGATGCCCCCATTACTGAACGCATTTCAATCCAATGCCCAAGTAACATAATGTCAATCAATGTAGCCAGTTCCCAGAAAAAGTCCTTTCCTTCCAGTCCAAATACAGTAAGGGAACTATATACATATGCAACTAGAATAGCAAGACCTATAAGCGTCATCATGCCAGGGTTTTTGTCTTTTAACTCACTGATCCCACCGGTAATAAATGGCCATCCTCCATAGAAGAAGATAAAGGTAGCAAGCACAAACAAAATATATTGGTTATACGGTACCTGCCAATCAACACCAATAAAACTTTGAATCATTGGCGACATAATAAGAATTGGAATCGTTACGATTAAGGAAATGTAGAAGCGCTTCTTAAAATCTTTCACCATACCCCCGTGATCATGGTGGTTATGACCGCCGCCATGGCTTTCGTGATCATGCTCTTCATGTACATAATGCTCATCATGGTTATGATACTTATGTGAACCGTGTTCATGATGGAAATTGTGGTTATGCTGTTTCTTGTCATGATTTTCCATACAGATTTCTCCTTTTCGGGTATTAATGTCTCCTTGCAAAAGACATTTACTCCTTGGATTTGTTATTTAAACATTCATTATACAATACCCCAGTATAGTATATGTTAAACGTAACTTTTTTTCCGGCAAATTCAGCAAATCGGCAAATATACCAACTATTCCCGTTACGATACCTTCATATCGATGAATAAAAAGACAAACGTGATGGAACGCTTGTCTTTTTATTCGATCTTTTCAATTTTAACTTTTTTAATCTGGTGGCCATCAATTTCCTCGACAACAAATCGATACCCACCGTACTCTATTGTTGTTCCCTGTTTAGCATCCATATGATTTGTAATGATCCAGCCTCCGATTGTATCGACCTCATCATCTTGGAGGTCAATTTGAAATAATTCATTTACTTCTTCCAATAATAACTTCCCGGAAACAATGGTTGTCTGATCATCGACTTGCTCCAACATTGGTTTTTCATTCACATCAAATTCATCACGGATCTCTCCAACAATTTCTTCCAAAATATCCTCAACTGTTAATAATCCCGCTGTACCACCATATTCATCAATAACAATCCCCATATGAATGCGTTGCTTTTGCATTGTGATAAGGGCTTGTTTAATCGGTGTGGATTCGGAAAAATAAAGAATCGGTCTAATAAGGGGAACAATGGATTCACTGCCATCATTGAGACGATTGGTGAATAATTCCTTAATATTCACCAATCCAACAATATGATCCTTGTCTTCTTCCGCCACTGGATATCTCGTAAATTGTTTTTCATGGACAATTGCTGCATTTTGTTCAGCATCACTGTCTTTAAAAAAACAAACCATTTCCGTTCTTGGTATCATAATTTCTTTGGCGACCCGCTCATCGAATTCAAAGATGTTATTCACATATGTCATTTCCGCCTGATTGATTTCCCCACTTTCATAGCTTTCCGACAAGATTAATCGCAACTCTTCTTCCGTTAGCGCAGCTTCATTTTCGCTAACGGGCTTAAAACCAAATAAGCGAATAATCAACCTGGAAGAATGATTTAACACCCAAATAAACGGAAACATAAGTTTATAAAATAAGATAAGCGGTTTGGCAAACATCAAGGTAACTTTTTCAGCCTTTTGAATCGCAATTGATTTGGGCGCCAATTCACCAACTACAACGTTCAAGAAGGTGATGATGATGAATGCAATAATAAAAGATAGCAAAGAAGCAAAACCCGAGCTAAGCCCCAATTTCGTAAAAAGTGGATCAATGAATGCCTTTATCGTTGGTTCCCCGAGCCACCCCAAACCTAATGCCGTCACCGTAATTCCTAATTGACTTGCCGACAAGTATGTATCAAGATTATCAATTATTTTCTTTGCGTGTACGGCTTGCTTACTTCCCTCCACGATTAACTGATCAATTCTGGTCGGACGCACCTTAACAATGGAAAACTCGGTTGCAACAAAAAATGCGGTCAAGATAATTAGTATAATAACCAACAATAAATATATTATTTCCATATCATTTCCCGCGAGGATGCAGGGTCTCACCTCCGTTCATGCATATTTCAACTCTTATTTTCACCCATTATTTTATCGGCATGCAATGCAAATAAAATAACCTCCCCGTATTTGAAGAGGTCATCTTTATTTACTAAAACTATTCCTTTACAAATGTTCCTTCAAACATCAATTCTGACAAATCTTTTCGCATCGAAGGTTTTTCCCGATCGCGATAAGCATCAGTTAATAAATCTTTTTCACCTTTATATCCTAAAGCAACGATCGCATGGACATCATAGTTTTCCGGAATGGATAGTACTTCTTTTGCCTTTTCCCGATTAAAACCACCCATTGCATGTGTAATCAACCCTTTGCGGAATGCTTCCAATGCTAAAAATCCCCAGGCAGTTCCGGCATCAAATGCGTGTGTTGGATTTTTTCCTCCATCTTCATTATCTGTTTTCGATAGTAATGCAACAAGCACAGGAGCTTTCTTACACCACACAACATTACTCTCATTAATGAACGTCAAAAATTTTTCCCGATCCGACTGATTACGAGCAATGACAAATCGCCATGGTTGTTTATTTGCCGCAGATGGAGCCCAACGCGCAGCTTCAAAAACGCTATAAAGAGTGTCATCTGGTACATCCTTATCCATAAAGGATCTTGGTGACCAGCGATTCACATAAATCGGATCAATATCATATGACGCCTTACGAAATTCTTCTACTTCCAACATTTAAAGATTTTCCTCCTAAAAGATTAAGATTACATATCATTATACATGAATCACTTACTTTTTAAAACCATTTTACTTTTTATAAGCAGTCCTTTGCAAAAAAACTAACCAGCCAACATGACTGGTTAGTTTTTTACAATTGAAATTGGATTACTCGGTGAACTGTTCCTCTTCGGTTGACCCTTTTAATGCTGCAGTTGAGGAGGTTCCACCTGATATCACCTGTGCTACTTCATCAAAATAACCGGTACCAACCTCACGCTGATGTCGGGTTGCAGTATATCCATCCGGTTCACTGGAAAATTCCGCTTGCTGCAGTTCAGAGTAAGCAGCCATTCCCCGTTCTTTATAGTTCTTGGCCAGGTTAAACATGCTATGATTTAACGCATGGAATCCAGCTAAGGTTACAAATTGAAACTTATATCCCATTTTAGCAATTTGTTGTTGGAAACTGGCAATCTCATCATTAGACAATTTCCGTTTCCAGTTAAACGATGGTGAACAATTATACGCCAGCAGCTTATTTGGATATTTGGCATGAATGGCATCGGCAAATTGCTGCGCTTCTTCAATGTTTGGTTCAGAGGTTTCACACCAAATCAAATCAGCATATGGGGCATAAGCGATGCCTCGATTGATTGCCTGATCTATCCCTGCTTTCGTTTTATAAAATCCTTCTGGCGTGCGTTCCCCGGTCATAAATGGTGCATCATAGTCATCGATATCACTGGTAATCAGGTTTGCTGCATTGGCATCGGTTCGGGCAATAATGATGGTTGGTGTCCCCATCACATCGGCGGCAAATCGGGCAGCAATCAAATGTTTGACGGCTGTTTGTGTTGGTAATAACACTTTCCCACCTAAATGTCCACATTTTTTCTCCGAAGATAATTGATCCTCGAAATGAACCCCAGATGCTCCTGCTTCAATCATTGCCTTCATGAGTTCAAAAACATTCAACTGTCCACCAAATCCGGCCTCGGCATCAGCCACAATCGGCGCAAACCAGTCAATCTCCTCGACACCTTCCGAATAGTGAATCTGATCGGCGCGTTGTAACGCCTGATTAATTCGCTTCACAACATTCGGTACACTGTTTGCCGGATACAAACTTTGATCCGGGTACATATGCCCCGACAAGTTCGCGTCTGCTGCAACCTGCCAGCCACTTAAATAAATGGCTTTTAAACCTGCCTTCACCTGTTGTACCGCTTGATTTCCTGTCAATGCTCCAAGGGCGTGGATATAATCTTCTTCATGAATTTGTTTCCACAGTTTCTTTGCTCCTACTGTCGCCAAAGTATGTTCTACATCGATTGACCCTCGTAGCCGGATCACATCTTCAGCTGAATATGGCCGTTCCACTCCGACCCAGCGTAAATCTGTTTCCCACTCTTTTTTTAAATTTTCGATTCGCTTTTGTCTCATTTGTTATTTCCCCTTTCAAATAAATAGTTGTATACAGGTATGTTAAGAAACTCACAAAATCAGCTTGCTACTTCAGTTTGCCAAATAATGTTTTTGATGCCTGACCAACCACTTTAACAGCATCCTGTCTATCTGGCTTCCCTTTGTTATAATACAACAAATAAATTATTATATTGTTATATAACAATTTGGGCAAAAAATTAGTCCTCGTTCTTTTTTGACAAGCAATAATCACACTCAAGCAAATAACCTTTCGCATTCATCGGCTTTCCGCATTGTTGACAGTGAACATGTGTAGTCTTTTTCATACAACATCTCTCCTTTTTATATAACAGATTTAATTTTGTATTTCTGTTATAATACAGTATATAGACTCCTCGTTAAAATTACAACCCATTTTTCAAAAAACATTTAATAATTTTTAAAATAGGAAAATAGTAATAGAAACAGAGCGGGACATGCTATGTAATAAAGTAAAACTTCAATCAGTGGGGTATTACTGACAGTTAATGCGTGATAAACAATTATTCATGTAGATTTTCGAGGAAAACCACCGAAATGATTTGGCAGCAGTACTAAAGTTAACAACATTGGCTGGGGATTTGCATCATACAGCGCCTTTAATAAATTAACTACAGGGGCGGATCAATGTATCATCTTTTAATTGGAAGTGATAAGTATTTGATCACGCCTCCGCTTTTTTTAAACCAAAAGCGGACAATCTCGAGTTTATCAACTTGTTTCTTTTGATCTGTAATGTTGCCCTCTGTGTTTTTCATTTGCTTTTTGTTGTTCGCCAATGCATTATCTACTCTGGCAATCTCTTTATTCAAATCCTTCAGATCAAGCAATACGTCGGCAATTTTCGCCTCTGCATCGGAAAGATCTGTTTAACCTCAGTCCGTTCATCCTGGATTTGGGATGCTGCATACCTTAACACAAAAATAAGGAGAGAAGCTGTTTATCTGCCCTCTCTCCTTTGTCTATTTAAATTTCCTACATTTGATATGCGACCATGGAACCAATAATCTTTTTCTTTAGTTAGCTCAATAATCAGGATTGATGAAAAATTTCATTCGCAATTAATTCATACGATTTTATTCTCGCCTCATGGTCATGTGTTATCGTGACAATCATCCATTCATCTGCCTGATAAGCCTGCTGCAAATGTTCAAGTTGTTGCTTTACTTCCTGGGGATTTCCGATCACCATTTTTTCTTTAGCTTTGTCCACCATTTCCTGTTCCTCCGCTGAAAATGGATAGGATAACGCTTCGTCTACTGTAGGTACCCCTTCTTCACCTTCCCCTTTTGCCTGTAGTACATTCCATAACAAGTTGCTCATCGCAAGTTCTTCTGCTTTTTCCGTAGTTTCTGCACAAACAGCTGTAATGGTCACAATTACTTTTGCGACCTGATCTGGATATTTTTCCGTCATCAATTGTCGATAGTTCTTGACAACTTCCGGACCATCTGCATCACTCATAAAATGGCCAAATGTATAGGCCATCCCTTTCTCAGCGGCTAATACAGCACTTTTTCCACTTGTCCCGAGCATCCATGGCTCCGGTGAAATCTCCGGAACTGGCGTCGGTTTTATCTTGGCATACATATGATCTTTGGGAAAATCCAGATGTAAAAATCGTAATAGGTCATCCAGTTTTTCTGGAACTTTTCGTACCTGTTCCAGAAAATTATCAGACAATGCCATCGTTACTTCCGCAGATCCGCCTGGTGCCCGGCCAATGCCTAAATCGATACGATCCGGATATAAGGTTGCTAACAAATTGTAGTTTTCTGCCACCCGAAATGGTTTATAGTGCGGCAATAATACGGCACCGGCGCCAATCCGGATGTTTTTCGTTTGTGCCGCAATGATACCGATCATCACTTCTGGAGCTGGACAGGCGAGACCGGTCAGATCGTGATGTTCAGCAATCCAATAGCGCGTATAGCCAAGCTGATCTCCCGTTTGGGCAAGTTTTATCGAATCCTGTAACGTTTCCTGTGCTGTCTTTCCGGCTGAAATTGGTGCTTGATCGAGAATACTTAGTTTCACGATATATCCCTGCTTCCTTTCAAAATTGATATAACTTAAGTATATGTCTTTTACCTGGCATAAGTAAAATGACCTAATCACAGTCGATTAAGTCATTTCACACATTCGTGACTAAAACGTAAATTCCCAATACCATTTACAAAGCCAAAAAGGCATGTTCCGTTTCCCCAGGGTAAAATACGCCCAAAAAGCAATATTTGATGGATTGGTACAAATGTACAATGCCGATTAAAACCAGTATGATAGCAATTAAATCAAAGAAAAATATTCTAATCCTCCTCCTATTTTTCTTCATCGCACCGGTTTTTGATCCGTTCGATCCAATGTTGCAAGAATTGACAATATTGTGGAAGCATACTGGCTATTTCAATGGATATCGATTCGTTATATGTATGTACTGTCATGTTACGATGATCCACCATTTTCAGGCCCAAAACGGTTTCTTCCTCCGTAAAGACGCCGACTTCCCGAAACGAGCGGATCACCCCCTTAGGTGAACCAATATCAAGACCTTCCACATCGTACAAATATTGTTTACCCGCCTTCCAGCATGCCTCAAAACTATACTCAACGTTGAATTGCTGCATCACGTTCAATATCTGTCATATCTTTTATATGAATCAGTTCTACAAGTGTATTCAACGCCCGATTTGCGACCTGAATACGTTCGAATAATCTTTCCATTTTATTCCCTCCTTTTCAACCTTGATTACAAATTCATGATCCGCTTTTGATAAATCAACTAAGTCAACATGATATGGCAATGTTGACTCCTCAATACGTTCACGAAGTTCCGCCCATTTATAGTCTGGAATTCCCTCCGGTGACAGTAGTGCAATATCAATATCCGAGGTTCTTTTTTCCTCCATTCGAGCCCATGAACCAAATAGATATACATTTGTGGGGGTATCATTTAATGTAGAGATAATAATACTTTTTAAATGCTTCAATATTTGGTCTCTGTTTTGCCTGTTTTTGGACACAAAGATCACCATCCACTATATTTTTGAATCCCTTCATGATAACATATTCGCCTGACTCACCTTGCGTTCTCACCTCCAAAATACAATAGTTTTTGCCAATTGGATAAGGCGTATGAAAAAAAGTGAGAAAGGAAATCCTTAACAAGCAAAGGTAAGTTCGCTTCATTTATTATAATAGTTTAGTGAATGACCATTTCGGAAAGCACATAATGATACAACAATTGCTCTGTACAATCCAAAGAGCTCTCATGCGTTCTTTCATACGCATGCGAAGAATCAATACCAGGCCCAATCAACCCATGGACAATATCATTTCCTGCCTTGATTGCTGCTGAAGCATCTGATCCATAATACGGATAAATATCCAATTTATATCCGATGTTATGTGTTTTGGCCAAATCCACCAGGTGTTTACGCAGCCCATAATGATAGGGTCCGCTGGCATCTTTTACACAAATAGAAACTGTATATTCATCCGTTGATTGTCCATCACCCATAGCGCCCATATCCACCGCCAAATACTCTACCGTTTCTGCTGGTATATTCGAATTACCGCCATAACCAATCTCTTCATTATTGGAAATCAAAAAATGGGTTGTATATGGTAATGTTGCTTGTTCTTCTTTTAATCGTTTGATCAATTGCAATAAAATACCAACACTTGCTTTATCATCCAAATGGCGTGATTTAATGAACCCATTACCGGTTAGTTGAACACGCGGATCAAAGGAAACAAAATCACCAACTTCAATTCCCAGATTGCGAATATCTTCTGCATTTTCCACTTTTGCATCGATCCGGACTTCCATATTTTCCTGATTGCGTTTCGCCTCTCCCGCATTTTTATAAACATGGACTGATGTTTGGTGCATCAGTATGGTCCCGGTAAAAGTTTTTCCGCTTGCTGTCTCAATTTCACAATACTCCCCTTCGATGGCGTTATATTTAAACCCGCCAATAAGGTCAAGACGAAGCCGTCCGTTATCTTTTATTTCCTTGACCATCGCGCCCAGCGTGTCAACATGGGCAGTTAACATGCGGTGTTCTTGATCGTTTTTCCCGGGCAATGTTGCGATTAGTCCACCTTTATGATTACGCTTTGTTTCCACTTGCAGATTCTTTAACATATCTTCTACATGCTGCATTACTTTTCCCGTGTTACCGGATGGGCTTGGAATCGATACCAATTGCTTAATCCGTTCTTTTGTTTCATTTATGTTTGGGTATGTAGTCATGATATAACTCCTTTAAAAAATAGTTTTCACCATATATTCTATCGTTAAAGCCAATGAAACAAAAGGATTTTCAGCCATCGAATGGCCAAGTTCACCATTTTATTCTAATTCTTATCCGTATGAACTCGCGAATTTTTCTTTATAAAATTTCTGACCTCATCTGGTTTGATTCCCAATTGTTTTGCCATTAAGATCAATGAAACCCATTCTTCCCTAACTTTTCCTTCTTTCTTTCCCCCCACCACTTCCATGATAATAATCAACCCCCTTATTTTATGAAAAGCAGCGTTCAATTACAAATTCTTCCATTTTTATTTATTATGTTCGTAACCAGCTTCGACAATTACGTACAAAATAAACGGACCAGTTCCGCAATTATCTTCTTACCTTTAAAATATAGATAAAAAGTCGGTTGCGTTAACCCGGCCCGTTTAACAATCGTATTCATTATATTACTCACAAGTATTATCTAATACTTTTTCACTATCGTCAAGATATAAATGAAGAATATTTCCTAAATTCAATACACTCTTTGTTACTCTTAAGTAGTTTAAGTAGTTATGATCTATCTATACAAAAAAGACCTCCAAAAAAGGAAGTCCTTCCAAGGTTACAGCTTTATTTTACCATGAAGTTTACTTTATACCTCATCATTGTAGCTTTGTATCATATTCGCCATATGCGCATATGCACCGCCAGCAAGCAATGCCGATGCTACCAATACAGCCTCCGATAGTTCTTCATCGGTAGCTCCGGCTTTATCTGCATTTTTCGTGTGCACATCGATACAATACGGGCATAATGTAGCATGTCCAACAGCTACTGCGAGAATCTCCTTAAATTTAGCATCCAGTTCTCCTTCCTTCATGGCTGTTGCACTGAAGTTGGAATATCCCCTAAAGCCATCCGGAGCACTTTTTCCTAATTGGTTCAGTTTTTTCAAATGGATCGTGCATAAAGGGTATCCGAGGAATCCGAGTCCTTTGCATTATGCATATTGGTACTATGTGTCACTGCACCTCCTGCCTCTATTGCAGAAACGACAAATATAGCTTCAACCAATTCTTTTAACGAGGCTCCAGCTGCCTTGGCATTGCGCGTATGACTATCAATACAGTACGGGCATTCAGTCACATGGGCAATAGCAACGGCAATGATCTCTTTTTCTTTTTTCGTTAATGCTCCCTCTTTAAAAACGGCTTCATTATACTCAGAGAAAGCATGCATTTGTTCCGGAGCGAAATCCTTTAACTGACTTAAATGATTCATGTTTTCTTTTTGATATAAATTAGTCATTTTTCAACACCCTTTCTACAATTTACATTTCCCTTTCCGTTTAAAGTGAAACTTCATTCAGTAATCTGTACATAAAAAAGAAAGAAGATGTATTTTTTACACTGGAGAGTGTTTATATTTTTTAAGAATAGAACAAAAGAGGAAACGCGCTGAATGGATCCTTAGCAAGTACAACTTGGTTACTCCCAGGAATGGAAAATATAGTAGTGAATTATTAAATGAAAAGAGGTTATTTGAAGCAAAGTTCTTCGTGCTATGACTAAGCATTGTAAATCATAAATATTTTGAAACGGATTTATCAAAACACAAAAAAACCACCAACTTATGTATTGGTGGAGACGGTGGGAGTTGAACCCACGTCCAGGGATATCGCCACTCAGGCTTCTACACGCGTAGTTGGTATATTATCATTCGCTACATCGTTAGCCTACCAACAGGCTTCTCAAGTAGCTAGTCTGATTGGTTTCAACTATCATCCTCAGACGGCGAATGACAGTATAGCCCGCTTCATTTGAGACCCTTCAATCTGCCACACGGGCGATGGCAGGAAGGATCGCTTTAGTACTACTTACGCAGCAGCTAAAGCTGGTTGATTGTTAGTTTTGCCAGTTATATTTAGGCGAATAACGTTTTACGAGCCGTAACCTCGACGTGCAACCTGAGCTCAATCTATCCCTGTCGAATCCGTAACGTCCCCATAAAAGAGTAACGCTCGAGGATGTATTGAGCTGTTATGAAGTTAACATGTCATTAAATGAAGTCAATAACTCCCTAACGACAAATATAATTATATCACAGATCATCATAAAATCAAGTGCTGGAAAACTTTACGTTTGGTTATGTTCTTTTATTGCACGATCAGCATCACATTTCATTTGTTTCCGCTTCAGGTCTTCCCGTTTATCGTATTTTTTCTTTCCACGACCAAGACCAAGCAGGATTTTCGCAACACCATTTTTTATATAAACTTTTAGCGGTACAAGTGCATAACCCTGTTGTTGAATTAATCCAGTTAATTTATCAATTTCCTTGCGATGAAGCAACAATTTTCGGGTTCGGGTTGGATCATGATTAAATCGGTTTCCCTGTTCGTATGTGGCGATATGCATATTAATAAGCTTGACTTCCCCACGGTCAATTCGTGCGTGAGCATCCTTTAAATTAATACGACCTGCACGGACAGATTTAATTTCCGTACCTTGCAACACAATCCCCGCCTCATAAGTTTCTTCAATAAAATAATCATGGGATGCTTTTTTATTTTGCGCGAGTGTTTTCCCAGTTCCTTTTGGCATACCGGTATCCTCCTACTATTTACATGTGCCTTATTTTAGCAAAAAAATAGTATAATTCCAACTAAAATAAATGGACATGATTTCTCTTCATGTGCGAAAAACCATGCCCCTTACAATCATTACTTTGCTAATACATCGTGTATTTCATTAATGTTATATTCCAAGTAAGAAAGATACGTATCTCCTTCTTCACCCGGTTTTCCTATTTCATCAGAATAAAGTGTTCCGGCAATCTCCACCCCGGTCTCTTTAGAAACAGTCTCCATCGGCCGGGTGTCCACATTAGATTCAACAAATAATCCGGGTACATCGTTTTCCTTGACAAAATGGATTAACGATTTAATTTGTTCTGGTGTACCATTTTCTTCTGTATCAATCGCCCAGATATAACCTTCTTTCAGACCATATTGATCGGCCAAATATTGAAAGGCACGTTCACTGGTTACCAGCACACGATCTTCTTCAGGAATATCTGCAATTTTATCCTGGTATTCCTGATCAATTTCTTTTAGCTTATCTAAATAAGCATCCGCATTTTTTTCGTATTCCGCTTTATGTTCGGGATCCACCTTAATTAATGCGTCACGGGCATTTTCGGTCATTTTAATGCCAACGTTCGGGTTCGCAAAGGCGTGAGGGTTGATTTCCTCTTCTTTTCCCTTTTCACCTGTTAAATACATTGGTTCGACACCATCTGTTAATTTAAAAATGCGGTTCTCGTCTTGTTCAACAGAGTCGGTTAATTTAAAGAACCACCCGTGTTTACCGCCTTCCAAATTCAGCCCATTATAAAATAAGGCATCAGCATCGGATGCTTTTTTAATGTCTTCCGGAAGTGGTTCATACTCGTGTGGATCCGTTCCAATCGGGACAAGGTTATAAACTTCAACCTGGTCTCCGCCTATCTCATTGACCATGTCCTCCAAGATCGTAAATGTGGTAACGACCTGGATTTTTCCGTCCGAATTATCTTTCCCGGAGGAATTTGTGCCACATGCAGCTAATATGAAGATAGTCCCGAGAAAAACAACTATCATTTTACCCAATTTTTTCATCATGCCTTTTCTCACCTCTCTTTAGCGGCATTAAACCTATTCAGCTGCCGTTCTATTTTTATGCGTTCGAATAAATCGCCATAGTATCCCTTGCTTAGGAGCAAAGATGAAGGCAAGGATAAAGAGCAATGTCGTGACAAGTACGATTACCGCTCCAGAGCTCAAGTTATAAACAAAACTAAAGTACAGACCAACCATGGCAGAAACAGCGCCAAATAGTGATGACAAAACGATCATGGTTGATAGTCGGTTTGTTAACAAATAAGCCGTTGATGCAGGTGTGATCAGCATTGCAACAACCAAAATAACCCCAACCGTTTGTAGAGAGGCTACCGTGACCATGGTCAGTAAAATCATGATCGTATAATGAATAACGCGAATTGGTAAACCATAGGCAGCCGACATGGTTGGATCAAAACTGCTAATTAAAAGTTCTTTATAAAACAGGATGACAACAAGTAATACAATACCGCCAACAATAAGCGTCATCCACATATCAGATGATTTGACCGATAACACGTTCCCGAACAGGATTTGTGTTAAATCAGTGGCACTTTGCGCTTTGGAAATCAAGATAACCCCTAACGCAAGAAATGCAGAAAATACAATCCCGATCGATGAGTCATTTTTGATTCGGCTATTTTGGCTGACAACACCAATTCCAAGTGCGGTTAATATACCAAACAGAACAGCGCCGTAAAAATAATTAATCCCCAGCATATAAGAAATTGCTACACCTGGAAGAACCGCATGGGAGATGGCGTCACCCATTAGTGCCATGCCCCGCAAAACGATAAAACAGCCAATCACGCCACATATCACGCCGACCATGATCGAAGTAAATAATGCTTTTTGCAGGAAACCATAGTTCATTATATCCGAGATAAATTCCATTAGACACCAACCCCCAACTTATTCAACGTTGAAAAGTTGGTTCGATATGCCTTGGACATTAACTCGGGTTGTGTCACCGTCTGAACCGATCCGTACTGAACTAATTCCTGATTAATTAATAATAAATCATCAAAGTAGTCGTCAACCTTCGTTAAATCATGGTGAACGACAAATACAGTTTTCCCCTCATCACGAAGTCGTTTTAAAATGGCAATAATTGTTTTTTCACTCGAAATATCGATACCAACAAATGGTTCATCCAGGAAAAAGTAGGATGCCTGTTGCGCGAGCGCCCTTGCCAAAAAGATACGTTGCTGCTGACCGCCCGACAATTCACCAATTTGTTTTTTAGCAAAGTCCTCCATGCCGACTTGTTGTAAACATTCGTAAGCCCATTCTTTATCCTGCTTTTTTGGGCGATGAAATATACCGAGTTTGGGATAAGTACCAAGTACAACCGTATCAAGGACTGTAATCGGGAAATCCCAATCGATATCATTTCGCTGCGGAACATAGGCAATCTTTTTCCGGACTTCCTTAATCGATTTACCGGCAAACGATACTTCACCCTTATCTTTTGGTATTAAGCCCAGGATTGCCTTCATCAAAGTGGACTTTCCTGCACCATTGGGTCCAATGATGCCTGCAAGCTTTCCTCCGCTCATATGAAAAGATATATTTGTAATGGCCGGTATACCATTATAGGATACATTCAACTGCTTGACCGTAATTGAATTTTCCATTCTCGTCCCTTCTTTTCTTTATTATTCTCCTGTCTTTTTCTCATTTTTATCATCATTTTGTGTACATGCATTTTAATTGAATTTGTTATATTGTGTAGTATAAATGACATTTAATTAGTTGTCAACAATTAAATTGCCCCCATGCAACTTTACTTTAAAATATGCATCTCTACTGTTTTCGGTTCAAAAAAGGGTATCCGTTATTTTAGATACCCTTTTGAACAATTCTTTAACAACCTATTTATTTTTATGCTTTTTTTGCTTGCGCCGTTTACGGATGGGTTGAATCATTTCAAAATCAACCGTATGTTCATCAAGGTTCACACTTGTAACTCGAACCTCTGCTTCATCACCAATCCGATAAATATTAGCCGTTCGCTCACCAATTAGAGCTTGATTTTGTTCATCATAATGATAATAATCATCGGTTAAGGTACTGACATGAATAAGTCCCTCGACCGTATTCTCCAGCTCGACAAACATGCCAAAATTGGTTACGGAGCTGATCACACCCGTATATTCCTCACCAATCCGATCATTCATATATTCTGCTTTTTTCAAATCATCTGTGTCACGTTCTGCATCAACCGCAGCACGCTCGGTCGCCGATGTATGTTTGGCAATGTCCGGCATGCGTTCTTTCCATTTTTTCAGAGTTGGTTTATCCAAATGATTCTCCAACAAGTACGTGCGAATTAACCGGTGTACGATTAAATCCGGGTAACGTCGAATTGGAGAGGTGAAATGGGTATAAAATTCTGTTGCCAAACCAAAATGACCGATACTCTGCGGATCATATTTCGCCTGTTTCATGGAACGCAGCATCAACTTGGATACAATCATCTCTTCCGGCTTGCCTTTCACCTTCTCCAGTACTTGTTGCAAACTTCGTGGATGAATGTCATTGGCAGTTCCTTTTACAGAATAACCAAGACCCGCAAGAAAGTCGAAAAAGGTTTGTAATTTTCCTTCATCTGGATTTTCATGGATACGGTGGATAAATGGTACGTCCATCCAATGAAAATGTTCCGCAACGGTTTCATTCGCCGCCAGCATAAATTCTTCAATTAATCGCTCAGCAACCGAACGTTCGCGTAATACGACATCTTCCGGCTTGCCGTTTTCATCAACAAGTACTTGGGCCTCTTTAAAATCAAAATCAATCGCTCCCCGGCTCATCCGCTTTTTCCTTAAGATGACCGCCAGCTCTTCCATTTTTTCAAACATTGGTACAAGTGATTCATATTGGTTGCGTACCGTTTCATCTTTTTCGACCAAAATCTTGTTGACATCGCGATAGATCATTCGTTCCGTTGTATTAATGACACTTTGAAAAATTTCGTGATTAACAATTTCCCCTTTGGAATTAATTTCCATTGAACAACCCAACGTCAATCGGTCCTCTTTTGGGTTTAATGAACAGATGCCATTGGACAGTCGGTGTGGAATCATCGGGATTACCCGGTCTACCAAATAGACACTGTTGCCCCGTTCATAAGCCTCTTTATCCATAGGGGTCCCTTCTTTAACATAATAACTGACGTCTGCAATATAGACACCGAGTTGATAATTTCCATTGTCTAATTGCTTAACGGAAACAGCGTCATCAAGATCTTTGGCATCAGCACCATCAATGGTCACAATCATTTCATCACGCAAATCGCGACGTAACGCTTTTTCATCCTCCCTGATACTCTCCGGTGCCTCTGCAGCTTGCGATAATACTTCTTCCGGAAACTCTATTTTAATGCCGTGTTTATAGATAATGGAAAGAATATCGATTCCGGGGTCATTTTTATGTCCAAGAATTTGGATAACTTCCCCTTCCGCACTTTTCCTGCCCTCCGGATATTTTGTAATATAAACAATCACTTTATGACCGGTCACTGCACCCTGTGTCATGTTCTTGGGAATGAAAATATCGTTAGGTATGCGCTTATCATCTGCTATAACGAAGCCAAATGACCGGTTATTTTCAAACGTGCCTACAACCGTATGTACGGCCCGCTCAAGGATACGAATTACTTTCCCCTCTGGTCGATGTCCAGCCTCACTCTTCTTCTCCAACCGAACCAAAACTTTATCACCATTCATCGCTGATGCCAAATCAGAATAATGGATATAAATGTCCCGCTGATTATCATCGTCCGGGATTAAGAAAGCAAATCCCTTTGCATGCATTTGAATACAGCCACGGATCAAGTTCATTTTTTCCGGTAAGCCAAAACGGTTTTTTCTGGTTCTGACAAGTTCACCTTCATTTTCCAACGCATTTAGTGATTTAATTAGTTCCTTAAAATCCTCGGAGTACTCAAGCTCTAATGATTGTTCTATTTCTTCTACAGATAATGGTCTTGTCCCATTTTCATGAAAAAAATCGAGGATACGCTGCTTTATTTCTTCCATACGTTTCACCTTCTTTCCTACATTATTATTTACCTGTTTGCCTATTTTTAAAAACACACGATCATCGCTGCCAATCGAGCGACTCGAGGAATTGATAAATATCGTGATGCAATTTATCCTTTTCCTTATCCAACGTAATAATATGACCTGATTCCTCATACCATTTTATATATTTATCTTCTGCTTCCACATTGTCATAAATGAATTGGGCACTATCCGTGTTAATCATTTCATCCTTTCGCGCTTGAACGACAAAGGTTGGTGTATATATCGTATCGACATTATGTTTCACTTCCGTAATAAACGATCCTAGCTGTGCAAACAGATCCGTAGAATTTTCCAGTAATTCTTTTACTTCCTGCTTAATGATATCATCACTTTTTCCTTCCAGTTGTTTATATTCTTTCGCAAATGTTTTATACCCTTGAGTTAACTGGGTTGTATTATCAAAAAACATCGGTGCGCACATGGGAATGATGGCTTTTATATTTTCTGAATAGGCCAGTTTCAACCCCAACCCCCCGCCAAGTGATAGACCGGCAACAGCAATCTCCTCATAGCCAAGATCACGTAAATGTTGAAGTGCATTTTGGACATCTTCCCACCATTGCTCCGGATTTGCTTTTATTATTTCTTCGGGGGGGAGACCATGACCACGGTATATTGGCGCATGCGAGGTATAGCCTTTTCCTTCTAAAAATCGTCCCAACATGCGTACATCTGCCGAATGACCGGTAAACCCATGTAATAATAATACCGCACGTTGACCAGCTTCAAACGTAAACGGTTCTGGTTGTTTTATTTTCATACGTGTTCAAACTCCTTTAAAATGCTTACCATATTATTCTATTGTACATGATTCGAGGAAAAAAGACGTAAATGTTGTTTGTTTACATTATTCCATTTTTCCTCCCAAATAAAAAATAATCCCCACTGTTCTTTTTACAGTAGGGTTAACAACTATTGATTATCACGAATGAACGTTCTGAATCCCCACCGCTTAGCATTAATAAACCAAAAACATAGCAGGCGGGGGATAAACATCCCGTAAATTCCTGATTTGCTTAACTAACATTTCGTAGAGGAAGATCACTCTACGAAATGAAGTTTCACTTTATTGTAATACGTATGCACTTAAAAAAGCTAAGACGAAGAAAATGACTCCTGTCACAATTGTACTTCGATGCAGGAACAGGTCGGCTCCTCTGGCTTTTTGTTTCCCGAATAACTGTTCCGCACCACCCGATATAGCACCGGATAAGCCTTCGCTTTTACCCGATTGTAATAAAACTAAAACGATCATTATGATTGCATCGATCACTAACAAAATGTGTACGACCCCTAACATTACGTATGGCACCTCCTGTAACGTACAATTACCTAATAATACTTTAGCATAATCTTATTTCCAATAGCAAGTGGAAAGCGAAGGCAGACATTTACGGTATACGTAAAATAGCGACCGAGAATTGGAAGATAGTGTCACGTTTTCGACAAAATGCCCGCAATTACGCACTATAACTTGAAACTGGCTTGTGGAAAAGTTAAAATAATAGATGGTTATATACATTTTTTTTACAAGAAAGGCTGGTCGTAAACATTATGTCATTTATAGATGGAATTGCTGCTGCAAATGGGATTGCCATTGCAAAAGCCTATCAACTTGTTACTCCCGATTTATCATTTGGCAAAAAACCAATCGATAATCCAAACGAAGAAATAAAACGTCTGGATCAGGCATTGGAAATATCTAAACAAGAATTAGAAAAAATCAAAGCCCACGCCAAACAAGAAATTGGTGACGAGCATGCCGAAATTTTTTCCGCCCATTTGCTTGTACTAAGTGATCCTGAATTGATTAATCCGATCAAGGACAAGATCACCACTGATAATGTCATGGCCGAAGCCGCTTTGGAAGAAACAGCCAACACATTTATCGAGATATTTAAAAACATGGACAATGAATATATGCGGGAACGTGCTGCGGATATTCAGGATGTTACCAAACGGGTTATGGCTCATCTGCTTGGTGTAACATTTCCCGACCCCGCTTTGATAGATGAAGAAGTGGTTGTAATTGCTCACGATTTAACACCATCCGACACAGCGCAATTAAATCGCAAATTTGTCAAAGGGTTTGCCACAGATATTGGCGGCCGCACCTCTCATTCCGCGATTATGGCGCGATCACTTGAAATTCCAGCCGTTGTCGGAACAAAAGAAATCACGAATATGGTTTCCCACAATGATACCGTAATTGTTGATGGTCTGAAAGGACAAGTTATTGTTAACCCTTCAGATGATGAACTGACAGCATACAGAAAAAAACAGGAAGATTTTGCTAAGCAGAAAGAAGAATGGGCAAAATTAAAAAATGAGCCTACAATGACTTCTGATGGGGAGCAAGTCGAATTGGTTGCCAATATCGGCACACCTCAAGATGTTACAGGAGTTTTGGAAAACGGTGGAGAAGGTGTAGGACTTTATCGTACCGAGTTTCTTTACATGGGGAAATCCGAACTTCCAACCGAAGAAGAGCAATATGAGGCTTACAAGTCAGTGCTGGAGCAATTCGGTGACAAGCCGGTTGTAGTCAGAACACTTGATGTCGGCGGGGATAAGGAAATCAGCTATTTGGATTTACCAAAAGAAATGAATCCATTCCTTGGTTTTCGTGCAATTCGTTTCTGCCTGGAAAATGAATCAGTTTTCCGCACGCAATTGCGCGCCTTATTACGTGCCAGTGCCCATGGAAATTTAAAAATTATGTTCCCGATGATTGCTACGCTGGAAGAATTTCGCCAGGCAAAAGCCATCTTGCTCGATGAAAAAGAAGACCTGAAAAAAGAAGGAAAAGAGGTCTCCGATCATATTGAAATTGGTATCATGGTAGAAATTCCTGCAACAGCTGTCATTGCTAAACAGTTCGCTAAGGAAGTAGACTTTTTTAGTGTAGGAACCAACGATTTGATTCAATACACCATGGCAGCGGATCGGATGAACGAACGTGTCTCCTATTTGTATCAGCCATACAATCCGGCAATTTTGAACCTGGTGAACAATGTAATTGAGGCTGCTCATAGTGAAGATAAATGGGTTGGCATGTGTGGGGAAATGGCCGGTGATCCAATTGCAATTCCGATTCTATTGGCGTTAGGTCTTGATGAGTTTAGCATGAGTGCTACATCAATTCTACCAGCCAGAACACAGCTTTCGCATCTATCAAAAGAAAAACTCGCCTCCTATAAAGAAAAAATTCTTAGCATGGGAACCGCTGAAGAAGTTGTGGAATTCATCAAAGAAAAAACAGAATAGGAAACAGCAACAACCCGCCTGGACAATCTGGTCAAGCGGGTTGTTATTATTGATCGTCCTGGGCTGATACATCTGCACGTTTTGTCGATATATAATCGCCCTATCCGGAATATTCCATTTGGGTCTATTTATTCCGAAATAATTTCAAGTTTTTGTTCAATCGCTGTCCTCCCTTTATTCCTTGAGATTTGTTTTGGATAGCCAATCTGCATAACCGCAGCAATCTTCACTTGATCACTATCCAACCCAATGTCCTCGGCAAATCCGGGATCATGCATATATGGCGTAATGGTCCATAACATGCCCACTCCAAACGACCATGCCGCCAATTGCATGTTCTGAATAAAAGCACAAACAGAAGCGTATTCCTCTTCATAACGAATTGGCTCCGGGTTAATGGTAAAGTATATCAATGCATGATGAGGAATTTCCAATAAAAATTGTTTCATGGATGCAATCATCTTTACTGTTTTTGGGTCATTATCTTGCTTAAGCATACCTATCCGCTGGTAACTCGCAATAATGGCATCCACCAATTTCTCTTTTCCCTTGGCCTGGTACAGTTTTATGTTCCACGGCTCTTTCATATAGTGTGTCGGAGCCCATGACCCATATGTAAAAATTTCTTTTAAAATCGATATATTTACTTCGTCAGGATAAAAACTATGTGTACTTCTTCTCCCCTTGATTGCCTCGAATATATCGATGGTAACCACCCCGCTAATCTATAATTCTTTTTCTAGATTAGCACATTTGGATACCCATTAAAAACGCTCTCCGGTCATAACCGACATAAAATCATTATAAAATCTTGAATAATCGAGTGTAAAAGCAATTCGATGTATCTTTCCCTTTTTGTTTTTCGGATTTAAATATGGTCGAATATCCGCGAGACTTTGACCTTTGGCAACTCCATGTGGATCCTGAACAATTTCAACCGGAAGATAACTAAAGCCAAACATCTCTTCATGAACAGTTGCCATTAAGGTTAAAGCATCATGAACAGGACTCCCTTGGATAAGTGGATTACGTTTTTTATAAAAGTTGTAATAATAATCCATTAGTGGCTTTATGATCTTCGCTTTTCCTTTATGGGCAATGTAATCAACCATTTGCGGAGTGATGACGGCCTTTTGGGTAACATTTAAAGGAATGATGGTAACACGTTGGGCATGATTCAGCACCGTTTTTGCAGCAATAGGATCAGCGTAAAAATTCGCCTCTGATACAGCGGTCACATTCCCCGGTACCCAAAATGCCCCACCCATAATATAGATTGATTGAACTTTTTGCATTAAATGACGGTATAAAACAAACATAGTCGCCAACGATGTTAACCGGCTAATGTTGACGATAATCAATTCATTTTGATACTTTTTGATGATATCGATGATTTCAAAAAAATTTTCAATCGTCCCATCAGGAAGGTGAGGTGGGATAATCGGTCCCAATCCATATTCCCCGTGGATTTCCGGAAAATATGTTGGCTCGGTACCTGTTAAGGGGAGTTCTGCACCCCCAATAATTTTGACTTCATCTTCGGATATTCCCAATAAACGGGACAAGTAACGAACACTCCTTACCGCTCTTTTTCGTGGTATATTGCCATAATCGGCCACGACCCCCACGATATCAATTTCATCTTTAAAATAACCATACATAAGTGCAACCGTATCATCAATTCCAATATCCCCAAACAGTAGCACTTTTACCGCCATGCAATTCCTCCTGTTTTTGTAAAAAGTATGTTTCCTTATACCTTATTAACCACCTGCATTGTCCTAGACCAAAAGAAAAACACCACTATCCCGCTGTTCGGGTAAGTGGTGTAAAATGAATGGAACCTATTTACTTTTTCAGGTTATAAAATGCTGTCTCTCCGGCATATTCACCCATACCGGCTAGCTCATCTTCAATACGCAAGAGCTGATTATATTTGGCTACACGATCCGTGCGGGAAGGTGCTCCTGTTTTAATTTGACCTGCGTTGGTAGCAACTGCGATGTCAGCGATGGTGGCATCTTCTGTTTCTCCTGAACGGTGAGAAATAATTGCCGTATAACCAGCACGTTTAGCCATTTCGATCGCTTCGAATGTCTCCGTTAAAGTGCCAATTTGATTTACTTTAACAAGGATGGAGTTTCCTACACCCTGTTCAATACCCTTTGCCAAGCGTACGGTATTGGTAACAAACAGGTCGTCCCCAACTAATTGAACACGGCTGCCCAAACGGTCTGTTAATTTTTTGTGGCCTTTCCAGTCATCTTCATCCAATCCATCCTCAATGGAAACAATTGGATATTTCTCAACCAATGATTCGTACCAATCGACCATTTCTTCTGAAGTACGAACCACACCTTCACCTTTGAGGTTATACTTGCCATCTTCATATATTTCGGATGAGGCAACATCCATCGCAAGTTTCACTTCTTCACCAGGTTTATAACCGGCTGCCTCAATGGCCTCAACAATAGTCTGCAAAGCCTCTTCATTGGAACCAAGGTTTGGCGCAAATCCACCCTCATCACCAACAGCAGTATTATAGCCTTTTTTCTTCAGCACATTCTTCAGGGAATGGAAAACCTCCGCCCCCATTCTCAGTGCTTCTTTGAATGATGGGGCACCAGCAGGCATGACCATGAACTCCTGGATATCAACATTGTTGTCTGCATGTTCACCACCATTTAAAATGTTCATCATTGGTGTTGGCAGTGTTTTTGCATTAAAGCCGCCTAAGTAATTATATAATGGCATTTCCAAATAACTTGCCGCTGCATGGGCTACTGCCATTGAGACACCCAAAATTGCATTAGCACCCAATTTTCCTTTGTTTTCTGTACCATCCAGCTCAATCATTAACCGGTCAATAATATTTTGCCGGGTAACATCCAGACCAAGTAATTCCGGAGCAATCGTTTCATTGACATTCTTGACTGCTTGTGTGACCCCTTTGCCAAGATAACGATCTTTATCTCCATCACGTAATTCTACAGCTTCGTACTCACCTGTAGAGGCACCGCTTGGAACGATTGCGGAACCAAATGCTCCTGACTCCGTAAAAACTTCCACTTCAACAGTTGGGTTACCGCGGGAATCTAATACTTCTCGTGCATAAATATCTGTAATATATGGCATTAAAAACACTCCTTTATATTTATTATCTATTGTTTTGTAATCAATGATTCACCAGTCATTTCTTCTGGTTTCTCAACATCTAACAGGTCAAGCAATGTCGGAGCAACATCTGCTAAAATGCCACCGTCTCGCAGCTCAACACCTTCTTTGGTCACAATTACCGGAACCGGATTTGTTGTATGCGACGTCATCGGTTTACCATCTGGTGTGACCACTTCATCCGAGTTGCCATGATCCGCAAAAATAATCGCATGACCACCAAGTTCCGTGATTTTATCTACTACTTTACCAAGACATTCGTCAACCGCTTCAATTGCTTTTATCGTTGGCTCCAATTTACCTGAATGACCAACCATATCAGGATTGGCAAAGTTCAAGATAATCGCATTCTCCTCGCCTTTATCAAGCTCCTCAAGCAATGCGTCGGTCACCTCATACGCACTCATCTCCGGTTTCAAGTCATACGTCGCAACCTTTGGTGAATTAATCAAAATCCGTTTCTCACCCGGAAATTCCTGCTCACGGCCACCACTCATAAAGAAGGTAACATGCGGATATTTTTCCGTTTCGGCAATCCGCAGTTGTTTCATATTGCTCTGAGATAATACTTCGCCAATCGTATTATCAAGATTTACCGGCTGATAAGCGACATAGCCATCAACAGACTCACTGAAATTGGTCAGCATCACAAAGTCAAGATCTTGTGGCACCTTATCACCACGATCAAAGTCATGAAAGTCTTCATTGGCAAAGGTTCTTGAAATCTGAATGGCTCGGTCTGGACGGAAATTATAAAAAATGATTGAATCCCCATCTTGGACGGTTGCTTTCGGTTTTCCATTTTCATCTGTTAAAACGGATGGAATAACAAACTCATCATAAATTCCATTTTCATACGAGTCATTAACCAATGTATACGGATCCTGGTATTTTGGTCCTTCCCCATAAACCATGGCATCATAAGCTTTTTTCACCCGATCCCAGCGTTTATCCCGATCCATGGAATAATACCGGCCGGAAATCGTGGCAAATTCACCGACACCATATTCCTCCATTTTTTCTTCCGTTTCCTTGATGTATTTTTTCGCTGTTTTTGGACCAACATCTCGCCCATCCAAAAATGCATGAACATAAACCTTGTCAAGACCCTGTTTTTGGGCTAATTTTAGTAAAGCAAACAAATGGTTAATATGGCTATGAACCCCACCATCTGACAACAAGCCAAAGATATGCAATGCTTTGTCATGTTGTTTGGCATGCTGCACCGATTTAACAAAAGCACTGTTTTCGAAAAAATCTCCTTCTTCAATTGACAAATTAACGCGGGTCAGACTTTGATAAACAATCCTTCCTGCACCAATGTTCAAATGGCCAACTTCGGAATTTCCCATTTGTCCTTCAGGAAGTCCAACCGCTTTTCCACTTGCCTGTAACTGATTATGAGGGTATTTTTCCCAATACCGGTCAAAGTTTGGCTTATTGGCCTGCTTTACTGCATTTCCTTGTTTCTCTTGACGAATTCCAAATCCATCAAGAATAATAATTGCTGCTAGCTTATTACTACTCATTTCGTACCCGCCTCCACAAGTTGCAGGAATGAATTGGCTTCGAGACTTGCACCGCCGACCAAGGCACCATCAATATCTGATTTAGCCAGTAATTCATCGATATTTGCTGGTTTGACGCTTCCGCCATATTGGATGACTACATTTTCCGCTACGTCTGTTGATGTCAATTCTCCAATCACTTTACGAATATGGCTGCAAACTTCATTAGCCTGGTCACTAGTGGCTGTTTTTCCTGTACCAATTGCCCAAATCGGTTCATAGGCAATCATTGTTTGCTCAACCTGGTCATTGGTCAGACCGGCCAATGCCTTTTGCACTTGATTTTTGACATGATCCATAGTCTCATTGTTTTCCCGTTGCTCCAAAGTTTCGCCAACGCAGACTATCGGAATCAGATCATGTTGAAAGGCAGCATGGGTTTTCTTGTTCACAGTCTCATCGGTCTCGGCAAAATATTCCCGACGTTCCGAATGTCCCAAAACAACATGCGTTACGCCCAAATCATTTAACATGACAGGACTAACTTCTCCCGTAAATGCACCATCTTCTTCATAGTGCATGTTTTGTGCTCCAACTTTTACATTGGATCTTTTTGCTTTTTCCACAAGGGAAGGCAAGAATGGAAATGGTGCACATACAATTGCTTCTGTATTATCATTATTTGTTATTTTGCCCGTAATCTCCTCCATGAACTGATCCGCTTCTGATAAAACTTTATTCATCTTCCAATTACCGGCAATTACAGTTTTTCGCATCCTATCACCCCATCAATTTTATTTATCATCAAGTGCCTGGACACCTGGAAGTTCTTTTCCTTCCATAAATTCAAGTGATGCCCCACCACCGGTCGATACATGATCCATGTCACCAGCAAAGCCAAATTTCTCAACAGCCGCAGCGGAATCGCCACCACCAATAACGGTATAGCCATCGGTTTCAGCCAATGCTTTGGCAACTGCCATTGTTCCGCCAGCAAATGCATTCATTTCAAATACTCCCATTGGTCCGTTCCAGATAATTAGTTTGGAATCAGCAACTATCTCTTGATAAAGTTCCCGTGTTTTTGGACCAATATCGAGCGCTTCCCAATCAGCAGGTATTTGATCAATTGCAACTATTTTGGTATTAGCATCTTCGGAAAAATCATCAGCAACAACCGCATCGACTGGCAGGACAAAGCGTACGCCTTTATCATCAGCTTTGTTCATAAATTGCTTGGCCAAATCAAGTTTATCTTCCTCCAACAATGATTTGCCAATTTCGTATCCTTTCGCTTTAATAAACGTATAAGCAAGACCGCCACCAATAATTAGATTGTCAACCTTATCCAGCAAATGGTCAATGACATCAATTTTGTCCTTCACCTTTGCCCCGCCAATGATCGCTGTAAACGGACGATCGGGATTTTCTAAGGCATTGCCAAGCACACGGATTTCTTTTTCCATTAAAAAACCGGCCGCAGCAGGCAGTTTCTCGCCCACTCCTGTTGTAGATGCATGAGCACGGTGGGCGGCACCAAATGCATCATTCACATATAAATCTGCCATGGACGCAAACGCCTCAATCAGTTGGGGATCATTTTTTTCTTCACCGGGCTCAAAACGGACATTTTCAATCAGTAATATATCCCCATTTTCAAGTTGGGAAATGGCTTGATTCACTTCTTCCCCATAAACAGCATCGGTTTTAGTGACCTCCTTGCCAATTAGATCACTCAATCGCTTAGCAACTGGATCCAAGCGCAGTTCTTCTACCACATTCCCCTTTGGACGGCCAAGGTGACTTGCCAGGATTAAAATCGCACCATTTTCCGTTAAATACTCGATGGTCGGCAATGCAGCCTTAATGCGGGTATCATCAGTCACTTTCCCATCGCTCATTGGCACGTTAAAATCGACACGGCAAAAGACCTTCTTACCTTTCACATCAAGGTCTGTCAATGTTTTCTTATTCATATAAAGAGCCTCCCTGAAAAGTATGTACGGTTTTGTTGTTCCCTTTATCTGTCATTTCTAATCTAATGAAAAAGGGAGAGGAATAGCCATCCTCCCCCATTATACCCTAATTCTACCTTATAGTCCTTGTTCACCTATGAATGCGGCCATATCCACACAACGGGTTGAATAACCCATTTCATTATCATACCAGGAAACAACTTTCACCATGTTATCTTCCAAAATCATTGTTGATAAACTGTCAAAAATAGAGGAATGACTGTTGCCAACAATATCGGAAGAAACAAGCGGTTCATCGGTATATTCCAAGACATTTTTCAAATCACCATTTGCAGCTTCTTTGAATGCTTCATTGACGTCTTCAGCAGTTACATTTTGCTCAAGATCAGCAACTAAATCAATGATTGAACCATCTGGTGTTGGTACACGAATGGCCATACCGTTTAATTTACCGTTAAGTTCTGGCAATACTTTACCAACTACTTTTGCCGCACCGGTTGTTGTTGGAATAATATTTTGTGCAGCTGCACGGGCACGACGGTAATCTTTGTGTGGCAGGTCAAGAATTTGCTGATCGTTGGTATAGGAATGAACAGTAGTCATTAAACCGCGTTTTAAACCAAATTTTTCATGCAATACTTTAGCAAGTGGTGCAATGCCATTAGTTGTACATGATGCGTTTGATAATACATGGTGTTTTGCCGGATCATAATCTTGTTCATTGACACCCATTACCATTGTTAAATCTTCTTCTTTAGCTGGTGCTGAAATGATTACTTTTTTGGCACCAGCATCCAAGTGTTTTTGGGCATCGTTGCGATGGGTGAAACGACCGGTTGATTCGATAACTACCTGTACACCGAGGTCTCCCCAGCCCAAGTCCGCTGGATCACGTTCGGACAATACTTTGATTTCTTTGCCGCCAACAACTAAATTAGAACCATTTACAGTAACTTCTTCTTCCAATTTCCCATGTACGGAATCGTATTTCAATAAGTGTGCAAGCATGTCAGCATCGGTTAAATCATTCACTGCAACAACCTCTACTGCATCATTTTTTAATGCTTGGCGAAATACATTACGTCCAATACGTCCAAATCCATTAATACCTATTTTTACTGTCATTTGATAGTCCTCCCATGAACTTAATATTTTAAAGAGATTATTCCCTTAAAATCCTTTTTGCCGCGGCTTCATCGGTGATAAACAAATTACTTTTACCCCATTTAAAATAAGATGTAATAGCTTGTGCCTTTGAGGCGCCACCAGCAACTGTAATGACATAGTTTGCTTTTGTCAGATCTTCCATCTGCATGCCGATTGTACGTACCTTGTGAACGACGTCACCTTGATTATTGAAATAATAACCAAATGCCTCACCAACTGCTTTATGATCGATTAGCTGCCGGATAACCTGATCAGTTGTTTTCCGCCGTTTGGCCATCGTTAGCGCATCACCAATCCCATGCAAGACAATGTCAGCATTACGGATCAGTTGTAAAACTTCCTGTATGGATGGTTCCTGAATCATTGATTGATATGATGATTCGCTTAATGGGTCGGGAACATACAACAAACGATATGCCCCCTTTGCCTTTTGTGCCATTTCAGCAACAATTGTGTTCGCTTGATTCTCCATTTTTTCACCAATGCCGCCCCTTGCTGGCACAAACAGGCATGGCACAGCATCGCCGATAGGATACATCGCATGTGCCACAGCAGCCATCGTTGTCCCACCGGTTACAGCAAGCGTCGGATTGTCCGCCACAATCGTTTTGAGAAACGATACACACGCCTTGCCCATTTCTAGTTTTACCCAATCCTCATCATCGCTATTACCAGGAACAACAATCGCTCTTTCTACATGTAATATATCCTGCAGTTGTTCTTCCAAAACTGTTATTCCCATGACTTCTTTCATAAAAGCAGCCATTTGCTTTACTACTACTTTCCCCTCATCCGTAATAAGCATTCCTTTTGAGGTTACATCCAACAACCCTTGGGTCTGCAGTAGATCTACCTCACCACGAACCGAGCGTTCAGTCATACCCGCCTGTTCCGCAAGACCTCGCCTGCCAATCGGCTGAAACATGCTGACACTTTTCAATACGGTATAGCGTTGTTGCATGATTTGCAGCAAATCTGGGAATAATTTTTTTTGTAAATCAATTAAAGCTCGCATCGACAAGCCCCTTTTGTTGGATCAATAATGTCCCGATAGGTCATAATATGTCCCGATTGGAGCAAAAAAATTACACAAAGAATCTTTGTATAATTTTATTTTATCATAGTGCAGGATAATTTCAACTTATAAATATCAATTTGCCATTTTTATTGCGTCTTCAAGGGTAGCCAAATTTATTTGTTCACAATCAAGTTCAACTGCACCTATTTTGACATATGGGATAAGTAATTGATATTTTTCCAGCCAGTTGTCATTGCTATAGATATCCCGTGTATCAATATCAAATGAATAATCTTGTTGCAAAAGTTTCAAAAGAGCCAATGCATTCTCGCATAATGGGCAATTTTCCTTCGTGTAAAAAATAACGTTAATCATCCGGAACCTCCATTATTCTGTTATGGTGTAGCATGTCCATAACCCTTATCTGTAATTGTGCCATAATCCCGGGAAATTTTATAATGATATGCTTAAGTCCTTTTGTGGTATGTATTACTTCACGCGAAATTCTGATGTTAGAAGTCTATTAGCAATGAAAAAGCGGCAAGGGAGTAAGCAAATGTTTACTTCCTTGCCGCTTTATTTAAGCGCGCCCGGGAGGATTCGAACCCCCGGCAGACTTGGTACCGGAAACCAACGCTC
This sequence comes from Lentibacillus daqui, assembly GCF_027186265.1. Lineage (NCBI taxonomy): Bacteria > Bacillati > Bacillota > Bacilli > Caryophanales > Bacillaceae > Lentibacillus > Lentibacillus daqui. The sequence goes on along the minus strand of NZ_CP114176.1, from coordinate 1,257,301 downwards.
TATCCAACTGAGCTACGGGCGCATTTCGGATTAATTAACGCACAATGAACATTATAACTTCTTTAGTTTACAAATACAAGCCTTTTTTTACAAATTTATTCTTTCTCTTCCCTTGCAAACCACTGAAAATCATCTCTTCACAGAAAAAGTTTCATTTGACATTGACATAACAAATTTTTTCCACTAAATTTGGAAAAAGAGAGAAAATCCCCCAAAGCAGGTCACCACCCATGTATCATATTCATCCTGAAAATCAAATTATCAAAGGTCGGAATTCCCACGATACAAACCAATACATCAAAAGCAATTAAAAAACCATTAAAAGAGAATGTACAAAGGATCTGGTAAAAATGGTGCTCCACGTAATGAATTTGGAAGTTCAATAAATAAAGTTTATATTCTGTATAATAGGGAATGATGGAAGAAGCGGAATTTCGTGATACAAGAAACACCCTGGATTGCAGACGGTTTTAGGGCTGGTTTTAAAAGGTTGCGGTTCATGTCGATCGTTTTTGTTTGACCTTTTTTGACCTATTAGGTATGATGAAACTATCCAATCTAAAAGTGCGAGTTCAAAAAGGAGGATAAAAAGGACCGAGAAGTTCTAGGAGGCGTAGCTTTGAGCACCGGAGTGTACATAAAAGGTACATGAGGAGCGGAAAAGCAAGCCAATACGAGCTTCAAAGGAAGGCCGACTAAAAACGGGCTTGCGCTCAGGCGTCGGCATACCCCTTTTGCAGGGGCAAGTCATTTTTACCGGACTTTTTGAACATCCTCTTAAATGGATCAATTGAAAGAAGGAGGAACTAACCATGAATTTAATCCCTACAGTTATTGAACAGACCAATCGCGGAGAACGGGCATATGATATTTACTCACGACTACTTAAAGACCGAATCATTATGCTTGGCAGTGCCATCGATGACAATGTGGCAAACTCTATTGTTGCTCAATTACTCTTCCTGGAAGCCGAGGACCCGGAAAAAGATATTTCCATCTACATTAACTCGCCAGGTGGTTCCATCACAGCTGGTATGGCTATTTATGATACGATGCAATTTATTAAACCCGATGTATCAACGATCTGTACCGGAATGGCCGCGTCCATGGGAGCATTCTTATTAACCGCCGGCGAAAGAGGTAAACGTTATGCTCTGCCAAATAGTGAAATTATGATTCACCAGCCATTAGGAGGTACCCAAGGTCAGGCAACAGATATTGAAATTCATGCTAAACGGATCATTGAAATCAAAAAACGCATGAATCGTATTATGTCTGAACGTACTGGTCAACCATTGGAGGTAATCGAACACGATACGGAACGTGATAATTTCATGTCCGCGCAAAAATCAGCAGAATATGGTTTGATCGATAAAGTGCTGGAACGAAACAATGAAAAAGATAGATAAGAAAATAAAAATAAATGAGGCGGGTCTTGCGGGATCTGCCTCATTTGTTTTATAGAATGTATTGCTGTAACACAAGTCATGTCCAGCTCTGGTAACTAGTCTCCATTTTCTATGTTTCTGTAACAAACGAAGCCAAATGATTAATGGCAACCTCCTCATCAGCACCCTCGGCAATTAATGTAATGGTCTCACCAGTTCCTATCGCCAGACTCATCAATCCCATAATACTTTTGGCATTAATTCGTTTCCCATCCTTTTCCAAAAATAAATGAGAACCATATCGATTTGCCTCCTGTACAAAATGTGCTGCCGGTCTTGCCTGTAATCCTGTCTCAAGCTCCACTGTCACAGACCTCTCAACCACTACCATCATCCTTCCTTTTTGTAAACGCTGTCATACATTTAATCGAAGCAACCTCCATAAACAGGAGGTGCTTTCTAATAGTTTATAGTATACCATGAAATACATGGTAATTGCATCGTATTTACTCTTTTAATGCGCCCAACTTTTCGCCGTTGCGTAATTTATCGGCGAACTCATCAATTTTCTTTAGACGGTGATTTACACCAGATTTGGAGATCTTGCCGCCCTTAACCAATTCCCCTAATTCCTTTAATGAGACATCTTCATATTGAATGCGTAATATCGCAATTTCACGAAGTTTTTCCGGCAATGCATCCAATCCGACTGTTTGTTCAATAAATTTAATATTTTCAATTTGTCTGAAAGCTGCACCAATTGTTTTATTCAGGTTTGCTGTCTCGCAATTCACTAGACGATTAACGGAGTTTCGCATATCACGAACAATCCGGACATCTTCAAATTTAAATAAAGCATTATGTGCCCCAATTAAATTTAAAAACTCGGTAATCTTTTCGGCTTCCTTAATATACGTTATATAGCCGTTCTTCCGTTCCAGTTTACGTGCTTTTAGGTCAAAGCTGTTTAACAGGTCACATAGGGCATCATTATGTTCCTGATAAAAATTGAATATTTCCAAATGGTAAGAGGAAGTCTCCGGATTATTAATGGATCCTCCAGCTAAAAAAGCGCCACGTAAATAGGCCCGCTGACAGCAGGTTTGATTTAAAAACTGGTTGGAAATTGTCCGCACAAATGTATATGGTTCCTCAAGAATATCAAGATCAACCAACAGTTTGCGTACATCCTTTTTTAAACGAACGATATATACATTATTTTTCTTTAATTTCATTTTTTTACGGACAAGCAATTCCACTGGCAGCGGATAGGAAGATTTAATTAATGTATAAATGCGGCGGGCAATAGCGGCGTTTTCTGTTTGCACATCAAGCAAATATGCCTGTCTGGAAAGGGAGATAGCACCATTCATACGGATTAATGCTGCCAATTCCGCAGTCTTGCAGCATTCATCCACCTCTATGGAAGTCAGCTCTTTCTTTATTTCTGAAGCAAAAGACATCCCTTCACACCCCCCTTATCGTTTCATCGAATTTGAAACAAACAGAAATAATTAGCAGGCCATTCTGTTCATTGATCAATAATAGAATAAAGCAGTTTGGCAATTTTCTGCGTATCATGGCGCAATGTCATTTTTGAATGGTCGATAATATCGCCTTCAATGATTTGTAAATTCATGGCAAGCAGCTGATCTATGTCGTAAACTACCGGGTCCGCGTTTTCTTCGGCATAAACACTTCGTACGGACTTGCTGATTGGTTCATTATGAACAATAATTGAATCTATACAGCCTTCACCGACATGATCATAAATGGCTTTCACATGATCACTGGCTGTATATCCAGTTGTCTCCCCTGCCTGGGTCATGACATTACATACATAAACCACACGACCTTTCGCTTCCCTGATGGCCATATCAATTTGTGGAATGATCAAGTTTGGCATAATACTCGTGTATAAACTCCCTGGGGAGATGACAATCAGATCTGCCTGTTCAATGGCCTTTACCGCATTTGGTAATGGTTTAATTGGCTGGGGCTTTAAAAATACCCGTTCAATTCGTTTATGGGCCATTGGAATGGCTGATTCACCCGAAACAATCGAACCATCGGTCATTTTCGCATGAAGTGACATATTTTCATTGGATATTGGATAAATTTTTCCTTTTACATTAAGCACACGTGAGATTTCCTTAATTCCAGTATAGAAATCTCCTGTTATTGATGTCATAGCAGCCAGCAAAAGATTGCCCATCGAATGGCCGGACAGCCCATTTCCATTGGCAAATCGATGCTGGAATAGGTCAAGCAACATTGGTTCTGCATCTGATAAAGCAGCGATGACATTACGAATATCCCCCGGGGCAGGCATAGCCATTTCCGACCGTAATCTGCCGGTGCTGCCACCATCATCGGCAACAGTTACCAGGGCTGTTAGCTGAATTGGTAAATCCTTTAAGCCACGCAGAAGAACCGGCATTCCTGTTCCACCACCAATTACAACTACGTTTGCTCGGGCTTTGCTGTTCATATACGATTTCCCTTCCGTTTATCAATATCCCGGTGCGTAATATGCGTAATATACCCGGTTGATAATTGCTTTGCAAAGTATTCTGCCAACGTAACCGAGCGATGTTGCCCACCCGTACATCCAATCGCCACGACCAATTGGGATTTCCCTTCTTTTTTATACTGTGGCAGCATAAATTGCAGTAAATCAAGAACTTTTTCGCTAAATTTCTGTGTATCCGTCCATTTAAATACATATGATGCAACATCCTGATTCAGTCCTGTTAAAGGCTGTAAATGTGGAACATAATGCGGATTTGGTAAAAATCGGACATCGAACATTAAATCCGCATCAATCGGTACCCCATATTTAAAACCAAATGAGACCAAATGAACAGAAAAAATCTCTTGTTTATCTTCTGCATAAGCCTTTAAAATCTTTTCACGCAGTTCACGCGGTTTCAGATTTGTTGTATCAATTATCCGTTGCGCCCGCCCCCTTAGTTCATCCAGTATTTTCCGCTCCTGCTTAATCCCCTTAAGCGGCAGACCGCCAACTGCTAATGGATGGGAACGCCGCGTTTCTTTATATCTTGTCACAAGGGTCTCGTCCTTAGCATCCAAAAAGATAATGTGTTCCTCAAGCCAATCCGCTTCACCCAACACATCAAGCGCCTCAAACAGCGAATCAAAAAATTCACGCCCACGCAGATCCATTACTAGAGCAACCCGTCTAATATTATTTGTTGCATCTCGCATAAGCTCTAAAAATTTTGGCAACAGTGCTGGAGGGAGATTATCTACGCAATAATAACCAAGATCCTCAAAACTTTGTACGGCAACGGTTTTTCCTGCGCCAGACATCCCGGTAATAATAACTAATTTCGTTTCCTGTTCCATTTCGCTCATTATACATCCTCCTCGCCCTATATGGCGGAATCAGCCGGATCTAGCCGCATATCAAGCAACTCGTACGCTTTTGTATATTGAAATGTGCCGTATAATAATTCATTTGACGTGAAAGCATGTTGAAAAATCTTATGGTCACCTTCAGCCATTGGCAATTGATGCACACGACCAAGTGGAACCCATTCAAGCTCCCCTTCCCGACAATACGTTGTCATCTCACCCGTGTAATGATGACAAACAAAGGTGAACATCATCCACTCCTGAATAACATCTTCTCCATCAAAAATGTTAAATGTAAAAACCCCTGTCAGACGTGGATGACTTAACGTTAATGACGTTTCCTCCCAATATTCCCTTTGAACAGATTCCTTAATGGATTCCCCTTGTTCCATCTTTCCACCTGGGATCGCATACCACCCGTGTCTTGGTTTTTTTATGACTAATACGTGATCATCATGTATTAATATACAGTTTGTAACCCGCTGCATATGTACACCTCTTTCTAGCGAGGAATTCATTTTAATTCATCATTACTATTATACAGTAAAAACCGAGGGAGCAACAAATATATGATTAGAATAGAGGCTGCACAAAAAAATACACAGGCAACAAGTGCCTGTGTCAAAAACTAATTTATCTATTAAAAGGGGGTCAATTAGTTATGTTTTATTATACCCCCTCAATGTTTCGCGCGTGTTACAGTGACGTTAAAATGCAATTACTTCATTTTTTACGATGATTTAGCTGTGTTTAATTCTTCCTTTAAATCATCAATATAACTTTGTGCCGCTTCTGCAGCAATACTGCCATCGCCTGTCGCTGTCACAATTTGGCGAAGTTCCTTTTCCCGAATATCTCCGGCAGCGAAAATACCTGGTATACTTGTCTCCATGTTTTCATTAGTTGGAATGTAACCATCCTCATTCGTAATGCCAAGTGACTTAAACGGTTCACTTAATGGGACCATCCCAATATAGATAAATACTCCATCGGCCGGGAATTCACTTTTCTCCCGGTTTTCTTTGTTATGCAGTGATACACTACTTACTTTACCATCTGGACCATTGATCGTGTCCACAACAGTATTCCAGATAAAATCAATTTTATCGTTATTAAATGCACGCTGTTGAATAATCTTTTGTGCCCGCAATTCATCACGGCGGTGAATGATCGTAACTTTGTTGGCAAACCGGGTTAAATACATCCCCTCTTCTACCGCGGAATCACCACCACCGATGACGACCAGATCTTTTCCTTTAAAGAAAGCTCCATCACAAACGGCACAATATGATACGCCGCGACCACCAAGTTCTTCTTCACCTGGTACGCCCAATTTTTTATATTGTGCCCCGGTTGTAATGATTAAGGCACGAGTTTTGTATTCATGCTTGCCCGCTTTGATCAGTTTATATTCACCATGATCTTCTACATCCTTAATATCACCATATGCATATGCTGCACCAAATTTCTTTGCGTGTTCAAACATTTTATTCGACAAATCCGGACCTAATATATTGTCAAAACCCGGGTAGTTTTCCACATCTTCCGTGTTGGCCATTTGCCCCCCGGGAATTCCTCGTTCAATCATTAGTGTGTCCAGATCTGCCCGTGATGCATATACCGCAGCTGTCATGCCAGCGGGACCGGCACCAGCAATAATAACATCATAAATACGTTCTTCGGACATGTAATTTC